>DATJGV010000363.1:0-10837 GCA_035494575.1 Pyrinomonadaceae bacterium | reverse complement strand
ATGATAAAAAAGTTTTCCGTTTACGGCGAACTGATGCGATTCGATCCGGCGAGCCTTGTCGGCGCGGTTGTTACGGGCATCAGCTTCCTCGGCGCAGGAATGATATTTTTTAATCGCAATAATGACCGAATAAAAGGCTTGACGACAGCCGCCGGCGTTCTGACAACAGCGGCAATAGGAATGATAGTCGGGCTTGAGCGATATGTTTTAGCCGTGGGAAGTACGACGATCGTTTTTGTGGTGCTGCATTTTGTTGCAAGATTTGAAGAGAAATATCTTGAGAAAACAGACGAAGAACTAGCAAAGGATGGCAACGGGACATAAAGTCGACAGTATTTTGATCCTAAGTGAGGATGCGGTTCGCAACCTTCTTAACATGAAGGAGCTAATCTCCGCTATGTCGAGAGCTCTAGCTGATCTCTCCGGCGGCAAGGTTATTCAACCGGTCCGAACCGTTCTTTCCATCGCCGAGCACCAAGGTTTTTTCGGCTTGATGCCGGCGTACAACGGCTCGCTCGGAGCCAAGCTTGTAACCTTCTATCCCAACAACCAGGGCATTCACACACATCATGCGGTAATTTTGCTTTTCCGCGCTGAAACGGGCGAGCCCATTGCGATGATCGACGGGCGCTTGATCACGGAAATGAGAACGGCTGCGGTCTCCGCAGTCGCGACCGACAAACTTGCCCGACCCGATTCGCACGTGCTCGCGATTCTCGGCTCGGGAGTTCAGGCGCGAAGCCATTTAGAAGCGCTTCGACTGGTACGAGAATTTTCCGAAGTGAGAGTTTGGAGTCCGCGAAACGCCGCGGCCTTTGCCAACGCACATTCAGTAAAGGTTGCGGCATCCGCTGAAGAAGCCGTTCGCGGTGCCGACGTCATCGTTGTCGCGACTGCTTCAACGACTCCTGTTTTAATGGGCGAATGGCTTTCGCAGGGAGCGCACATAAACGCGGTCGGGGCAACTCGTCCAAATTGGCGCGAACTTGACGACGCAACATTAAGAGTGTCGCAGATCTTTGTCGAATCGCGCGAGGCCGCAATGCAGGAATCGGGCGACGTCATCGCGGCCGGTAAAATCTCAGCCGAGATTGGCGAGGTAATTGCAGGCCAAAAACCCGGACGGCAATCCGAAGACGAAATAACTCTGTTCAAATCAGTGGGAGTTGCCGTCGAAGACGTAGCGGCGGCCGACCTGGTTTACCGAAAAGCCATGGCCTAGTCGAGATATCCAAACTTACCTGCCGCAAATTCCTCAAAGGCTTCCTGCAATTCGCCCTGTGTGTTCATAACAAACGGACCGTATTGCGCGATAGGTTCGTCAATGGGCACGCCGCTCATTAAAAACATAACGCTTTTTTCGTCGGCGGCAATCTCAATCTGCTCGCCTTCGTTTTTGAAGAGCACAAAATCGTGCTCTTTGACCTTTTGGCCGTTTATCTCGGCTGATCCGTTTACGACCAGAATAGCGGTGTTATGGCCAGCTGGAATTTCGGTTTCGAGCCTGCCGCCCTTTTCGAGACGAATGTCGAAAGCATTCATTTCCGTAAAGGTCGTAGCAGGGCCTTTCGTGCCGTTAAAATCGCCGGCGATAATATTCACCGTGCCGCCGTCAACGGTCACTTTACCCATTTGGGACGCTTCCAACGCCTGATATTTCGCGGGCGTCAGCTTGTCTTTTTTAGGCAGATTTACCCAAAGTTGTATCATCTCGAAAGGGCCGCCCTTTTTCGAGTATTCCTTTTCGTGATACTCCTTGTGCAAAATGCCGCCGCCGGCCGTCATCCACTGAACATCGCCGGGGTTGATCACGCCGCCGTTCCCTTTGCTGTCGTGGTGCTCGACGCTGCCCTTGTACGCGATGGTCACTGTCTCAAAACCTTTGTGCGGATGAGCGCCGACGCCACGAGGCGTATCGGACGGGCCGAAATCGTACTCAGGATTAAAATCGAGCATGATAAAAGGGCTTATTTTGTGGCGAATACGATATCCGTTCGGGAAGTAGTTGTACACGCGAAACCCGTCGCCAACCATGCCGAAATCGTTCGGCCGCGAAAGTATAGAATCGATCTGTTTCAAATTTTTCATATCTTTTTTTAATTGATGCTACTCTTGAAGAGCTTTCATCGTTGCTAGCTTTTTATTCTTAATGCTATTATAATAACAGTGGTATCTTTTAGCAACCACTTTTCTAAGATATAGCGGTTTCCTTTGGGAAACCACTCCAAGGTATGGTGATCAATACATCGATTCATTCAAAGGAATTTTCGAAACAGATGATGGCTTTGCGCGACGCCCTGGACATCCTTAACGGCAAGTGGAAGATCGCGATAATGTGTTCGTTGAACTTCGAGAAGAAGCGGTTCAAGGAACTTCAGCGGGACGTTGGCAGCATAACCGGGAAAATGCTGTCCAAGGAGCTAAAAGAGCTTGAGGCAAACGAGCTTGTAAAACGGACGGTTTTCGACACAAAACCGGTCGCCGTCGAATATGAACTTACGAGCTATGGTAAATCGCTCGAAAAGGTAATTACCGAGCTGATCTGTTGGGGTGAAAGTCACCGCAAACGTATTCTGGGCGATCGAAAAGAGCCGATCAGCTGAGACTCATTACGGTGATCGCACCGCCGCTGCCCATTTCGTGTAGGGCTCCTCGCAGCATGGGTGCCAGACCTTCGGCCTCCATATACTCCCGGCCAAGCAGCCGACGAAAACGCTTTTCTTTTACATTGCCGTTCAGTTCGTTAAGCATTCCGCGAAAAAATGCCGAAACGATCTCGGGTGCAAACTGTTTGCCCGAATTTAGCTTAAGGTCATCGACTACCTCGCTGGCGGGACGGCGGCGTTTGTACGGCCGGTCGGTCGTCATCGCATCGAACGAATCGGCCAGATTCACGATCTTTGCAATGTAGGGGATTTCGCGGTCGTACAATCCGTCGGGGTAACCGCGCCCGTCGAGCCGCTCGTGGTGGTATTTTGCGGCGTCCGGCACGGCGGCGTACGGGTGATTGATCGCCTGCAAGATCTGATAACCGACCGTTGGATGCTTGTTTAGCTCGGCGGACTCCTTTGCGTTGATCCGGTACGGTGCGTTGATGATCTTTCGCTCGACCGTCAGCTTGCCGACGTCGTGCAGATATCCGGCGACCGCCGCTCCTTCGGTCTCCTCTTCGCTCCAGCCAAGCTCACTCGCGATCAGCTCGGCGTATTTGCCGACGCGGACCGAATGTCCCTCGGTATATTTGTCCTTGCAGTCGATGGCCGTTGCAAATGCTTTTACCGTCGCCTTGTACGTTAATTTCAGTTCATCGTACAGGCGGCGATTATCGGCCGAGCGCCGTTCGAGTTCGGCCATCATATTTCGCTGCGCGATCGCGACACCTATATGCCGTCCCATCGAGCAGATGATATCTTTGTCATAGCTCGAATACGGTTCGCCGGTTGCTTTTTCACCAAGGAAAAGGCCGCCAAGCAGTTCATCGCGTATGACAAGCGGTACAAAGAGCGCGATCTTTTTCGCCTCTAAATTATCGTTATAACGCTGAAAGAACGGCAGCATTTTTGCCTCGCCGAATTCCAGCGGATAGAGGCCGTTTATCAAAAACTGCCTTTCATCCTCGGCACCGATATTCATACAAAGCGGAAAATCGTCGCCAAGCCCGCGGGCTGCTGCCAGCGTCAATTCATGGCCGAAACGCGAAAAACGAGCGACGCCGCCGCGCATTATCCCGATCGCACCCGATATCAAGTGAAGCGACGTGCGGATGGTTTCCTGAAAATCGTTCTTATCGGCAACGGCCTGTCCGAGATCGGCAAGTGCTCCGAATGCATGGATTATCTTGTTTGTATCGTCGGCCATTATTCGGCAATTGCGAGAGAGACGTGCTTAGTGACGCCCAGCAGATCGAAAAGCTCGGCGGTGTTGGCGTTCAGGTGCGAAAAGACTACCTTGGCCCCGGCATTCGATGCCGAGTCGATGACGCCGAGCAGGATCGAGACGCCGATGCTGTTCACGATCTCGGTATCCGAAAAATCGACAACGAGCTGCTTGCACCCGCCGTCGATACAGCGTCGGCATTCGCGTTCGACGCGCTCGCCCGTGATCTTGTTCAGATAGTCACCCGCAAGGACTACGGCTGTGCCGTCTTCGTCCCGAACGACGGAGGTTGGTTCCATTTCCATCAGGGGTTAAAGTTTTTCCTTTTATGATTTAGACGTGTTATTGAAGAAATAACTTGAAGTTTTTTACCATAAACCGGCAAACAATACAATGAATATTTTCAATAATTCACCGCTTGTTCATTTTGTTTGAACGAAAAGCCTCCTTGTCCGTCTCAACTGAACGAAGCTCGCGCGGCTCTTAACTTTTGGCGTTTTTGTCCCATTTTGTCCCAGCATGGGACAAGCTGGGACAAGATCGTTGTTGAAAATAAAGGGTTTAGCTCTTGTCCCACTTGTCTCATTGTCCCACAAGAAAATAGTTAGCAGTGGTTGGCGGCCAGTGGTCAGAAGTTATCAAAGATCACGATATGTTCCACGAACTTAGAAATTTGAAGGCTCGATCCGTCAATTCGGAATTCACAGAAAAGAGCTCTTCAGACAGCTCCGCCTTTTATTTTACACCGTTTTGCATGGATGGTAAATTATTTTATCGACAATACGGCTAGTTTGGCGAGAGGAATTTGGTCATCGATATGCGCGTTCCGTCATCGACCTGCTCTATGCGGACGTCGTCCATCAGGCCTTTGATCAGATTCAATCCCCATCCGCGTCGGCCCTCGCGCGGCGGCTCGATCTGGGTCAGTTCCCGCTCGGCCAATTTGTCGGCCAGCTTGATGCCGCGGTTCGAAACCGTGATCACGATGCGGTCGTCTCGTACCGAAAATCGCTGATAGATCTTGCGGTCCGGACTGTGGCCGTGCTCGACAGCGTTGATGCAGGCCTCAACGAGCGCCGTTTTGATCTGGTTGACGGATTTTGCCGGAAAATCGTAGCGCTTGGCGATCTCTTCGAGCATTTGAGCCGCGATCAGCTCGGTGTCTTCGCCGACCGGTATCGTGATATCGTAATCGATGCCTTCGCCGTCCTCAACGGCGATCTCGCCGACCTCAAGATACCGACGCAGCATATCGACCTGACGGCGGTTTGAACCTGTCGCATTTTTCTGCGCGAGCAGATCGAGAGATTCCGGTGAAAACCCTTCGGGTGAAACAAGCCAGATACGGTAATTGTTAAGAGATCGTGCGGATGCTACGTCTTCCAAGACCCCGATCCACGATTCGGTCAATTCCCGGCTTGCTTCCAGCTTCGATTCGATCTCCGCGGCAAGCCAAACGACCTCGTTATCAGCGGAATACGTACGATCTAAAAATCCCGCGCCGTATGCCGTTCTCTCAGGATCGATCAGCTCATCGACCGGCGGATAATGATCGGATATCGCAGCCGAATGCGCGATGTGCGGCAGCAGAAAACGTTCGCTCTCCGAAGCCATACCGCGACTTATCTCGCCATTCGAGGTGCCTTTGTAAGTTTCCTTAAAAACCCGGTAATCGATCAGCCCGAGCGGAATATCCTGACAATCGAACGACCCGACGAGTTGCTGAAGAGCAGCGGAGGTCCGGTGTCTGTACAACCTTTCCATCAGCCTCGGTGATCGTTTCAACGCGGTCGTAACCACGTGAGACGTGACCGCCAAAGACGTCTCATCCAGACTGCCGCGTCGATAATGCGCTTCGACATAATCGCGAAGAACCTCGTTCTCAATCGCCTTTACCTGCACCGATCCGACATCGACGAACTCATCGATGTTGAGTGTCCGAATAAGCCGCTGAAATTCGGTCTTGTCGAGGCCAACGCGGCGCTCCCAGGATTCGAGCGAAATACGACCCGCGTCGGGGTCCAGGACGGAATGAATAAGTTCGATAACTTTCTGCGCCGTGATCGGGTCAGCAAGGGCTGACTCTAACGAGCTCTTGTAATACGCGCCGATTCTTCCGCGTACAAGTTCGTCGGCGTACAATCGCTGCACGCCCTGAAAGCTTTCGAGGCTTTTCCCGGTTTCGCGCGCCGCTAGCATCAGCATTCTTATCAAGAGCGGGCTGCCGCCGAGCTGCGCGGCGATCAGATCGCGCGTCGGATCGTTGATCGTTACACCACCCTTGTTAGCCAATGTCTCAACCAAAGTCCCAGCCTCGTTAAAATCCAACGGATCAAGCGGAACGATCTCGGCGTTCGAAACATCGACCGGCATTTTCCTTCGTGCCGAAAAGATGAACGGGACGCGCGAGTGGTTAAAGACGGCAGTCAGCTCGTCAATAAGTGACATTGCGTCTTCCGCCGGAGCCTTATGAAGGTCGTCAACGATGACAAACACCCGCGAACCGCGTGCAAATGCCTGCAGCGGAGCGCTTACCGCGTTGCGAACGAACGCCCGCTCGTCATTAGTTTCTCCACGGTCGAGTGCTTTCAGGAGCGGATCGAACCAGACAGCGTCCGAAGCAGCCGCCAGGTCAGCGAGCTCGTTCAGATCGGACGCTGATGTGAGCATTGCCGGATCTTTTCGCCGAAACGCCGCGGCCTGAACGAGGAATTGCCGCAGATAACGCCGGGCAGCCTGAACCGCGGTTTTATCGTTTTTTTCGAACGCAAAATAAAAGGGAATGAGATTGTTTCGCTGGGTGAAAAGACGGTCGTAAACCTGTCGCAGCAATTCGGAAGCTCCGGCAGCCGGTGCCGACAAAAGCACAATTCCCGCCGGCGATGTCGAGGTAAAAGCATGGCGCCGCAACAGCTCGAGTTCGCGGTCTCTTCCCACAAACTCTTCCGCCGGAAGGTCCGCCAATAGCTTTTTCTCCTCAAACATCATTTATCAGTGAATATTTTCGTCATCGCCTTCACCGGGGCCTGCGTATGTTCTAATTCTGTTCCGCCCGTCGCGTTTTGCCTGATACAGCGCCTTGTCGGTCGCCTCTATCAGGTCCCGAACCACACTGATCGACGACGAACGGCTGGCGATGCCGATGCTGACGGTCACCTTGCGTTTTGGAAATTTGGTATTCTCGATCGTGTGCCGGATGCGTTCGGCGATCCGTTCGGCTTCGTCGGTGGTCGTTTGCGGCAACAACACACAAAACTCCTCGCCGCCGTAACGCGCGGCGATGTCCGCTCCGCGAAGCGTTTCCTTTAATACCCTTGCAATTATTTCCAGAGCTTCGTCACCCGCCGGATGCCCGAACCTGTCGTTGTAAGACTTAAATTCGTCAACGTCGAGCATCATAAAGCTGACAGGCTCGCCGCTTCGGTCGGAGCGTTTTATCTCCTCCGTCAAACGTTCCTCAAGATACCTCCGGTTCAGCAGTCCGGTCAGCGAATCGGTTATGGACAACTGCGCATATTCTCCGGCTTTATCCCGCAAAACCATGCGGTCAACCGCAACGCCTAGCTGCGGTGCGATCAGGTCGAGCGTCTCGATGTCATGTTTGTCAAAACGCTGGCCATTGACCTTGTCCGTAAAATTCAGCACGGCAATTCCGCGCTCGCCGAGCGTTATCGGATAACTTATGAACGACGCCGTTTTATACTGCCGTTCCGACGGCGCGGGCGGAAGCGAAATTCGCGCGGCATCGGTAACAAGCACCGGTTTTCCTTTTTCAAGGATAGTACGCGCGACGCGCTCGCCGATGTCGGTTGCATGTGCAAGATCGACACGCGCTCCGACTGCAGCTTTGGCGGTTAAACCCTCGGCTGCTCCTCCGACGAGAAGCGATGCACGCTCCGCGCCGACCAGCTCGGCCGAAACGCTCATAAGCTGCTGCCAAAAATTGTCCGCGTCAACGTTTCTGAGGCGGTCATTAAATTCCCGCAGCATTCGCGACACGCGTTCGCGTTCCGCAACGGCCTCGCGCAGCCGCAATATCTCAAGCCGGGACGCGACATATCGGCAAAATTTCAGCACGCGGCCGCTCAGTTCCGGGTCCATCCGTTCGCTTGCCACACCGAGCGCGTTGCGAACCCGCCCTCCGATCACGACGGGGAACAGCTGTATAAGCCGTTGATGCTTGACCGAACCAGCCTGGCGTTCCTTGAGAAGGATCGGTGAGTCGTCGCGGACGGCCGCACGAATTCGCTTATCGTCCGTCGTTATGCCGATCTTCATCGGGCCGTTCGCAAATTCGCCGATCGCCGCCGCAACCTCAAACTCTTTCCCTTCGGGTTGAAGCCAGATGGACGACTCGATGCCGTAATGCCGTGCCAAAAACTCCAAAATACGCTGACAAGCCAGCCTGTACGAAACCTGGAGCAGCGACGGAATGAACGCCTGCCACGCCTCACGGTCGGACGCGTCGTGCTGATGAAATGCCGGGAGCGATTCCAGCCTGAAGTTCATCATCGACGAGGCAAAAGGATCCGGCCCGCCTTCGCTCTCCGCCGGCGACGTATCAAGATTGTAATTCAAGAGCGAGGACTCGAACGGATCGGGCGCGCGCTGATCGATAACGGGCGGAGCTTCGGTCGGCTTTTCGGCCGTTTCGACAATCGCCTCTTTCGGAATCTCGGTGTTTTTCGATACCGGTTCCGGTTCGTTCCTGGCCTGGCTGACCGATATGTCCGGCTCTGAGGCCTTGACCTGCTGTTCGAGTTTATCGAGATGACTCGGCGAACCGGCTATGATCACATTCTCAAAAAGTTTTGACGGCGGGAATGATCGCCAATCGCCCGCGACCGCGCGTGCCGTCGCGTTGCGGTAACTTCGCGAGCTCAAAAATGCCCGGCCGATGATAGCGACCAGCTGCTTTTTACCGGATTTTATCGGAACCGCCCGGCATTGGAGCCCGGCGTGGCATTCGTAGCTAGTGGGCGCGCCTGCTTCGACCGCCGACGCATACGCTTTGCCGCAAAACTCGGCACAGCGCGGGGCAAACTCGGCAGACGAATAGAGCTCGCCGCATATCGAATTGTTGTTCGATACAAGAAGCGCCCGGGAGTCCTTATCCACGACGACAACGGCCAAACCACTTTGTTCGGCTATCGCGTTCAGATTTTTTTCGTTCCCGCTGTTTTTGGGTCGGTCGGTCATTCGTCAGAACACACGCATCGCCTAAAAGCGACGCGTAAGGCCGCATCAATGACATCTGTCATAATGCATACCTGCTTAATACTACCAATTAATAGCAAATTTCAAGAAAAATTATGCCATTTAGATGCAATTTCGGTTCCTTTCGCATGCCGCAACTATTAGCCATGCAATGATTCGAGACAAGGCTTGTATCGTTACACTTCACCAAATGCCGAAATTACCGGCATTCGCCGCATTTTTCTTACTTTTCCTTTTGGCACGCTAATTGTGTGAATAGGCGATGCAAGTAATAAAACTATATTTACAAAAAAGGAGTACGTATAAAAATGATCAACGATTACGAAGCTACAAAACCGATGACCACGGACGCCGAACCTATAACAAATACGGCGTCCAACGACGATGTGATCTCGATACTTAACGGGCTTATCGAAATTTGCAAGGACGGGCAGGAAGGCTTTCAGACGGCGGCAGAAGGAATCGAACGCTCGGACCTGAAATCGCTGTTTTACGAATTTTCGCAGCAGCGGGCGCAGTTCGCCGGTGAATTACAAAGCCTGGTCCAGACACTGGGCGGCGATGCGGAAAATAAGGGAAGCTTTTCCGGTGCTCTGCACCGCGGCTGGATGAACATCAAATCGGCCGTGACCGGAAAGGACGAGGCATCAATTCTCAACGAGTGCGAACGCGGTGAAGATTCGGCAAAAAATGCATACCGGGACGCTCTCAAAGATTCGCTGCCGAACTATATTTACGAGACGGTGCAGGCGCAATATGCATCGGTACAGCAGGCGCACGACCGCGTCAAGGCACTTCGCGACGCAGCGAACAACACAACGTCGAGTTCAGCTACTTCAAGCCGCTGATTATTCATACCAAAATTTATAATGCGGCTTGAAATAGAGAGGCCTGACCGCGGGCCTCTCTTTTAGTCTATTTCCCCTGATCCTGCAAGGCCTTTTTGAGAAGAAAACGGGTCGATCTAATTTCCTATAGCACCTGATCCCTTCTTCGCATTTTCCTCGATGTCCGGGTGTTCGGCGTTTATGCGAATGCACGCGGCGAAGTGGCTCGGTTTTATCTCAACGAGTTTTGGAACAATTTGCTTGCAATCTTCGATAGCAAACGGGCAGCGGGTGTGGAAATGGCAGCCGGTCGGGGGGTTGATCGGCGAAGGCACATCGCCTTTCAGGATGATACGCTCGCGGGTGGCCTCGATCGCCGGGTCGGGAACAGGGACAGCCGAGATCAACGCTTTTGAATAAGGCATCAGCGGATCGCGGTAAATTTCTTTTCCGCCGGCAAGTTCGACGATCTTGCCGAGATACATGACAGCGACTCGGTCCGAAAGATGCCGCACCGCCCGCAGATCATGCGAGATAAATAGGTAGGTAAGGTCTTTTTCGGCCTGGAGCTTTTCCATCAGGTTCATTATCTGGGCCTGAATGGAAACGTCGAGCGCGGAGATCGGTTCGTCAGCGACGATAAATTCCGGATCGACCGCAAGCGCTCGGGCGATGCCGATGCGCTGACGCTGGCCGCCCGAAAACTCGTGCGGATAGCGTTTCGAAAAACGGCGGCTGAGACCGACGGTTTCCATCAGATCCTGCACCAGCGAGTCGACCGACTGGCCTTTTGCCAAACCAAAAGTACGGATCGGCTCGCCAATGATCGCTCCGACCGTCATTCGCGGATTAAGGCTGGCGTACGGGTCCTGGAAGATCATCTGGAGATTTTTTCGCTGATCGCGCATCGCCGACTG
>DATJGV010000362.1:0-43684 GCA_035494575.1 Pyrinomonadaceae bacterium | reverse complement strand
ATGCTGTACCGCATTGCGGATGCGGCAGGGGTTTTCGGTTCGAGCTTGGCGTCGCCGTATGCCTTTAAATAGACAATTTGGCCGTCTTTTACGACCGCGACGGAAGCGCTCGGAACGCCGGATTTTGCCAACGCGTCCGCTGCCGCTTTATCTATCATTTCGCGAAGATCGACTGGCAATTGTGCCTGCGCAAATAGTTGGGCCGCGAGTGTTAGGACAATCGCAATATAAAGACTGTAACGGATCAATCTGTTTCTATTCATAAGATTTTCCTTTGGCCGAACTAATTCTTACAATGGCCAGATCAAATTTTTAATTCAGAATTCTCGTTGTGACATTCGGCGCAGACATAATGCCACAGTGGAAATCACCTTGTAAAAACCCTAGCTATTTCACGGAGGGTTCACAAGCCACTACTGGCTGCATCTGTCCTGGAAACGGAACGCTCTAAATGTCCCCTACCCCATAAGCGAATGTTTTCCAACAAGGGTAACACTGATCGACCGTACTTGGTCAGAGAATACTCCACCGGAGCAGGAACAGCACCCGTTGGCTGTCGCCGCACGAGGCCGTCGCTCTCCAATTCTCGCAATTGCTGCGTTAGGACCTTCTGGGAAATACTCGACATTTCCCGTTTAAGCGCGGCAAAATGCTTCGGCGATTCGGCCAGCCAATAGATGATTATCAGTTTCCATTTTCCGCCTATGGCTGCGAGCGCCGCGGTCAGCGGACAACCGTTTACAGGGTTGGGACGGCTACCGTTACCTGAAAGTGCCTTCTTGTCGGGGTTCATGGGTTTAACTATATTCGTTACGTACCATAAATAATATTCCAAATCTGTCAGGAGATAAACCGTGATCGTAGAAGTGCGAAGTTACAGAATAAAACCGGGCCGCCGTGATGAGTTTATCGAATTTTTCGAAACGCGCTCTATACCGGCATTGCGTTCGTATGGGATGGGCGTAGTCGGGCCATTTATCGACCTTGAAAATCCCAACAAATTTGTTTGGCTGCGCACCTTCCCATCGCTCGAGGAACGTGAGCGGATGCGTGATGTGTTTTATGCGTGATGTGTTTTATGGAGGTGACCCATGGAAAAGCGAACTTGAAGACATAGCTATGCCGATGCTTGAAAGTTATGACGTTATCCTCTGTGAAACGTCGCTAGGCTGTGTGTTTGACATTGCTAAGGAGGTCCAATGATCTGCATAATTAAATATGTTCGAGACTGCTTTTTGCTGTGCACCGTGTTCGTCGGGTTGTTCCCGATTTATGGAATTGCTCAACAAAATCCGGGTGTCTCGAAGACAAGTCCCAAACAGGTTGATATGAAACGGGACGGATCGCGCGATTTTGACTGGGAGATCGGTACATGGAAAACTCATCTGCGGCGTTTGCTGCACCCACTGACCGGTTCTACCACCTGGGTCGAATACGAGGGCACCAGCGTTGTTCGAAAAATCTGGAATGGTCGCGCCAACCTCTTGGAACTTGACGTCAGCGGACCGGCGGGCCGCATCGAAGGACTGTCCCTTCGCCTATACAATTCCGAATCGCGACAGTGGAGCCTCAATTTTTCAAACCCAGCAAGCGGTACACTCTTTACACCGACTATTGGTGAATTTAAAAACGGACGCGGTGAGTTCTACGATCAGGAAACGCTCAACGGGCGCGCAATTTTTGTCCGATTTCTTATCTCTTGCTCAACACCGGATACGTGTCATTTTGAACAGTCCTTTTCGGACGATGGCGGTAAGACATGGGAAGTAAACTGGATCGCGGACGATAGGCGGGTGAAAAATTAGTCGGCTGCGGCTTTGTGTTTGCGGCGAAACTGCGCCGGCGGAGTTTGATACTCGCGTTTGAAGGCACGGTTAAATGCTGCTGCTGATCCGTATCCTACCGTTGCAGCAATTTCCTCGATACTGTTTTCGGTCGATAGCAGCGTTTCCGCTCCCAGCTTCATCCGCCATTTGGTCAGATATGCTATCGGAGATTCTTGCAGAAAATGCTGAAAACGCTCGGCAAGTCGTGTTCTGGATAAGCCAACACGGCGCGAAAGGTTGGAAATGGTCCATCCGTGAGCCGGCTCTGCGTGCAGAAGTGCAAGAGCCTGGCCGATCGCCGGATCACGGGCGCCCGCAAGCCAGCCGGTTTGATCAGCAGGCAGGGAATTGATATAGCGCCGCAACGTCTCAACAAACAGCACCTCGGACAACTTTGCCAGTACCAGGCTGCTGCCCGCCTCGACATTGGTTTCCTCGCCAACCGAAAACTTGATCGAATTTTCGAGCCAATGATCAGCCGGTTCATTCGTAATGCGCACTTTGAGTATCTTTGGCAGGCCTGCGAGAAATATCTGACTTAGTCGCGGCTCACAGACTAGATATCCGCAGACGAGCCGCGTGACCTCGCCGCCGCCGCCAAACCGGGCGAGCTTGAGCCCTTGTGTCAGATTCTTATCAAACATCCGTAAGGCGTCCAACGGTTTCTCGGGTGAGCCGTTGCCTAACAGATGAGCATCGCCATGCGGGAAGATAACAACGTCGCCCGCGACCAGGTCCTCGCGTTGACCACCAGGCAGACGAGCAAACGCGCATCCTTCAGTAATGAAATGATAAAGGATCAAATGCCCAGGTTCAGGCGAGAGTTGCGATGCCAATGCAGTCGAACGCGGTTCGCTTACACACCACGGTGCGGAAAGCTCTGCGTTGAAGAACAGCGCTCCGTCAAGTCTAACAATTCTTAAGACCTCAGAAAGCACATCCATCTTGATAACCTGCGTTAAACGGGTGTCCGAGTAAAGAATATGGGACGATTGGTCAATTATTCAAGTCGGCGTTTCACGTATATTAAATCTCGCCGTTTTACCCGGCAATAATAATTATTCAAGGAGTGCACAATAATGAGTAACATAGCAACAGAAACACAGGTCGAATCAAAAAAATCAATACGTGCGGCGGCTCTCGCAGACCGCATCGAGGAAGGCGCCGCGCTGCTCGCGTCTTTCGCCGAAAACCTCACCGATACGGAATGGCTTACACCGATTTCTGACCATGATAAACGGACCGTCGGGGTCATTGTCCATCATGTCGGGAATATGTATCCGATCGAGATCGGAGCCGTAACAGCGATTGCCGATGGCAACGCGATCACCGATGTAACCTGGGAGGTCGTCGCCGATATTAACGCGAACCATGCCCATGAAAACGCAAGCGTTTCCAGATCGGAGGCCCTCGAGCTATTGCGCCGGAATAGCGCTGAGGCCGCGAATGCGGTTCGAGAACTGACCGATGAACAGTTAGACACCGCAGCACCGTTCTCACTGAGTTTCGGTGCGCCGGTCACCGCGCAGTTCGTCATCGAGGACCACCCGCTGCGGCACCCTTGGCATCATCTGGCACGCATCCGCAAGGCGCTGGGACGATAACTGGTAATAACGGGGCCGCAACGACCGAAACAAGAGCGGCCTCGAAGACTCTATCACCTACGGTACTGAGACGCCGACAAAATCGGGTAGCGACGCACACCATGCTTGAAGACCATGGGGATATGCCGTAAAAGTCGGGCCGTCGAATCGAAGCGCGGCGCGCTGGGAGTTAATGCCAGCGGTAACCGGAACCTGAAGTGCCGTCGCAAGGTCTCGAATAAACTTGTGTCCAACAGGTCCGGAGGCAACATGGCATCCGTGCAGTTCGACGCTTGAATAAGGTCCGAATATCTGTTTTATCCCGAACGATCCGGCATTAGGAGCATTTAGAAAAAAAATACTCGAATGGTCGTAGACTTTCCGGTCCGCCTTGCGTTCCCCTCCAACGTTCTCGTACCATCCTCCTCTGCCTATAGTGACGCCCTGAACTCCCGGACATCCGTGACCGATAAATCGCAGAAGAAAGATCGAACGCGCATCCCTAAGCTCGAGCGCCGCCTGCTCAAGACCGTTTGACATACCGCCCATCATGATAGGAGCTCCACCGGAGTCGATCACGACCTGCGCCTGTCCTCGATATATTTTCTCGTCAAAAACATCGATACAGTCCACGACAGGCAGGACGTCCAGATGCATCAAGCGAGTCCAGGTGTCGTTTCCGGTTTTTCCGTCAACTGCTATATTTCGCGACTGCTGAAATTCGCGTAAGGCTTTTTCCGTTTTTGAACCAAAGTCACCGTCAACGTTGAGGACGGCTCCTGCGCGATTGAGTAATTTTTGAAGAACGGCGGCGGTCGGAAGTTTGTCGCCCCTTTGAAGTATCGAAAAGCTGCTCATGTGACCTCCGGTCGGTGAGAGTCGTCCTTAGTTTATAAATTAGCGTCTCAGTACCGTGTGGCCTTAAGCATTAACCCACACTCGTGGGAAGTTTGCGCAGGAATACTATCACAAATTTCGTTTGTCGGAGCAGAAAATTTTTGATACGGTCATATGAAAATGCATCGAAGAAACATCATTTATTAGGCTTGTCCTCCATATAAAATGTTATTCTTCCGCCGTTTGTTATTTCGGAGTATGTCAGATAAGGCCGTTTCAAGGTCTGGCCGTTGACGACGACCTTTTTTACATAGACGTTCTTATCGCTTTGGTTCTTTGCTTCGATCGTAAGCGTTTTTCCGTTTTCCAATTTCAGAACCGCGCTGTCTATCGCCGGGCTTCCGAGCATGTATTGTCCTGATGCGGGCGCGACCGGATAAAAACCAAGCGCCGTGAAGACATACCATGCAGACATCTGGCCGCAATCGTCATTGCCGCCGAGTCCATCCGGCGTTGGGTGATATTGATTCTTGAGGATCATGCGAACGCGTTCCTGCGTTTTCCACGGCTCATCGGTCCAGTCGTAAAGATATGCGACGTGGTGCGACGGCTCATTGCCATGCACGTACCCTCCGATGATTCCTTCGCGGGTTATGTCTTCGGTTTCGGCAAAAAACGAGTCCGGCAAATGCATCGTGAATAGCTCGTCGAGATGCGCGGCAAACTGCTTTTTCCCGCCCATCATTTCTATCATCGCGTCAGCATCGTGCGGAACGTACAGGCTGTAATTCCATGCATTGCCCTCGATAAACCCTTGTCCCTCGGTTTTTAGCGGATCAAAATTTTGTCCGAACGTGCCGTCGCTCATCTTTGGCCGCATAAAGCCGACGGACGTATCGTAAACGTTTTTCCAGTTTTCCGACCGCCTGATAAATTCGTTGTAAACATCCTTGCGGTTCAACTTTTTCGCCATCTGGGCTATGGCCCAATCGTCATACGCATATTCGAGTGTCTTCGAAACCGACGATGAATTTTTATCTTCCGGCACATAGCCGAGTTTCATGTAATATTCGAGGCCATCGTAATATTTCGTCCGCGCGGTTTGCACGGCGGCGTCCAATGCCTTGTTCGCTTCGGCTCCGGTCAGATTCCCACTCACGACCGCATCGGCAATCACCGCAACGCTGTGGTACCCGATCATGCACCAGTTCTCGTTCGCGTAATGCGACCAGACCGGCAGCATGTGGTGAACACTCTGGTCGTAATGAGCTACCATCGAGCGGATCATATCTCGATTTCGGGTGGGCTGAATGATATTAAAAAACGGATGCAGCGCGCGATAGGTGTCCCAGAGGGAAAACGTCGTGTAATTTGTAAACCCGTTTGTTCGATGTACGTTTTGATCGAGGCCCTTGTACTGACCGTCAACGTCCATATAGACCGTCGGCGAGATGAAGGCGTGGTACATCGATGTGTAAAAGTTGACCATCTCGCCGCGATTTTCCGCCTTGATTGCGATCTTGCCTAGCTCGCGGTTCCACGCGGCTTGTCCCTCGCTTTTTACGCGATCGAAATTCCAGTCCGGAATTTCAGTTTCAAGATTTTTCAATGCTCCTTCCGTCGAAACGGGTGACAGCGCAAATTTAATTTTTACTTTTTCATTTTTGCCTGTTTTAAAATCGAAATGCGCGCGGATCTGCTTGCCCGCCATTTCGGGAAAATTCTTTGTCTGATCAAACTTTCGCCAAAACCCTTTGTAATCTTCCTTCGCAAAATTCTTAAATCCGTACGACGTAAACGGCTTGGAAAACTCCATTACAAAATACACCGTCCGCGTTCGTGCCCAGCCGTTCGTCTGCCTGTAACCGGTGATCGTGTGATCGTTTTCGACACGTACGAACGTCCACACATTCTTATCGTCGTAATTGTAGATTCCGTGCATCAGGTCGAGGATGACGTGAGCATTGTCCGACGCGGGAAATGTGTATTGGTGAAACCCGACGCGCGTCGTCGCGGTCATTTCCGCGAGAATATTATCGTCCTCAAGCAAGACCTTGTAGTAATCCGGTTCGGCAACCTCGGTCGAATGCGAAAACGCCGAACGGAACCCCGCTCGCGGATCATTCTTATCGCCCGGCTCTAATTGCAGTTCGCCTACAGTCGGCATTATCAAAAAATCGCCGAGATCAGAGTGACCCGTTCCGCTAAAATGCGTGTGCGAAAAACCTACAATGGTTTTGTCGTCATATTGGTAGCCGGCGCAATACCGGTACGCTTCGGGGTTGTATTTGCCGCCGATGTTGTGCGGCTGCTCGTCCGTATCCGGCGAAAGCTGCACCGCGCCGAACGGAACCGTCGCGCCGGGATATGTGTGACCCATTTTCCGCGTGCCGATTAGCGGATTGACGTATTGGATATAATTTTCCGTTCGCTGGGCGAAAAGGCTGACTTGTAACGCAACGAGAGTGATCAGGACGGAGATTTGTTTCATTCTTTTTGTGTTTTCGGAATAACTGAAAGTGAAAACGAATAACCGCAAATGCATGATCACGACGTTTTCAGTTTATTACTAATCAGTTTTCAGTTATTCCGAATGAAATGGGTCCAGGCTGTTTGCCGTTACAAAAAATAATATACGGAATCGCACTCAAATAAAACCGTCCATCAGTATTCGACAGGCAAACTGTTCCTTTTTATCTGTGCTAATCTGTGTTCATCCGTGGCTAAAGACATTACTAAAAAACCTATTTACGCCATTGCCGGCCCGACCGCGTCCGGCAAAACCGCTCTCGGTGTCGAACTCGCTTTGCGCGTTTGCGGGGAGGTTATCAACTGCGATTCGGTACAGATATATAAAGATATCCATATCGCGACCGCCAAGCCATCTGAAGAAGAAATGCGAGGCGTGCCGCATCATCTTATCGGTTACGTTCCGCCAGAGATAAATTACACCGCGGCGGACTGGGCTCGCGACGCGGCGGCAAAGATCGTCGAGATCGAATCGCGCGGTAACGTTCCCGTGCTTGTTGGCGGTACCGGATTTTACCTGCGAACGCTTCGCCAGCCGCTCTTTGAAAGTCCGAAAACCGATGAAAGGTTAAGAGAAAGGCTAAGGTCGATCCGCCAGCAACGCGGTTCAGAACATCTGCACAAAATGCTGCGCCGCATTGATCCGCAAGCTGCCGAAAATCTTTCCCCTCGTGACTATGTTCGCGTGATGCGAGCGCTCGAAGTTTATTTCCAGACCGGCAAGCGGCTTTCGGAACAGCAGCCTAACCGCGCAGAACCGCCAGAATTTGCGTCGCGCATTCGCCTTTTTGTTTTGAATCCGCCGCGTGACGAACTCTATAAAAAGATAAATGAACGGACGCTTGAACATTTTAATGCCGGGCTGGTCGACGAGGTCCGGCGCTTGCGCGAGCGGGGCTTACGTGACGACACAAATGCTCTCGGCGCTCACGGTTACCGACGCGTCTGTGAGTATTTGCGGGGCGAGCGCACACTTGAAAGTGCTATAGAAAAAACTCAGCAGGACATTCGCAACTACTCTAAACGGCAAATTACCTGGTTCAAACGCGAGCCTGGCGTCTGCTGGCTCAACGGGTTCGGGACCGAAAATGCCGTTAAAGAACGGCTCTGGACCCTTATTGACGGCGAAAGCCTTTTTCTTTCAAGTAATTAAGAAAAATCTTGTCTAGCTTCTCAAATTTGATATAATCTAAGGCGCAGTTATAAATCTAAGTAAATAAACGAGAAAATGTTATGGAAAAACAAGCTGCCCAGAACATTCAAGACGCATTTTTAAATTCGGCTCGCCGCGAAAAGCTGTCCGTAACAGTTCATCTTCTACAAGGGGCGACGCTCTCAGGCAGAATCAGAAGCTTTGATAAATTTTCCGTCCTTTTGGACGTTGGCGGCCAGGATGTGCTGATCTTTAAACACTCGATTTCCACGATATCTCAAGAAAAGAAGGCTGCTGTTTCCGAGCAACAACAATAAGGGTTTGTCAGGAAAATTTATTACTTTTGAAGGCATTGACGGCAGCGGAAAGTCCACCCAACTTCGCATGCTGGCAGGCGATCTGCGCCAACGGGGTGTCGATGTCATAACAACTTGTCAGCCGGGCGGCACGCCACTCGGACGGCGCTTGCGTGAAGCGTTTCTTGAAACCGAGGAAACCGTCGCACCGCTTGCCGAACTGCTGCTGTTTGCCGCCGATCGCGCTCAGCACGTCGAATTTCTCATAAAACCCGCCTTGGCCGAAGGCCGAATCGTCATCTCGGACCGCTACGCCGATGCGACGTACGCCTATCAGGGAGCCGGCCGCGGCTTTCCCGACAAAATGGTCAATCAGGTCATAGCCATCGCTACCGAAGGGCTGAAACCCGATCTTACGATCTTTTTCGACATTTCCGTTGAAACCGCGCTTCGCCGAATGAGCGCTCGCGGCGAAAAAGCCAACCGGATGGATCTGGAAACCGCCGACTTTTACGAGCGTGTGCGGAACGCCTATCTCAGCATCGCGGCAAGGGAAAAAGATAGATTCCTTGTCATCGATGCGAACGGCGCGATGGAGCAAATTCACGCGAACGTGGTCGAGATCGTCACGAAATTCCTCGGCCTCGAATAGCCAAAAACCTCAGGTCGATCTCGAACGGAAGATTCAAAACCGGTGATCCAGAATCGGAAGTGTCCCAGGACTGTCCCAACGGTTTTGGGACAGATAACCTATTGTGCTTGTAACATTTAGCCGTTTCGTCCCGCGAATTTTGCAAAAAACTTTTCACAAAAACTGTGGCGCACATAAACGATTGCATCCATTGCACTTACGAATCTGAGACATTCTATGCCGGTTGGGACACTCTGTCGCTAAACTGTTACTCTCCGGAATAACCGATAGCCGATAACTGATAACTGATAACTGAAAGCTGGTTCTTTCACTTTCAGCTTTCAGTTTTTACCTTTCAGTTTGTCCGAAGCAGTTCCGCATTGATTTTCAAAGATCGAAGAACCGAGCTTGCGGCCTCAGATATTTTGAGTGATGTTGCGTAGATTGTCAATAGTTTTATTTGTGAGACGAGCGGCAAGAATCGGACAAAAATCTTGAGAAACCGAACCACGGAACGCACGGAAAAAAAGCCGAATTGCACAGATCATCCGTCGGCTGAGCGTGCCCGCAACCAAAACCAGAGGCCTAAAGCGAAACAGGCCCCAAACTAGCCGCTGACAAATCCGCATTCCACGCTCCGCGGTCCGCGATCGTGGGGTTCTGGCATTTTTGATGTATCATTAAAACGTGTTCAACAACCTGATCGGAAACGACAATGTTAAAACAATATTCAGGCGGCTCATATCGAACGGGCGTTTGCCTAACTCGATGCTGTTTACGGGGCCGGAGGGCGTCGGCAAAAAGCAGTTCGCTCTTGAGCTTGCACGGGCGCTTGTCTGCCGCAAAGAAACGGCATGCGGCGAGTGTTCGGCGTGCATTCGCGTCGGGGTTTTTGCCTTTCCAAAACCGGACGACAAAGACGAACACAAAAAAGTGATCTTCAGCGGCCATGCGGATGTGGGAATGATAATTCCCTATAACCGAAATATCCTTGTCGAGGCCATACGCGATCTGGAATCTGCCGCAAATTTTCGACCGTTCGAAGCGGCAATAAGGTTTTTCATTATCGAGAACGCCGAAAAAATGAACGCTTCGGCATCGAACGCACTGCTTAAAACGCTCGAAGAGCCGTCAGCAACAACATATATCGTTTTGGTCACTTCGCGGCCCGATTCGCTTTTACAGACGATCCGTTCGCGCTGCCAGACCATCCATTTTGCCCCGATCGAACCTGAAAAGATCAAGCGGCATCTTATCGAATCAAAAGGCGTCGCATCGGCGGATTCGGAGCTCATTGCAAAATTTTCTGGCGGCAGTGTCGGAAAGGCTCTGGCGTTCGACTTGGATGCGTTTCGGGCGCGCCGTGACGTGATGCTCGATGTCCTCGAGGACGCGCTAGTGGAAAAAGACCGCGCAGCGTTGCTAAAAACGGCCGAATCGCTAAATGATGCGAAAAACAAAGACGCATACGAGGAAAACCTTGAGATCCTCGAAACGCTGATCCGCGACCTGTGGCTGATAAAACTAGGCGGTGATGCCGAGATCGTTAATGCAGATATAGTGATCGACGTCTCAACGCTTGCCGCGCGAGTTGAGCAGAAGACGCTTGCGTCATGGTTGAATGAGATCGAGTTGCTGCGGCAGAGTTTTTTAGTGAATATAAATCGTAAAGTTGCAACCGATGCTTTGTTTATGGAGATGGCCAATTAGACGGTTTTGCTTTTCGCGCTTTCCTACTATAATTTCTAGAACTTTTACGGGAATAAAAAAATGTTCAACAAACTCTCGCTTCTTTCGCTTGTCGTTTTTGGTTCGTTAACCTTTTTTGGCCAGACATCAACCCTTCCATCAGACACCGCAACGTCTCCGAAAATCGGGGGATACGGTGACATTTTAAACGGAAAGGCCACGAGTTTGCCCAAGCCATCGTACCCGGCTGCAGCACGAGCCGCTAATGCCAGCGGGGTTGTGGTTGTGCAGGTTACCGTGGATGAAGATGGAAATGTCATTCGAGCGCAGGCTGTCTCCGGTGAACAATTGCTGAGGCAGGCTGCAGAAGATGCGGCTCGAAAGGCTAAGTTCCAGGCGACCGCATCGTCTGGACAGCTCGTGAAAACTAACGGCGTTCTTGTTTATAATTTCGTAAGTTCATCGCCGCAGGGAGTGAAATATTCGACCTCAGGAAACTGGATGAACGTAGGAATGACGCTTGCTACACTTGGATATGTTCCAACGCTCAGATATTTTCAGCCCGATGCAGTGGCTCACATGATCCCGTCTGAATGGGCCACCGAAAGACAACAGCTCAATAGGCTTGGAGAACTAAAAAAGATCGAGATGGAAGCCGTCGGCAGTGACAAACCCAAAGAGCGAGTTTTGGACGGCCACACAAGTGCAGTTACAGTATCGCCTGACAAGAAAAGCCCGCCGGAAAGCTTGGCGCTCGGACAGTCATTGATTGCTTCCATTGAGGGCAGGTTAGGCGGCCAGCCGCTTGATCGATGGTATTTTGACCTTGGGATTCAATTGAATAGAGCTCTTGACAAGGCAGATTCGCGAGACAAGGACGTTCGGATGTCCGTGGTAGGACCGTTTAGGGACTTTATAGCTACCGCGCCGTCGGATGTTCCTAAAGAGATATCAGATGAGTTGCAGTCAATGTATTTATCGATGGAGAAGGGTATCTTTACCGATCAGGACAAGATCGCATTTACTAAGTCGCTGATGAAGATATCTTCGACCATTGGAGTTCAATGAACATATCGGTTGAGGAAATCAGTTCGAATGACAGTGTACAGCGGGTGATTGCGGGAGGCGGCATCGCGGCAATTGTCGGCGGAATGTCGGTTGTCGCTTATTTCGACCCGTCTGCGTCGCATTTCTTCCCGGTTTGTCCGCTTTATGCTCTGACTGGAATCGCGTGCCCGGGCTGCGGGCTGACTCGTGGCTATCACGCGCTGTTTCACGGTGATATAGCGACCGCAATGCATTTTAATGCGTTGATACCGCTCTATTCGTTGATCTTCGGATATCTTCTTATCTCGCTTGTGCTGCTCGCGGTTCGGGGCAGGGGGTTGTCGTTCTCGGTATTCCGAAAACCTTGGCTATTGTGGATGGTAGCTGTCTTGGCGCTGCTGTTTGCAGTCCTAAGAAACCTGCCGCTTTATCCTTTTAATCTTCTATATCCGTAACAAACATTAGCCACTAATTACACGAATGTCGCGAATAAGAATTTATTTATTCGTGTTATTAAGTTCTGTTGACATTTCGGTAAATCGGATGAATTTGCCGCGGAAAAGCAGGAGTTCGTCCACGAAACGCACGAAACAGATCAAAAAATACCCGAAAAAGACGGAAATCCATTCTTATTTTTCTCATTTCGTGCGTTTCGTGGATAAAAATGTTTCTACTGATTTAAATGTAAACAGAACCTAGTGTAATTCGTGGCTTTATTATGAAATCTGCACAAGCTGTTTGTCCTGAACCAAGGACTTAGCATCCTTGCCTTCTTTTCTCAGCAGCTCAACTTCCTTAACGAATTCCTCGACGATGTCGGCTCCGGCGACGCGGCGCATCGGCACGCCGTCTTTGAATATCATTCCGACATTTCGGCCAAACGTGATGCCAAGCTGCGAGTCGTGCGCTTCGCCGGGGCCGTTTACGGCGCAGCCCATGATCGAAAGGTGAAGCGGTTCCTCAACGTGTGCAAGACGGCGTTCAACCTCGGTCACGATCTCGACAAAATTATCGATGTCCAAGCGGCCGCAGGTCGGACAAGCAACGACAGTAACGCCCCGTTTTCGCAGTTCGAGCGATTTTAGTATCTCCCATGCGACACGAACTTCTTCATGCGGTTCGGCAGCAAGTGATACGCGGATGGTGTCACCGATGCCTTCGTGAAGAAGGATGCCGAGGCCCATCGCGGATTTTATCGTACCGCCGAACGGCGTTCCGGCTTCGGTCACACCGAGGTGCAAAGGGTAATCAACCTTTTCCGCCATCAGCCGATAGGCCGCGACCATGCGGTTCACGTCGGAAGCTTTGAGGGAAATGATGATGTCGCCGAAGCCGAGGTCTTCGAGAATGCGGATATGCCTCATGCCGGATTCAACCATCGCTTCGGGTGTCGCGGTGCCGTATTTTTTTAGCAGGTCTTTTTCGAGCGAACCGCCGTTAACGCCGATGCGGATCGGAACTTTCTGCGCCTCGGCGGCACGGACGACCTCGCGAACCCGGTCGATGTGGCCGATGTTGCCGGGATTGATGCGGAGTTTATCGATACCTGCATCAAGAGCTTTTAACGCGAGTTTGTAGTGAAAATGAATGTCGGCAACAAGCGGCACGTCCGTCCGTTTGCGGATTTCCTTCATAGCATCCGCTGCGTCGTCGTCGGGCACGGCGATGCGGACGATCTCACATCCGGCCTCCACCATCTCCTCGATCTGCCGGATCGTACCGTCAACGTCGGTCGTGTCCGTTTTTGTCATCGACTGGACCACGACCGGTGCACCACCGCCGATCTGGATGTCGCGAACCTTGACCGCTCGTGTCTTTCGTCTTACTGGTTCCACAAATTAAAGAAAACTAACTCAATATTTTTTCGTGTCTGTTCGTGGCTAAATGGTTGATCGGAGCCGCAAATCCACACAAACTACTTTTGCTGCTCGACTGCGGGTTTGTCTGACGAACCTCCAAAACCCGACGCGATGCGCGAAAAGTCGAGGAACAGGACAAACACCATCAGCAGCAGAATGACCGCAAGGCCGGTAAGCTGAATGCGCTCCTTTGCGACCATCGATAGCGTTTTGCCGAACCACGACATCACCTTATCGATACCGAGTACCATTATTTGCCCGCCATCGAGCATGGGTATCGGCAAAAGGTTAAAAATGCCGAGGCTTAAGCTGATAACCGTCAGGATGAGCAAAAATCCTTCGATTCCCATCAAACGGGTTGCTTCGGCCGATTGCTGAAATATGCCGACCGGGCCGCCAAGACCCGAATCCTTGACTGAACGCTTGCCAGCAAAAACCTGGCCGAGAACCGAGCCCGTCGCCTTAAGATTTTCCCAGTTCGTATCGAAAGCGTAAGCAACCGCGGTGGAAAGCGTCGCCGATTCGAGCGGCAGATCGGGCCGCGTAAATGCGAACCCGAGGCGCTCAGTGCCGTCTTCGAGTTTACGGACCGTCGCTGTTAGATCGAGACGCTGGCCGTCGCGGTCGACGCCCAAGGTGATCGGCGCAGCCTTAAATTGTTGGATCAGACCTGACACTTGCTGACTGTTTCGCACCGTTTCGCCATTTATTGTAACGATGCGGTCGCCTGCCTTAAGCCCGGCTTCCTCCGCCGGAGTACCTGGCTGTACGGCACCGACGATCACCGGCATCACGCCGGCGTCAGGTTCGGCGTCTATAAGACCCGCGTTCTGTCCAGCAAAAACAGCCTCTTTTCGCGGCGTGATCGTTAGCGGCAGACGTTCGCCTTTGCGTTCCACGACCATTGTTAGTTCGCGGTCAGGATTGATGCCCGCCTCGACCGTGATGTTACGCCATGTCGGATTTTCGACGCCGTTGAACGAGATGATGCGGTCGCCAACCTGCAATCCGGCTTTGGCGGCGGCGCCGTCCGCCCTGATCGAACCGATCACGGGCGCCGGCACGGCCGGAATGCCCTGTATCACCGCGCTGCCGAACGGAATCGCCAACGCAAGCACAAGGTTCATGAACGGTCCGCCCAGCATCACCAAAAACTTTTGCCATCGCGGCCGCAGCTCGTAAAGCTCGGAGTTCGGGACCTTTTCAGGCTTCGGCTTCGAGGGGTCAGCCTTGCCGATGTTCCGCTCATCCAACCATTCTTCCACTTCTTTCTCAGAGTTTCCGCCTTCGAGCGGCGCGGTAGCCTCGTCACCGTACAATTTTACGTACGCGCCGAGCGGGATCGCACTGATACGGTAATCGGTGTGGCCGCGGCGAATGCCCCATATCCGCGGGCCGAGACCAAAAAACGAATACGCCTCGACGCGCATCCCGAATAATTTCGCCACCGCAAAATGGCCGAATTCGTGGATGTTTATCGCAATGCCAAGAATAAACAGCGGCACGATAACGTAATAAAAAATTGTACTTAAAAGACTTTCCATAAACCGTAAGACCCAATTTGATTCGGCGGCGGCGGCCAAAGTTGTAAACTAAAAGTGTAAGACCCGCGTCTGATACAGTCAATCTCAATATGAAACACCGATCGACGCTGCATTTGACGAGATAATGTTTTCGGCCTGCGTTCGCGATCCGGCATCGGCGGCAAGGACCGTTTCGAGATCGGTAACAGGCCTGATGTTATGGGAATTCATCACCTGTTGATTTACGCGGAAAATGTCTGAAAGTTTTATTTTTCCATCAAGAAAAGCCTGAACAGCGACTTCGTTTGCGGCGTTCAACGCAGCGGGCATTGTCCCCCCGGCTTTGAGTGCGCGGTAGGCGAGACCAAGACAGGGGAAGCGTTCAAGATCGGGCGTTTCGAAATTGAGCTCGCTAAGCCTTGTAAAATCAAGCGGTTCAAGGCAGTTTGTCTTACGTTCCGGATAAGTCAGCGCGTACTGGATGGCGTGTTTCATGTCGGTAACGCCGAGTTGGGCGATGATCGAGCCATCAACCATTTCGACCATAGAATGAACCACGGATTGAGGGTGGATCACGACCGAGATCTGGTCGGCACCGAAGCCGAAAAGCCATTTAGCCTCAATAACTTCCAGGCCTTTGTTCATCAGAGTTGCCGAGTCGATCGTGATCTTGTCGCCCATTTTCCAGTTCGGATGATTAAGGGCTTCTTCGCGGCTGGCGTTCTCGATCTCGGCCTTTGTTTTTGTGCGGAACGGACCGCCGGAGGCCGTTAATATCAGGCGTTTGACTTCATTTTTTTTCTCACCGCGAAGGCATTGATGCAGCGCGTTGTGTTCCGAATCGACCGGCAATATGTCTGCACCGGACCTTTCGGCGGCCTTCATCATCAGCTCGCCGGCCATCACGAGCGTCTCTTTATTGGCCAGAGCGACGCGTTTTCCAGCCTCTATTGCCCGCAAAGTCGGCACAAAACCGACGGCTCCGACGGTTGCCGAGACTATCGTTTCGGTCTCGCCGTTTGCGGCAACTTTTTCAAGGCCGGCGAGTCCGATCTCGACACGTGGGGCGTTGATCTTGCGTTCAGCCAGAATTTTCTCCAGTTCCTCGGCGCAAGCTTCGTTCTCGCACGATACAAAGTCGGGTTTGAACCTTTCAACCTGGTCAGCGAGCTTAGCCATGTTGCGCCCGGCGGCAAGAGCCACGACGCGATAGTCCTTAAGATGTTCGATCACTTTGAGGGTATTGCAGCCGATCGAGCCCGTTGAACCTAAGATCGAGATGGTCTTCATACAAAAAATGCCAAACACAGATTAGCACAGTTTACAGCGCGCTTGAACTGATCCATGCGAAAGAGCACTGCCGAAATTTGCAAATCTTTTCAAAGTTTTAGCGACTTTAATCGGGGTTGTTGTGTCTAACAAATTGAAACGTAACAGGGCATTTTGCGCCGTGACGTTTTTCAGATCTTTTGATAACCAAAGAGGGAGTATTTCAATGAAAACGAAATTGGTAAGCATCGTAATATTCGCAATTCTTATAGCTGGTTCACTTGCGGTTTCGGCCGCTCCGGCCGCCCTTGGCGCGACAGCGATCGCGAACCGGCCCCAGCTCGGCCAGATCCTATTTCCGCGAAACCGGCGTCACCGGCACAATAGGCGCTGGAATAATAATGGAAACGTTCGCTACGAAACAATTACCGAGCGCAAGGGACACAAGGTATATAGGGACACATATCGCATCACCTATAAAAACGGGCACGAAAAACGCAAGCGGGTCGAGCGTGTAAGGGTTGCCTGAACAGAAGCATTGGATTTCATGTCCCTCCCGATCGTCTAAACCCTAAGCAGCACAAAGGGTTACGCAGATCGCCTTTGAGCCAGCCTGATCGGGTGGAATAGTATTTGCCACTTTACCTCTTGTGAGAAGACTGCAAAGTACAGAAACAATACATTTACATTACTTTGCGTTTGGCAGGTCAACGAAAAGGTCTCGCCGGTCTTCCTACGTATTAGGGCGGACATCCCGCCCGAGAACGAACACGGAGGAATAATATGAAAAAGCTATTAATATTGTCATTAATCCTGGTTAGTTCGGCTTTTGTCGTACCATCGATCGAGGCGAAAACGACTTCCGTTACGGCGCTAAGCGCGGGCCCGCAGGTCAGCATCCGAGTCGGACGACAACGGCGTTACCGTCAACGAAGAGTCGTCATCAGGACACGAATAACCAGGGTTGGCCCGTACCGTTATCGTGAAACCATCCGCACAACCTATTTTCCGAACGGCAGAACTCGTACGCAGGTGATCAGACGTGTTCGCCTTGGACGCTGGCGCAATTATTAAGCAAAACGAAGAGCGGGCTGAAAAACCAGTCCGCTCTTATTTACTTTTAGAAAACGCGATCGGAGCTTCCATGCGGCTTGTTTCGGCCGCGCCTTCTTTTTGCTTGTCGATCAGATGCTGGTTAAATTCGGCAGATCTGTTTTTCGGGATGCTGAGAGTTTTCCAATCGGCCGACTTGAAATGTTTAGCAAGCAGAACGATCTGGCCGATATGATAGGCGTAATGCGTCAGTTGGCGGTTTATCGCTTCGGCAATTGTGTGTGGCTCGCCGCGGATGGTTACGGTTTTTGAAAAATCGTCGGCGGTCAATGGCTCGACATTGTCGAAAAGAATTTGCCACGACGATTCCCAAAATTGCATCAGCGACTGGCGCGTGTCGCCTTTGTCCACGAATTCCAAATCGCGGTTGCGCTCCGGCTTTTCGCCGTCCGACGTCAAAAAATCGGTCCAGCGCGAACGCAGATTTCCCGCGATGTGTTTTACGATGACGCCTATCGAGTTTGCTTCGGCGTCGATGGCGGTAAAAAATTCTTCGTCCGAGACCTGATCGATCGCCCGCTCGGCCATCTTTTTGTAGTTGCGAAACGATTGGACCGCGTCGGCGTGATAGTTCTCAATTATTTTGTTACTCATATTATTTCATGCTTGGGTACGATAAGATCCACTCCATAACGGGGTCGCGGCCTGCAATGTATGATTTCCAATCCGGTACGATAAGTTTGTCGGGGATAATTCCCGGAGTATCAGTTTCGGAAAATTTGTAAAGCTCGATGGAATAGCTCACGGGCAAATGGGAATTTGGCAATAAGAAACTGCGATTTTCCTGATAACCGTTTGGTCGGGCTCCGGTCGGTTCGCCGACGAGGATCGCTTTAATGTCGTTTCTGAAATCGGCCGAATTGGCCATACCGGCCGAGAAAGTCTGCCGCCCGATTATTGTAAAAAGTCGTCCGCGTTCGAGAAATTTCTTTCGCTCCTTAAGCGGCTTAATAAAATAGTCACGTCCCCGCGTAAAATCGCCGCCGCCGTTCAGGCGCAAGTCGAACACAAGCTTTCGGACATCGTTCTTGTCTATAAAGTTGAACAGCTCGTTAGAAAATTTTTTGAATTGCGGGCGTCGCGGGTACCATTTGAAATTTACATAAACGGTCTTTGCGTCCTTCAAATACTCGTAAAAGAAAGGCTCGTCTGGATGCTGCAGATAAAGCGGAGCCGTTTTATAGGCCTCGATCCAGTCGATCTTTTCGCCAGGTGCCGCTGCTTTTAGCTCGATCGAACCTTTGTGGCCACGAAGATCAGTAAAATCGAATTTTATACCATAGTCAGAATTGCCTGCACCGAGGACCTTTAAGAAAACGGGATAAGTCAGGAGATATGGATCGGCGTTGAGAACATATTGTTCACTTTCGTTGGGCGCAATGTACTCGCGACTCCGCTCGTAAAGTTCCTCGACCTTGCGGCCGTCGATCCTGGTTATGCGGGCGCCACTCAAGCGCGGAAACGCTTTGCCGGCTTGGACGACGCGGAGCTCTTTGCCAAACCAAAACATACGGATCGGAACCCTCGGGAACAGCCACGCCCAGCCGAGGCCTGTATGGCCGTCGCCTATGCGGGAAACGATGCGGCCCATACCCAAAATGATCTGTTCGTCGGAAAGAGAAGGAATCTTAGAGTCGAGATCGGCAACCATCGAGTCGAATTGTTCCTTGGATATGAGGTTAAAAGCGTTCTTATGTTTTTTGGGAAGCTCGGCAGCGAGAAACCTAAGGTCTTCGTGCCATTTGTCTTTGCTCTGGTGAGTGACAGCTTTTGTCTCGGATTCGGGTGGAATATCACCGACGCGTTTCAGTTCGAATGTTCCCTTGGCGATCTCGCCCGAAACTTGACCGGAGATTTTGCGGTCCGCAGACACGTTTCCGTTCAGCAGCAGATCGTCGCCGCCAGCGTCAACCGTTAGAGCCAAGATGCTGGCAGAATAGCTTCCTTCGATTATCTCGGCGTCCCCGAGCGGTGTGTGAATGACTCCGGTTATCTTATTGCCGATTTCGCTTATCTCAGCCGATATCTTCAGCGTGCCGGCACCCTGGAGATCGGCCGTACCTTCGTATTTGCCGGATATGCCGGTCGTCTGCGCTTGCAGGTTCAGCAAGAACGAGAGAGACAATCCAGCCAGTAGTAAGGATTTAGGACGCATCATCCACAGAACTGAAACCACGAAACCACCCAAAACAGGACGAAAAGAAGACACCTGGAAATCTTTAAAATTATCTACCACATTCTTTTTGAATGATATCACGAGGTGCTGCGCGTGAGAGGGTCATATTTGCACCCGTAACAGAGCGCTGCTCATGGTTTTTCCGGATCGGAGCTTTCAAGGTATCTCTGAGCGATCTCAAGCGCTGCAAAAATATCTTCAGCAAAATGGTCCCTGCCGACGGCGTCGACAAGCCCGGTTTTTCGCATTGCGCGATAGACGCTGCGAGTTACGGCCGAAAAGACAAGAATGTACCCATTTTCTTTGGCGTCTTTGGCTAATTCCTCGAGAATGTGCAGACCGCTTGCGTCGATCGCGGGAGCATGCCGCATTCGGATGATCAGAACTTTCGGTTTTTTGGCAACGCGCCGGACTGAATCCTTAAACTGGTTGATGGCACCAAAAAACAGCGAGCCATACACCTCAAACACCTCGACGCCGTCAGGAATCGCGATATCCGACATGTCCCGCGTGCGTATCTCGTCGTCTTCCTGAAGATTTTCGGTGATAAGGTTGACCTGCGTTTCTGTGGACATTCTTTGCAGAAACAGGAATGCGGCCAGCAGGACGCCGACCTGGATAGCAACGGTCAACTCGACAAAAACGGTCAACAGGAATGTTGCAAGCAACACCGCGATGTCGCCGCGCGGGCTTTTGAGCAGGTGGACGAACTCGCGCCATTCGCTCATGTTGTACGCGACAACGAGCAAAACGGCGGCCAACGTCGCCATCGGTATCAGGGCCGCCCATTCGCCTATGACCACGAGAACGAGCAGCAGGAAGATGCAGTGGATGATCGCCGAGACGGGCGTTTTGCCGCCGCTTTTAATATTTGTCGCGGTGCGTGCAATAGCGCCGGTTGCCGGAACGCCGCCAAATATAACGGAGGTGATGTTGCCAAAACCGAGAGCTACGAGTTCCATGTTCGAGCGATGACGCGTGCCCATCATGCCGTCCGCAACCACGGCGGCAAGCAAGGATTCGAGCCCGGCGAGCAGTGCAATGGTGACCGCAGGCGAAAACATCTGCTGCATCATCTCCCAACTCACGGCGGGGAAATGCGGCGTCGGCAGACTGTTCGGCACTCCGCCAAATCGGGTAGCGATCGTATCGACAGGAACATGAAATGCCTGGACGACGAACGTGACGACGAGAATAGCAATGAGCTGCCCAGGAATTCTTTTAGTGACCTTTGGCCAAAGGACGATGATGAGAAGCGACGCCAGACCGACGCCGAGCGTGTAGCCGTCAAAAGTCGCGATGTGCTTACCGTAGGCTGTCCATTTCTCGACAAAATCGGCCGGAACCTTTTCGATCTTCAGCCCGAGAAAATCGCTCACCTGTGACGAGGAAATTATCAATGCGATTCCGGCAGTAAAGCCTACAGTCACCGGGTAGGGAATGAATTTGAGAAAAGCGCCCATCCGCGCAAGTCCCATTATTATCAGCAAAACACCGGCGATAAGCGTCGCGACCACGAGTCCGTCGTAACCGTATTTTTGAACAATGCCGTAAACGATGACGATGAACGCGCCGGTCGGGCCGCTGATCTGTGCGCGCGTTCCGCCGAGAACCGCAATAACGAAACCCGCAAAAATCGCCGTATATAAACCCTGTTCCGGCTTAACGCCCGACGCGATCGCCAACGCTATAGCTAAAGGCAGAGCGACAATGCCGACGGTCAGCCCGCCGAGCAGATCGCCCTGGAACATCTGGCGCGTGTAGCCTTCTTTAATGATCGCGAGGAGTTTGGGTTCGAGTTTGCGGTACATCGGATCAGGCGAGTTTGCGGTTAAACCCGGTAAGCATTTTTCTGACCTCGACGATCTCTCGGTTCAAGTTGTCGTGGTCGGTTTGGCTCGTCAATTCGAGGTCAAGCGCCATTAGGCCGTAATATTCCAAACGTGTGGAAAGCCCGAGAGCGGATCTAATTGAGGTAGCAAATTCATGATCACTGCTTTTTGCTGCCCCTTCTGCGATCAGAGCGGGAATATCAACGGCAGTTTTTCGAAGCGAATGCCGTAATCCGAACGTTTCCTCCCGTGGAAAATCCGCGGTGAGCCGGTAAACCAAGAGCGCAAGATCGTGGGCTTCTTGCCACACTTTCAGGTTTCGAAAATTTTGCATAGGTCTAAATAACAGCTTTCAGCTGTCGGCTGCCAGCGGTCAGCTTTATTCTGGTAGCTGACGGCTGAGAGCTGTTAGCTGGAACTTGTCTTTTTTATCTCCTCGTAAAGTTGATCTCGCTCGACGGAGCTCTGTTCGCCGGATTTCATGTTTTTCAAGGTCACCTTGTTTTCCGCGAGTTCGCTTTCGCCGAGGACGCAGACGTACGGGATGTTCAGCTGCGACGCGTATTTGAATTGCTTGCCGAGTTTGTCGGGTTCGGGATAGAGCAAAACGCGTAAGTTTTGCTGTCGAAGTTCGTTTGCGAGTTTTAGCGATTCGCCGGTGGAATCTTCGTTCCAGATGGTCACCATAACGTCAGCAGGAGTGTTCGCGGCGATCTCGGGCGGGAACATTCCGCGTTCGTCCATAACGACAAGTATGCGTTCAAGGCCGAGCGAAAAGCCGCACGCGGGAATTTGTTCTTTGCCGAACATTCCGATCAGGCCGTCGTAGCGGCCCCCGCCGCCAAGCGAACCGGCAAGGTCGGGAACGTTGATCTCCATGATCGCGCCGGTGTAATAAGAAAGGCCGCGAGCGAGGCTGGGGTCAAGCAATATAGGAACCTTGGCAGCGAACTTTAGTATCTGTCCCAGCTCGGTCAGCACTTCGTTGCTGACTATGTTTATCAAATTGCCGACAATTGTCCGATTGACGTCCCTTTCCTGGTTCAAAATAATCTTTGTCTGCTCAAAGATATCTAGAAGCATCTGAGATGATTGATCCGTGATGCCACGGTCGGAGAGTTCTTTTTGCACTCCCTCGGGTCCGATCTTGTCCAGCTTGTCTATCGCGATCAGAGCATCGGCGTGTTTTTCTGCGGGAACGTGAGCGGTATCCAAAATGTCCGTCAAAACTTTCCGGTGATTTAGCCGAATGGTGAAATCTTGAAATCCAAGTTTCTTCAAGATCTTACTTACCGCCGAGATCAACTCAGCCTCGACAACCATGGAACTTGAGCCGATCGCGTCAACGTCGCATTGGTAAAACTCACGAAATCTACCGCGTGCAGGGCGGTCGGCGCGCCAGACGGGTTGGATCTGGTAACGCTTGAAAAACTTAGGCAGGTCGTTTTTCCGGTTCGCGACGACGCGGGCAAGGGGAACGGTTAGGTCGTACCTGAGGGCCAAATCGGTTAACGATTGCGGATTGCGGATTGCGGATTGCGGATTTGTTTCACCTTCCTTTAAAAGTTCATCCAGCTTTTCTCCTCTTTTCAATATTTTGAAGATAAGCTGATTGCCTTCTTCGCCGTATTTTCCCATGAGGGTTTCGATGTTTTCGACGGCGGCGGTTTCGAGCGGTTCGAAGCCGTAGCTTTCGTAAACTTCTTTGATGACGCCGATGACGTATTCGCGTTTGCGGACATCAGACGGAAGAAAATCGCGCATGCCGCGTGCAGGGTTTGTATTTGCCATTTATATTAATTTACCGCCGAAAAAAATCTAACAGGGATATAGGGGATAAATTGGATAAATCAAGAAACGAAATGTGATCAAAAGCCAGCAATCCCTTTCATCCTTTTATCCTTGTTAAAGCGTCTTGACCTCTCGGCGGTCACTTCAAGTTAAACCTTGATTCTACACGAAAGGTTATTTGCTGAAAAACGAGTAGCCGAGCGCGAACATATTCGTGTCGCCGCTGGGGCTGATCTCGCCGATGTTTCATATTCGAGACATGAAAATAGCGAGGCGTTCTCGTGACCGTGAGGCTGGCGGCCGGCGTTTCAAATTTCAACTTTTTTATCGTCCGCATTCGTGAGATAATTTCTGCCTTTAACTGACCCAATGAGCGAACTCGAAAAAGAACAGCCCGACGCCGAATCGCCCGAGCTTTTGGCCGAACCCGAAGTCCCAGAACAAAAATCCGCAACTAAACAGACCAGCGTTGCTCGTTCGGCCGGCATCGTGTCCGTTGCGGTGATGTTTTCGCGAGTTCTGGGTCTCGTTCGCGAGATGGTTTTCGCGCGTTATTTCGGCGTCGGCTTTATCTACGACGCCTACCAGGTCGCGTTCCGTATCCCGAACGTCCTACGCGATCTGTTTGCCGAAGGCGCGTTGTCGGCTGCGTTCGTCAAGGTTTTCACGGATTACCAGATCAACAAAAGCGAGGAAGAGGCGTGGAAGCTCGCGAGCCTCGTTCTGAATGCTCTCGCCGTTGTGCTCAGCGTAATTTGCATCATCGGCATCTTGTTCTCGCGTCAGTTCATCGACCTGATCGCCGACGGTTTTTCGCCCGAAAAGGCCGCTCTCGCGACCACGCTGACGCAGATAATGTTCCCGTTCATACTGCTTGTTGCGATGTCGGCCGTCGCTATGGGCGTCCTGAACACAAAAGGCCATTTCGGCATTCCGGCATCGGCCTCAACTGTTTTCAATATCGTATCGGTCATTTTCGGTCTTGGCATCGCCTACTGGCTTTCGGGCGGCGGATGGGAAATGTCCGGCGATAAAAACACTGTCCCGTCCGGAGCGGCTCAGTGGGCGATCATCGGAATGGCGATTGGCACAACGCTCGGCGGCGCGGCTAGTTTTTGCATGCAGCTTCCGTCACTTTTTAGGGTCGGATTTCGCTTTCGTGCCGCGCTCAGTTTCACCGACGAGGGCGTCAAACACGTCATGCGGCTCATGACGCCGGCTGTCCTAGGCACGTCTGCGGTCCAGATCAACGTTCTCGTCAACACGTTTTTTGTTTCGGGCATCAACGGCGGTGTTTCGTGGCTGAGCTACGCTTTTCGGCTGATGCAATTCCCCATCGGGCTCTTTGGCGTCGCGATCGGCACGGCCTCGATTCCTGTACTTTCACGGATGGCCAGCGAGGGGAAATTGAAAGATTTTCGCGACACGCTTTCGTCGTCCGTCAATCTTGTTTTTTTGATGACTTTGCCGTCAGCCTGCGGCTTGATCGTCCTCGGCGAACCGATCATTCGCCTTATCTACGCACGCGGAGCTTTTAAGGAATCGGACGTTCCGATGACGGCGCTTGCGCTTGCCGGATATTCGATTGGCCTGACAGGCTACGCCGCGATCAAGGTCCTGTCGCCAGCGTTTTATGCCCTCGATGATGCGAAAACGCCGATGATCATTGCTATCGCGTCTATTGCCGTCAACGCTGTCGCAAGCTTCTTTTTCCGTGATTGGCTTTCCAATTTTGGCGTGACGCCCGAAACGCCGCACGGCTACGGCCATGTCGGCGTGGCGCTCGCGACCTCGACCGTTGCGCTTGTAAATTTCTTCGCACTCGCCGTGTTTATGCGAAAACGGATCGAGCGGCTGAACGGACGCGAGATCTTTTCGTCCTTCGTCCGCATCGCTGCCGCGTCGCTCGCGATGTCCGTGGTCTGCTATTTCAGTTATCATTTTTTGAATAATTTTTTTGCGGTACGAACTTTGGTCGCGAAAATTATCGAAGCCTTTGCACCGATCATTCTCGGGGGGGTTACGTTCATTGTTGCGGCAAAGCTTCTGGGCGTTTCGGAGCTTGAAAAGCTTTTCAAGATCTTTTCGCGCCGACTTGGCCTAAATCGATGAGATCAAATGATCAAACCATTTAACAGCATTACGCCAAAGGTGCACCCGACGGCGTTTGTCGCAGACGACGCCATTGTCATCGGGGATGTTGAGCTCGGCGAAGATGCAAGCGTCTGGTTCGGTGCTATCGTTCGCGGGGACGTTAACTTTATCCGCATCGGTGCACGCACAAACATCCAGGACGCGACCGTCATTCACGTCAGCTCAAAAACGCATTCCACCATCCTCGAAGATGAAATAACCGTTGGCCACCGCGTAACGCTGCATGGCTGTTACGTTGAGACCGGCTGCCTGATCGGCATCGGGGCCATTTTGCTCGACGGCGTTCGCGTAGGCCGTAATTCGCTCGTTGCCGCTGGCAGCCTGCTCACTCCAAACACCGTCATTCCGCCCAATTCGCTCGTCATGGGCTCTCCCGCAAAGGTCCGACGCGAACTCACCGCCGAAGAACTTGCTAAACTCAAAGGATCGTGGCAAACCTACGTTGAGCTAAAAGAAAAATACCGCCGAGCATAAAATGAAAAGGCGGGTCGAAACCCGCCGTTAAGCTATAGCACCTAAAGCCGAATCAGTTGCTCGCGGTTTGAACTTCCGGGAAGGTCACGCGTGAGCGTGCGAGGCGGACGTCGAGCGAGACCGGGTTGTATGTCATCTGCGCGGGACCGCCGAATTGTCCCTGTATAAGCGAAATGTAGTTGTTCTGGAACGCCCGGAAGCGCGAAACGCTGCCGTGCATGTTGAACACGACAAACAGCAGCTTGCCATTGCGGGTGCTGATCTCACCGGCCAGCGAGCTTACGCCGCCGTCGGTCTGGCCAAGCGTACCGGTTTTACCAACAACGCTGCCTTTCGAAAAATCGCTGTCGAATCGGGATTCGAGCGTGCCCTTGTCAATGCCTGCGACGGGCATGATATCGGCGAATGTCATCTTGTTTCGCGCCAATTCCGCACGGAGCGAGCGCAAAAGCTTCATCATCGACGACGGAGTGACACGATTGATGCCGAGGCCGCTCGAGGTTTGCAGAGAAAATTCGGATGGCTGAACGCCTGCGTTTAACTGCACTATACGGGCGACCGCATCGGGTCCGCCAACCATATCGCCCAGCCTCTCGGCCATAAAATTATTCGAATAGCAAAGGGTGGCCTTGATGATCTCGCGAAGCGGCGCGGATTCGTGCGTAAAGAGAAGCCGCAAATTGCTCGGTATCGGCTGCATAAAAACCGGGCCGCCGAATGTGACGGTCGGAATACCTGCCATTTGGCTAAACTTGCCCGAGTTCGAAAGGAAATTTAACCAGATCTTCGTGGCGCCGGCGGAACGCTTCGAGGCGTCCATCGTCGCGGCCAGCATCTGGCCCGAACGCAAAGCCGAACCGTTGTAGTTCAGCGAAAATGTGTCGGTCACGATCAGGTTGCCGGTGACGTTAGTTATGCCGAGCCGGTTGAGTTCGCTTGCCAATCGCACGGCATGCTCGTAGCCAAAGATCGGGTCGCGTCCCGAAACGTAAACATTGCCCGTCAGAGTTCCGGTTGAGCGGTCGACAGTGCCGTCAGTATAAACGTTCGTCAGGAAACGGTAATCGGGTCCAAAGGTTTTGAGCACCGCATAGGCGGTCGCGAGCTTTACGTTCGAAGCGGGGTTGAACGCCGCGGCAGAATAATTCTCAACAACGGTCTTGCCGTCGAGCGTCTGCACAAGAATGCCTGAGTAGCCCGGAATATCGACATCCGAAAGTATCGGATACGGCGAATTTGCACGGTTTGCGACGACCGGCGTGACGCTCGAAGTTTTCTTGACAAGCGGGTCGGACGAGTTGTCGTCACCATGATAAACCTTGATGTCCTGAAGCAGCGGTTTCGGAGCCGGGCCGCCTTCAGGTGACTGCGGTGATGACTGCGCAAACAAAGAGGTCGAGCCTAAAAAGGTCAAAACTGCGGCCAATAGTGCAACGCTCATCCTTTGAGTAATTCTGGTCATCGATTTTAAGTTCGGCTTGATCTTCAGGTAGGCTTCCTTTTGTGCGCTAAAGAAAGGCTGTCAGGATTATACCATATTTTCGGCCTAAAATTTCAAGCCCCGGGAACAACCAAATATTCCCTAAAGACTTGACGCTTCTTAGGATGAATTTTGTCGAATGAGCGATGCAAAAAATATTTAAGCGAGCCTGATGGATATAACAATAATCGTTGATGCCGCAAGCAGGCGATTTTTTGGGCAATATTGCGTTACAGAAAATCATTGACACGGTTTGGTGACGCTCCTAGAATTAAGCAATAATCGACTCTGTGAAACGACAAACGGAACCGATTACGATCGACAGGATAAAGGCTGCGCACTCCCAACGGAAAGGTGAAATTCGCAGACGGCTTGGCGAATTTCGTGATGTTTGGAAAAACGGTTCGGACGAACGGCTGTGGGAAGAGATGGTCTTCTGTTTCTTTACCGGAGGTTGTTCGGCGCGAATGGGTTTGAATGCCGTCGACGCGGTAAGGCCGCTGCTGATGGACGGCTCGCAGGAGCAATTGGCGAGCGCTCTTAGTGGTGTACACCGATACCCGAACGCCCGGTCGCGGTATATCGTGGCGTCGCGGAATTTTTTACGCGAACACTGTGATTTAAGGCTGCGGGCCCGTCTTTCGGCATTCGACTGCCATTTTGAGCGCCGCGACTGGCTCGTTAAGGAAAAGGGAATAAAGGGACTTGGTTACAAAGAGGCGAGCCACTATTTGAGAAACATCGGGCTAAACGGTTACGCGATCCTGGATAAGCATATTTTAAAATGTTTGGCGGAGTTAAATATTATTGACGACCCAAAGCCACCAAATACAAGATCAAGGTATCTAACAATCGAAGAAAAGCTTAGATCCCTAGCTGAAAAAGCCCACATAGACTTCGACGAACTTGACCTGGTTTTGTGGTCGATGAAAACCGGAATCATTTTGAAATAAGCTCAAAGCCCTGGGGAAGGAGTAGTTAATATGATCGGTCAGACAAATCGGGCGCCTCGATTCCGTTTTCCTTTCCTGGCTGCCTGTCTGCTCGCCGCCGCATTTGCAACCGGCGTTTTGCGCACTTACGCAGTCAGAGCTCCCGATGTTCAGCAAACAACCGAAGATGTCGGGCGTTTGGTCAAACAAGCGCAAAAACTCACCCGAAAAGGCTCCCTCGCCGATGCCGAAAAACTCCTCAGACGCGCAATCGAACTCGAGCCCAAAAACCAAAACGCGAATGTGGCCCTTGCGTATGTACTGGTAAAACAGCGTCGTTTGCTTGAGGCGTACAGTCTTGCATACGCGGCATGCAAGGCCGACCCAAAGAACTCACGAGCTTTTGCGGTGCTGGGCATAACGCTGCTAACCGCGGGACGGTTCCCCGAGGCGAAGACAATGTTTTACAATGCTCTGCATCTGGACACCGGCGAAGACCTTGCGTGGGCGGGGCTCGGAATGCTCGAATTTTACGAAAACCGAATTGACGACAGCATCAATCATCTGAGAGAAGCGGTCTATCATGAACCGTTGGAGCCGGATTACCTGTTCACGCTCGCTCAGGTTTCGGCCCGCGCGGAAAAATACAAAGAAGCCGCCGAGGCTTACGACCAGTTTTTGATGGTTTCGGACAAAACCGACACCGACAGGCGAGCGCGGATCAAAGGGCTTATCAATTTCCTTCGTTACCTTGGGCAAAAGCAATCGCTTTACATTACCGGCGGCGAGGATCAGACCTCGGTCAACTTCCGCCTAGTTGGAAACCGTCCGGTGATACAACTGCGTGTAAACGGCTCACCCGAACCGCTCAACTTTGTACTCGATACAGGGTCGGGAATCTCGGTAATTTCCGACAAAACGGCCCAGCGTCTCAAGATCAAACCGATAACTCGCGGCGGATTTGCGAAAGGAATCGGCGGAGACGGGCAGTTCGAGATCGTTTACGGCTTCGTGCGGCAGGTTGATATCGGCGACGTGAAGATCCGAAACGTGCCGGTATATATTCGTGAATTTCATACCGGTACCGAAGAAGTTGACGGATATATCGGCCTGTCGCTTATCTCAAAATTTTTGGCGACAATCGATTACGGTAAACTGACGTTCGCCCTTGTGAAAAAAGATACCACTGACGATGCCGCGCAGGACGAGGTTGTTTCGCTGCCGCTGCGTCTGACTTCGAGCGGGTTCTTGAGCGGCGAGGTAAACATTGAGGGCATCGATAACCCGCTGAATTTTATCGTCGATACCGGCGCCAGCGTGTCGGTCATCTCTGACGAACTTGCCAATCTGCAGGGAGTGAGCCCATTTGAACGCGGTGAAAAAATGCGCGTAATAGGAGCGGCCGGCATCACGGACGAGGTTCCGTCGTTCCTGTTGCCCAAGGTGACGTTCGGCAAACACTCGCGCAGCAGCATAACGGCCATAGCTCTTGATCTGGATATGATCAACGAGGCGTCGGGCTTTCAGCAGGCGGGCATACTCGGCGGCAATTTTCTTAGAAACTACAAGCTGACGTTCGATTTTAAGAATTCGAAAGTGACCTTTGTCCCGATCACTCAGGAAAAGTGATCTCTCGGCCACGCCAAATTTAAATAGATGAAGCTAAGTTTATATCTGGAAACTTCCGTCGTCGGGGCGTATCTCGACAACGGTGAGCCGTTCCGGCGCGATCTGACGATCCGCTGGTGGGAGCACGAACTGTCGGAATATCAGGTGTTTTCTTCGATCCTGGTCACACGCGAGCTTGAACGGATTCCCGAACCGCATCGTACGGGATATCTAAATCTTGTCGAACCGTTTGAGAAGCTTGAATTGAACGAAGAGGTTGGGATTCTTGCCGAAGGCTATATTTCGCGGGGCATTTTTCATCGAAAATTTATGGCCGACGCGATACACGTCGCACTCGCATCGTTTCACAAGGTCGATTATCTCGTGACCTGGAATTTCGGCCACATCGCGAACGTTCGAAAGCAGGCACGGCTCAGGCTGTTTAACATCGCTGCCGGATTTTTCTCGCCCGTTATCGTCACACCCGAGTTTTTGGTGCACAGCTGATCTCCCGCAGATCTGAAAACAGCATCGGCGAGGGTTGACCTTTCCGCTAACAGCGTTTCAAAATTGCACTTGTGTACCGCCGACCCAAATTTCTGGAAGTTCTGCTGAGTATCCGCGAGGAGATGGCCCGCGAGGCCGATTACGACATCGACCTTTTCGTCCATATGGTGCAGATGGGTAGACGCACCGGAACGGAGCCGATCGCGATTTCAACCGAAAAAAATAAAGCGCCAAAATCGAAGCCTCGTAAACTGAAAGGGTAACTTTCAACTGTTTTTAAGAATCCTGATCAAATAGTTAAAATGGTTCAAAGTTAAAGATACGATCTATCGGGATTGTTGCTTGTGATTCGAAACGGAAATTGTTTTAATAGCGTGGCAGTATAATTTTGCCGCTATTTTGTCCGTTCACCTTTTTTCGATGTATCGATATTTATTGTCCTGTTTGCTGATCGCGCTTGTGGTCACGCTGCCGGGCATATACTTTTTCCAGGATTACTGGGTACACCGGTATGACGCGCTGATCGAGCGTCAGGCTGTAATTTACCGCCTGGACGACAAGCTTGTCTGGAGCATAATTTACGAAGAGACGTATTTTCGCGCGTGGAAGATAGGTTCGGCGGATGAGATCGGGCTGATGCAGGTCACTCCCGCGGTAGCACGCGAATGGGCTCGCGAAACCGGTTTTAAGGAATTTGAAAAACAGACAGCCGAAAACGTAAACGAGTTTTTGCGTGATCCGGAAAGAAATATTCAGGTCGGATGCTGGTACCTTGAAAAAACACGTGAGCAGTATCGCGACCTGCCTGCGGAAACCGCACTGACGCTGGCAGCGTACAACGCGGGAACAAGCCGCGTGGGGGAATGGACAAAGGACGCGAACCTAAACGACCTGTCGGAAACGGATTTTATAAACCGCATCGATATTCCATCGACAAAGTCGTACGTTACGTCGATACTCCAAAGGTACCGGGCAAATCAGGTCAAACCTTAGAAAATTCTTAATTGAAACCAGCACAAAACTGCTTATTGATTATTTAATTAATAATTGAACGGCAGAAAATTTGCGGCTCTGATGCCTATCACGTATGAGAATTTTTTCTGCCGATCACGTTCTACCGGTATCCTCGCCGCCGTTCAAAAACGGTGCGGTTGCGGTTGACGGGCCGGTCATAGCCGCGGTCGGTACGCGCGAAGAAATTACCGGTCTGTACCCAGAGGCTCCTCATGAAAATTTTGGCGAGGCCGCCATCCTCCCCGGCTTTGTAAACTGCCATTCGCACCTTGAGATCACGGCATTGCGCGGATTCCTCGATTCGGTTGAGGACGATTTTCGGACGTGGCTGCTGAAGCTGAACACAACGCGGAACGAAAAATTATCGGAGAAAGATATCGAAATTGCCGCAGTCGCCGGAGCTATTGAAGGCGCAAGGGCGGGCGTCACGTGTTTTGGCGACGTCGGCCGGTATGGAAAAGCAGGACTTGAAGCGTTGAAAGCTGTGGGCGTGCGCGGCGTGCTGTTTCAGGAGACCGAGTTTTCGCCTGATAACAGGACGGCGACCGACGATCTTGAAAAACTGAAAGAGAAGTTTTTGGCGATGCGCGAGCAGGAAACGGATGTTGTCAAAATCGGCTTGTCTCCGCATTCGCCGTACACGGTCAGCCGCAAACTATTTGAAGGAATCGCGGAATTCTCCATCGCCGAAAATGTAAAGCTTTCCATCCACGCCGCTGAGTCCGTGGACGAAGACGCTCTGGTGAGGAAGGGCGAGGGCTTTTTTGTTGACGTTTATGAAAAGTTCGGTGTCGAATGGGAAGTGCCGCGCTGCTCATCCATTGAGTTTCTTTGGCAAACCGGGATTCTCGAAGCAAAGCCGCTGTTGGTTCATTGCGTTACCGCATCGGACGATGACATCGATCTGATCGTGCGATCAGCATCGAGCATCGCGCACTGTCCAAAGTCGAACGCAAAATTTGGACACGGATTCGCGCCATTTGAACAGATTCTAGATCGAGGCATTCCGGTCGGATTGGGGAGCGATTCGGTTGCGAGCAACAACACCTGCGACCTGTTGGAAGAAGCACGTTTTGCAGCGCTCGCCGCGCGAAACCGGCTGGGAAGAAGGCGTTTTGTCAGCGCCGCAGAGATTTTAGAAGCGGCAACCCTTGGCGGTGCAAAAGCTCTCGGGCTTGGCGATGAGATCGGTTCACTCGACGCAGGAAAGCAGGCGGACATTGCGGTTGTCTCGCTTGCAAATATTGCGCAACAACCTGTCAACGATGTCCACGCCGCTCTGGTTTTTGCATCGAATGCGAGGGATGTGGTGATGACGATGGTCGGTGGAGAAGAGATTTTTTCGAAGGGCCGGGCGACAAACTGGGGAGAATTTGATTTGGAAGATGAGATTCGAAGGATTCAGGAGCATCTTTCTTAATAGCCATGGTCCGTCCTTAATTAAGAAGAACTAGCAGACACATGAATATTAACCGGATATCCGGCATTTAGTGTTTTAACGATCGACGGTGGGGTTAATACTCTTATCGCAGGTTTCGTTTTCGGAATCGCTTCCTCCTCATACCCTGCCGGAGTCCATCGAAAAAGCCTGTTATTTATAACGAGGTGAGCTTCTATTTCATCAACGGTAACGAACGTACCACTGGGCAGCGTTTCAAATGACTGTGACCGGCCAAGAACATTATTGCCGCTCAATCTTTCTTTATGTAGCCAGGCATCTATCAATGGAGCCGGAGGCCGTTTTTCACTTGTTAGTTCTGGATTTGCCCTTGCCCAGGTTTCCCGAAAAAGATCAAACCGGCTACGTTGGCATTCGGCGCACGGCCTGTGACCGGCAGCGAGAGCGGTCGCTTCGTCAAGGAAAAACAGCTCGGTGTAATGGCCGGGCTTCATCACAATCCTCGACCTTTCCTTGAATTCCAACAGACAAATTATCCAGCGCTCGAGCTGAAACGGACGCCTTATCTCCTTCCTGTCATTATGGAGACAGCCGCGATTTCCCATGAGCGTTCCGCGTGCCGGGGTCGTGATCAGTTTGCCAAAGGGTGTTACGCGGTTTTGAAGAGGCATCGAAAATCGGTATTGCTGTATGAAAGACGTTATCCGTTTTGCGGAAGTGTTGCTTTTAGCTCCCGCAGCAGGTCGCCAGGCGTCCAGTCGTTGCCTGTGAAGACCTTTGTGACCTTGCCTTCGGGTGAGATCACAGCGGTCACAAGCGAGTGGTTGATCTGCGTTTTGTCGTTCTCGTCCGTTTGATATTGAAGGCCGAAAAAATTCGCGATCGACCTGATATCCTTATCGGGCCCGACGGCTAGCTGCCACACCGAAAAATCCGGCGTCGAAGCGGTGCCGAGATAGCCAAGCCCGTACTGCCTCAATTTTTCGGGCGTGTCGCGGGCCGGATCGAATGAGATCGAGAGCAGGCGAATTTTGTCCTTGTACAGGTTGTCCTGTTTGATCTCGTTGGCGGCGTCGCTGAAGTTTCGCGACATCTTTATGCAGTAATCAGGCAGCGGGCATTCGCGGTAGATAAAGGTCACCGCGAGGGCCTTGCCGCGAAAATCGTTGAAATGGATCTTTTTGCCGTCCTGATTTGTTAGCTCGAAGTTAGGAACCTGTTTATCGACCTGTGCAAAATACTGATTAACGGGCGGCGTGGGTTGACCGGCGGCCGGCGCGGCGCTGATGGACAAATTTTCAAGCCAGAATTGAGCATTTGCATTATCGACGACGAGGTCCGCGCGGATCTCGGAACCCGGCGTTAACACATCCCAGACGGAATCCTGACGGATCGGAAAAGGCATGGTCATTGCTTCCATGTATCCGGGAATATCCTGGTGTTCGATCGTTGCTTCTTTTTTTGCTTTATCGATTGAAATGACCTTGCCCCTAAGCTCGTAACGCTTTGCGGTCGGTGACGGGGCTCCCGTGTTTGTCGAGGGGTTTTGGCAGGCAGTGAAAAGTACGATAACTGATATGAAAATAATTAAATAGCGCATAACGAAACGATCTGGATACGTGAATTTATCTGCTATCTAACTATTTAATTATTTAATCGGCAATTAATCAATCAGCGTTCAGATTTATTGCTTCGGCCGCATACTTTCATCGTAGAGAAATTGGTACATTCGGTAATTCGACATTACTTTGTGCACGTAATCTTTCGACTGGGAAAAGGCGATCTCGGGCACGTAGATGTCCGGTTCACTGGAACCCGTGCGTGCAAGCCAGCGTTGCATGTTGTCTTCGCCGGCGTTATAACCGGCTGCGACCGCTTGCGGCTGGTCGGGAAATTGCTGCGCAAGATCGGCGAGATATTGCGAGCCAAAAAGCACGGCCGTTGGCGGGTAGAAAAGCTCTTCGTTACGGAATGTTTTCCGGCCCAGTTTTAGGGCGATCTTTTCGGCCGTTGCCGAGATGAACTGCATCAGCCCGCGTGCCGCCGCGTACGATTTTACATCGGCACGATAACGCGACTCCTGCCGCATTATGGACAGGACAAAACGCGGATCGACCTCGCGCGGTGGTGCGTATTTTATCAGCGAGTCAGCATACGGGGACGGATAAAGCAGCTCAAGCTGATCACGTGGGATCAACTCGATCTGATAATCGGACGGGATCTGCCGCCAGAGAGGTTCGGCGAAAGCGACCGCTCGGTTCGCCATGTCGCCGCGTTTGTAGAGAATAGCGAGGGTGTACGCAAGATCATCCGATTGCGGATTGCGGATCGCGGAATGCGAATTTGAAGAAGCTGAACTACCGCTTTGCGTTTGCTTCGCGAGTTCCGGGACGGCTTCGTCGTAGAGGCCTAAGAATGCGAGTTCGTCGCCGGACGTTCGCGGTTGCTCGGGTTCCTGTTTTAACTCCTCGGTTCGTCCGATCGCGAGAAGTTTGAACGAAGGAATTCTTTGATAATTTGGAATACCCGCGTAGATTTTCGTGAGTTCGTCGAGCAGCTTTTTACGTTCGTCCGGCTGGTCGGTGAGACGGAGAAGCGACTGGATGTTTTTTCGACGAGCCTCGACGTCTTTTGCGCCGTTCGCGTCGAGTGAATCGATTTTTTGCTTGATGAACGACTTCGCCCTTTCATTGTTTTGAAGGAACTTAAGCCGTTCGGTCGCCCGCCAGCCGTAGTATTCGCTGCGGCCGTCGGGTATTGAAAGATATGCGTCGATCGCGGCTTCATACTGTCCCAGATGCTCGAGCGCGTTTGCACGCATAAACGCAATTTCAGGCTGGCTGGATCCGCCGGGAACGCGCGTGCCGCCGAGGTCGGGAAATGTCGCAAGTTTTTCAAGATCGGTCAAGGAGCTTTGCCAGTCGCCGCGAGCAATGTAGATCCTAGCTTCGGCAAAAAGAGCGAGGGCTTCGGCAAGTTTGCCCTTGAATACTTCCTGCGTTTTTGCCGTCCATTTGAGGGCTTCCGCAGGACTGCCTTCGTCACGGAGAACGTCAATGATGTTTAGATATGCGCGGTCAACCCGCTCATCCGCGGGGTACGTATCGATAAATGTCTGGTAGCGTTTTATAGCTTCCTTGTATTTCGCAACCCGCGAATATGCCGATGCTGCCTGAAGCAATGCGTCCTTGGCGGATTGTGTGTCGGGATACTGTTCCCGGACGCGTTCGAACCAGTTTATCGCTTCGACATAATTTCCTTCGAGTGTGTATCCCCGGCCTATCTGATAAGCCGCGTCGGGTGTTATACCGCTCGTCGGAAATTTTTGAATGATCGCCTGATAGTGTGTACGAGCGTCGGCAAAATCGCGGTTGAATTGGTAAATTGACGCGCGCTGCAGATGTTCCTGATCCGATAATTCCGTGGGCGGTGCAGTCGCCAGATCGGGTGTGTCAAGAGCCCGAACGGCTTCAAGAGAGATGTCGTCAGGCTGCGCCGCGTTCGGAAGTTCATTGATCAATTTCAAAAATGCCGCGCGGGCGTCATCGGTTTTGCCCAATTTTTGCTGGCTTCGTGCGATGAGCAGTTGATTTTCACGCGAACCCGCTGCCGGCTCAGGCAACTCGGTCGTCGAGAGCAGGCGTATTGCTTCGCTGAAATTGCCGCTTTCATAGGCGTTGCGAGCTAGCCTGTTTGCTGCGGCTGGCGCGACCAGACTGTCAGGAACGAACGAAACGACCTGCTGCAGGTATATTCGCTCGAGCATCAGGTTGCCCGAATCGCGCGCGATCTCGGCAAGGTGCTTGAGCGCGTACGGTTTTAGCACCGAACCTCGAGCTGCAACACGCTGATAGTTTGCCATCGCCGTTGCAACATCACCGCTTTTTTCCGCCATTCGCGCAAGCAGATAATCGTAATTATTCAGCTCGAAAGCCTTTTTGTCGGAATTTGCGACCTCATTTAGAAGCGAAACGGCGACGAGGTATTCGCGGTTATCGACTGCAGTTCGGATCCGGACGTAACGATCCGTCTCCTGCTGCGCAAATGCTGCGAGAGTAGAAGAAACAATAAAGACAAACAGGGAAAGGGCATGCTTCACACCGGCATTTTAGCAAAGTTTTCGAGATTGCTGTAAACTTTCAATTTACTCTTATGGCAGCAAGGATTTTGAGCGGCAAGCCGATTGCTGAAGCTATAAAAGCGGAGGTCGCAGCAGACGTCGCGGAGATGAAAAACCGCTCGGCTTACAGGCCGTGCCTCGCCGTCGTCCGCGTCGGCGAAAACCCGGCATCGGCTGTTTACGTCGGGAACAAGGTCAAAACGTCGGAAGAATTGGGATTGCGGTCGGAACATCTGCACCTGACCGCCGAAACGACACAGGATCAGCTCCTGGAAGTGGTCGATCATCTGAACACGCTCGAAGACGTTGACGGCATTCTTGTCCAACTTCCGCTGCCGAAGCAGATAGATGAAAAGGTCGTTCTTGAAGCCATCGATCCGTCAAAAGACGTGGATGGTTTCCATCCTGTAAATGCCGGAAAACTGATGCAGGGAAATGCGACGCTTGTGCCATGCACACCGGCAGGCGTTATCGAGATCCTGAAACGTTCAAATATAGAAATTGCGGGCCAAAACGCCGTGATCGTGGGCCGCAGCAACATAGTAGGCAAGCCGATGGCGATGCTGCTGTTACAGGAAAACGCGACGGTGACGGTCTGTCACTCGCGGACGAGAAATTTGGCGGATGTCACGCGAGAGGCCGACATTTTGATCGCGGCGATCGGCCGCGCCGGTTTTATTCGCGGCGAAAATATCAAAGAAGGCGCGACGGTCATCGATGTCGGGATCAATAATTTTACGGATGCCGGCGCTGCAAAAGATCTATTTGCTGCGGAAGATCTGGAAAAACGCCTTGCGGCGATCGAAAATCGTGGCTTTACGCTGGTCGGCGATGTAAATCCTAAAGAAGCGGTTGAAAAAGCAGGAGCATTTACGCCTGTGCCTGGCGGCGTCGGGTTGCTGACCGTGGCGATGTTAATGAAAAATACAGTCACCGCCGCGAAAATGAGAAGAAGGATTTAACGCAAAGACGCCAAGCCGCAAACGGAAATCGAATAATGCAGGCAAGTCAACAACAGTTCTTGTCTTTACTTTGCGTCTCTGTATTAAAAATTTACAAAGAACCTACTATGAAATTTGAAGAATACCAATCCGAAGCGAGCCAGACGGCTCTTTATCCAAATCGTTTAAGAAATCTCGAATATCCAACTCTTGGACTTACAGGCGAAGCCGGCGAAGTTGCCAACATTGTCAAAAAGATCCAGCGCGATTTTGGCGGGCAGATCACGGACGAAATTCGCGGCAAATTAAAGGATGAGCTTGGCGACGTGCTGTGGTATATTTCCGCCTGTGCCGACGAACTCGGCCTCACCCTGGCCGAGATCGCCCAATACAACGTCGAGAAGTTGGCAAAACGGCATCTCGGCAAATAATCTGACCTCTCTGCTGTTAATTATTTTAATTACTGATTATTGATTAGCTAATTAACCGGCAGATTCACCTTCGGTTTCTGTATGTTAAAGGTTGGCCTGACCGGTTCGATCGCTGTCGGTAAATCGTTTGTCTGCTCCGTTTTTCGGGAACTTGGCTGCGATGTGCTTGATGCTGACCAGGCCGCGCGAGATGTCGTTCTTCCCGGTACGATCGGCCTTGAACGCGTTGTTGAATACTTCGGAGACGGCATCCTGAAAGAAAACGGCGAGCTTGACCGTTCAAAGCTCGGAGCCGTCGTTTTTGCCGACCGCGAAAAGCGGGAAATGCTTAATTCCATTGTGCATCCGCTCGTTTTTGAGGCCCAGGACGGCTGGCTCAGGGACAGAGAGTCTGAACACCCTGACGGAATCGCTATCGTTGACGCCGCTTTAATGATAGAATCAGGAGGTTACAAAAGATTTACGAAACTGATCGTCGTTTGGTGCGAACCGGCGATCCAGCTAAAACGGCTTATGGCGAGGGATGCGATAAGCGAGGCCGAGGCATTGCGACGAATCGATGCGCAAATGCCGCAAGCTGAAAAAAAGAAATACGCGGATTTCCTTATCGATACATCTAAAGGACATGAGGACACGCGTCGGCAGGCCACTGAAATTTTTGAACGATTAAGCGTTTTAGCAAAAGAGATATCCGGCGAGTAACCCGACACTTAAGGACAGAAAAATGAGTAGCCGTGCAGCGGTGATCGGCAAGAGGAAAAGGCGTTTCGCAAATTTCTTGCGGAGCGGCGTCTTCGCGCGCCTTGTTGTTTTGGCGGCGGTCGCACTTTCACTCTCCTGCAGCGAGCTTGAGAAGCCAAAGGGCGACGTATTGTATGCCGAGGCGACACCGCCGCGCAAACAGGAATTTCGGTGGAGCAACGGCAAGGTGCCGAAAAGCTTTGATCCGGCGCTTGCGTCCGCTCCGCCCGAAACCGACATCGCGCGGGCAGTTTTTGACGGCCTTACCGATCTTGACACAAAGACGCTGAATGAATCTCCGGCATTGGCCGAAAAATGGGAATCGTCGGCTGATTTCAAGACCTGGACGTTTCATCTTCGGAATGCTAATTGGTCCAACGGCGATCCGATAACGGCGAGCGATTTCGTCCGGTCGTGGAAACGGCTCGCGGCTATGGGCGAAAAGGCTCCATTCGGCTATCTGATCGATAATATCGTCGGAATGCGGCCGAAAAAAGGCGAATCGGCAACGCTGCCTGAGATGTTGGCTAGCCCTCCGGCTAACCATCAATTGCCGATACAGCCCGAACGTGTCCGCCCGCAAACCCCGGCGGAAAACGAAAAGCCGGCGGCAAATGACACAGGACCCATTCAAAAATCCGAGACGGAAGAAGCGGCCAAAAAGAAAACGCCCGCAGGCGTGGGTGAAAAGATCGGCGTCGAGGCCGTGAGCGAAACCGAGCTTAAGGTTACGCTGATCAGCCCTGACAAGGATTTTCCGAAGCTGGTCGCAAATCCGGTCTTTCGGCCGGTTTTTGGCGACGGCAAGGAATTTGCTTCAGGCCTGAATCCTGATTTTGTGACCAGCGGTGCGTTTCATATTACGTCCGCCGGCAGCGACGGTATTGTGCTTGACCGTTCGGACAGTTACTGGAACAGGCAGGCAGTAAATCTTGAACGTGTCCGAATGATTCCGCAGCAGAATGCCGAGGCGGCGCTCGAGGCGTACAAAGCCGGCCAGCTTGACGCCGTTACGAATGCCGAGTTTGCTCCGCTTGCGCTAAAGCTGCTTTCGCCGTACGAGGATTTTCGCCAGACGACGCACAATGCGTTGAATTTTTACGAATTCAATCTTGAACGGCCGCCGTTTAACGATCATCGCGTACGCGAGGCACTGGCCATAGCGATCGAACGCGAGCGGCTGACCGAAGGCGAATTAAAGGGTTCGACGACGCCGGCGACCAGCTTTCTACCGTTTGACGATCAGCCGCACGAACAGATCGAACAGGACGTGGACCGCGCGCGAGATCTGCTGGACCGCGCCGGTTTTCCTGACGGTGAGAACTTTCCGACCATCCTGCTTCTGATAAACCGGAACGATACGCAGCAGCGCGTGGCGCGTTCCGTCGCGAAGATGTGGAAGGACAACCTGAACATCAATACCGAGATCGTTGTTAAAGACGCTGCTGACCTTGAGACCGCAAGAGCAGCCGGCGATTACGATCTAGTCAGGCGCGGTCTGGTTTTTCCGACTACGGACAGCACGGCAAGCTTTCTCGCAATTTTCCCGCCGCAGCACGAAGCGGAAAAATCCTCGGAGCCGAAGGAAACGGACACCTCGATAGCGGGGCTGCATTTGGGTGATAAGCCCGCAACAGCTGTCGATAACAGTGCGCATGCGGCGCCGGACGCGGCGAGATCCGATCCTACGTTTACCGAGGACCGGGCGTTGTTCGAGCTTCGCGCAATACCGCTTTATTTTCCAACCTCTTATTCACTGGTCAAGCCGTATGTTCGCGGTTTTGAGATCAACGGGCTCGATGCTCCCTCGCTCAGAGACGTTATGATCGATAGTAATTGGCAACCAAAAACCGCAAACGGCGAATCGTAACACCTGGTTTTGGACAAATAGGCCTCATAGCGATCAGACGCATTTGATTTTTGTTCTGGACGAAAAAACGATCCTAAAGTTGTGGAAAGTAAATTTGCATTTCTTTGCGGCTTTTGCTGCTTTGCGGGAGATTATTTCCCGCAAAGACGCGGAGAACGCAAAGATCAGCCAACATCTCATCGAGCCGAAAAGGCTTACATCGGCACAAGCGATCTTAAGAATTGTTGCCTAAAAATCTTGTCACGTGATAAGTTATAGTGACGAAACGAGTTTTCGCCCGTCTCTCCTTTTATAAGCCGATTCGAAAGGCATTTGTACGCCGCCATCAACGGAGGCAAAAATTATGACAAGCATCAGACTCATTCAATTTCGAACGGGATTGGCTATTGCCGTATTGTCCGGCCTGTTAATGGGCTGTATGACATCGGCAAAGACGCGATATTTCGGCCTGACGACACCTCCAAAAGACAACGTTTTGAGATACGTTTCCGGCGGCGAGATCGAGTCGCTTGACCCGCCGATAACGAACAGCCAGCCGGACGCCCGCATTCTGATAGCGCTTTACGACGGGCTGGTCGATTATGATCCAAAGACGATGGAGCCTACGCCGTCGCTCGCCGAAAGCTGGGAGATAGGAAAAGACGGCACGGAATACCTTTTTCACCTTCGCCATAATGCGAAATTTTCGAACGGCGATCCGATAAAGGCGAGTGATTTCGTTTATTCGATCCGCCGCGGACTCTCGCCCGAGCTTGCCTCGCGCAACGCGAGTTTGGCGTACTATATAAAATACTCTGAGGCCTATAATTCGGGACAGTCATTCGTAAAGGACGCGAACGGCCAATTCTTGTTGGAAAAAGATTTTGAGGAGCCTAACCCTAACGCGCCCGCCGAACAGGTTCACGACACGTTGGGCGGCGACACCGATTTTCACCGCTTTCTCGATTCGCCTACGCGGGTGACACTGCCGTCGGACGAAAAATCACGCGCGAAGATACTGGACCAAAATCCTAAGCTGAAAACGGCCGTTCAGGGAAAACAGTTCGTGCCGGTTCGCGCCGAAGACATCGGCCTTGAAGCGGTTGACGATTACACTCTGCGGATAAAACTTTATCAGCCGGCCCCATTCTTTCTCGGCCTGCTCGCGCACCAGTTCTTCCGCGTTGTGGACAAAAACGTGATCGAAAAATTCGGTAACGCGTGGACGCGAGCCGAAAATATCGTAACAAGCGGCCCGTTCAAATTGGCAGTACACAAACCCTACGACGTGTTAAAGGTCGTGCGTGACCCGAACAACTGGGACGCGGCAAATGTCCATCTCGACGGTATCGAGTTTTATCCGCTCGACGAATCCACAACGATGATGAACCTTTACAAGGCCGGCGACGTCGATGCCCTCTACAATCACACGGTCCCGGCGGCATGGTTCGAGCAGATCCGCCAGTATAAGGACGAATATCTTTTGTTCCCTGAGGTAGCTACCGAATTCTACGTTATCAACGTTAAGCGTCCGCCGATGGACAATGTAAAGGTGCGGCAGGCATTCGCCCTTGCGGTCGATCGGGACGCACTTTCCGAATTTCGCAAAACGCTAAAACCCCTTATCGATATGACGCCCGAGGGGATCTTCCCCAAATATGAAGAGGCGCGCCAAAAGGTTTACAGCGAGGAATTAGCGAAACAGGGAAGCTCGCTCGAGGAGTGGAAGAAACGGGTCTTCGATCCCGACAAGGCAAGAAAGCTTCTGGCCGACGCGGGATTCCCGGTGCAAAAGGTTGGGAACGGTTACAGTTGCCCGTCATTCCCGGTCGACAAGGTCAGCATCACCTACAACACGGCTGAGAGCAACAAGGCTGTCGCCGAGTTTGTTCAGGCGCAGTGGAAGCAGAATCTTGGCATAACGGTTCCGCTGAAGAACATGGAGTTCAGAACATTCCTGCCGATGATGAACAAGGTCGAATATGACGGATTTGCTCGACGCGGCTGGGTCGGCGATTATATGGACCCCTATACATTCCTGGGACTCTATTATTCACAGGCGAACGAAGGCGGAACAGGCTGGTGGGATCCGAAATATGACAAGATGCTCGACGACGCGAATAACACCGTCGATGTGATGAGCCGGTACGAAAAACTTGCGCGGGCCGAATTGTATATTTCGCAGCAGCAGATCATCATCCCGCTGGGAACCAACGGTACGAGTTGGATGAAAAAGCCGTATGTTAAGGGCATGTATCCAAACCCCGGAACGCTTTTTCCATGGAAGTATGTTTATATTGAACGCGACTCGAGCAAGTGGGACTCAAACGTTGACAACATAATGAATGTGACCGATCCGGCCGTCGAGGCACAGTTAAAAGCGCTGACGGCAACCCAGGACGAGATGGAAAGTTCAAAACGAACCGCAAATACCGAATAAAAAATGCTGAGTTTCATTTTAAGACGTTTGTTGATAATCATCCCGATGGCGTTGCTGGTCGTGACGCTGACGTGGGGATTGATTCGGCTTGCTCCGGGTAATTTTTACGATTCCGACAAGCCGCTGCCGCCCGCGATCGAGGCGAATATCAAAAAGAAATACGGGTTGGACAAGCCTTGGTACGAACAGTACGGCTTGATGATGATGCATATCGTCCAGCTTGATTTTGGCGATTCGCTGAAATACCAGGGACAGTCGGTCAACGAGATCATCGCGCGCCACTTGCCGTATTCGGCGACGATGGGCATTCTCGCATACATTCTCGCGCTGATCGTCGGATTGTCGGCCGGGATAATAGCCGCATTAAGGCAAAACTCCGCATTCGATTACGCGTCGATGGCGGTTGCGATGCTCGGTCTTTCTATTCCAAATTTTGTGCT
>DATJGV010000361.1:0-3646 GCA_035494575.1 Pyrinomonadaceae bacterium | reverse complement strand
GGAGGCAGCCGGCAAAATAATCTTCCGCAAGTTCAAAATCCACAGTCCCGTCCCGTTACCCCTGCGAACACGATAACGATCGACCAATAAAAAGGACCGCAAAGAAGTATCCGGCCCCGCCTTGCGGGCAAGAGAATAAAGCTACACTCGCCAGAGTGTAGTCATCCTTAGCATATATGCAACAAGCCCGTACGCGGGCGATAGAACGATCATCTAAACCCTGTCGCCCGCATACGGGCTTGATAGACTGTATTCGCGATAGTTTCTACACGCGTACGCATGTAGCTTAACTCTGTCCGCCCGCTTGCGGGCTGTCAACCAATATCACGCTCCCGTCGAATTTCTCCTCTCGTCAGTTTCGCCCGCGTCCCGCGGCTGCTGAACTATTACCGAGCCCGGCGGAAACAATTCTATTCCTACACCCGAAAGAGCCTTCATTATATTTATCGCCGCGTGATCGTAAACTTCTCTGGGCCTGGTCTTCTCCGGGTTTATCCAAAAATTTACCGTAATAGTAACCCCGTCAGAATTGAGCGCTGTAACTAGCACCGTTGGCTGGGGTTCGTTGACGACACCTTCGGAGGTGTCCAGTGCGATCTTCGTCAGCTTCTTGGCACTCTCTATATCAGCGTCGTAGCCGATGCTGAACGCGAGATTCATCCGGCGCCTGGCACCTGCTCCTCGTATCGTCAGCGCCGACGAATACATATCGCCATTCGGAATAATGATCGTCTCGCCATCGTCCTTTCTGAGTGTTGTCGCCCGGACGCCTATAAATTCGACCTTGCCCTGGTTGTTCCCAACAAAAATATAATCCCCGATGCTGAACGTCCTGTTCCAAAGGATCAAAATGCCCGATACGAGATTGTTCAAAATATCTTTGGTTGCAAATCCGATCACAAAGGATGTGAAACCGAGGCCGGCAATAAGGCTGCCGAAGGAAAACGAGGGAACGATGACGGTAAGCGATGTGAAAATGCCGAGAACGATGATGAAGACAACGATCAAACGGCTAAAAAGGATCCGCAGTCGCTGGTCGAGTTTCGTCTTTCGGCTTGCCGCCCAAAATATCCACTTCACCACCTTGGCCAGCAAATAAAAAAGTCCGAGAACAAGAATGCCGGCCATCAGGTATGGCATTCTGGCTATGATCGACGTTATAAGATTGTTTATCGAATCGACCGCAACGTCCGTAATGTACGATGCGTTATCAAGCACCTTTGTAGCCGTATTCGTGTTTTGAAAAGCCAACATCATAAAGCCTATTCTATCAATATGATACCAATCAGTCTTTTGGGGTTGGAACGAATTTGTCCGAAATATTAAGGTCGGGAACCGCCAGGTTTACAGAAACTATCGCGAACCACGGCTCGACGCTCGTTCGTATTTTTCCTGTCGATCTGTGCTCTCTTCTTTGCTTCTTTGCGCCTTTGCCGGAAATACATCCAGCTGTCTTTGACTTTTGCAATGTTTAGAATTAGAATAATTCTAAACAGGAGAACATTATTTATGCATAACACTAAAATTGATATTTCAGCAGAAACAAGAGGAAAATTGACCGAGATCTTAAACCAGCGGCTGGCTGACGTGAGCGATCTTAAGTCGCAGGCGAAACAGGCGCATTGGAACGTTAAGGGAATGAATTTTATCGCCCTCCACGAACTTTTCGACCAGGTGGCAACCGAAACAGACGGTTATACCGATCTCATTGCCGAACGCATAACAACGCTTGGCGGAACAGCACTCGGCACCGTCCGTCTGGCAGCCGAAAGATCTTCCCTTGCGGAATATCCGCATGAGATAACCGACGGCCGCGACCACGTCGATGCTTTGTCGAACGCGCTTGCCGATTTCGGCAGAAAGGTGCGCGCAAACATAGACGATTCTGAGGACCTCGGCGACAAAGATACTGCCGATATATTGACCGAAATTTCGCGTGGCATCGACAAACTCCTATGGTTCGTCGAGGCACACATCCAGGCGTAAAACGGAAAAGGTTTAAAAATAGAAAAGTGAAAAGAAAGAGTCCGTCTCTTCTTTTCACTCTCCCTTCGCCCTTTCCTGCCGTCTACTTATAATACGAGCGATCGACGCTAGACCATTTTTCCGGATCCCACAGATCGGGTGACAGCGTTTTGCCGGTTTGAATGTTGGTGTATTCCTCGGTCGTTGTCTTCTTTCCGTCAACAAAAAACTGGACCTCGGCCGAAACCCAACCGCCGCCTTTTGCTTTTTGGTATTTATTGAACTGCGTTTCCTGAACGCTTTTCTTGTCCTTTCCGCCCAATTGAAACAGCCGAACGAAATACAGATTCTTCTTGTCGATCCAGAACTGCGGCGTCGTCAGGTCGCCCTGCTTTGCGCCGACCACAACGGCGGTGCCGCCCTGCCACGGCTCCTCATGGACGACCGAAAGATCGATGCCCATGCCTTTCAGCTGCGCGACGGTCGTTTCGACCGGTTGGCCGTAAACGTCGAACCCGAGAACGAGCAGCGGATGAACGGACGGACGATTTACCGCAAGTTTGCCGTCCCGGAACGAATACAAATTGCCGCCTGCAAAGATCACTCCGTTGCCTTTTTCCAGCGGCGTAATATCGATACGCAGTTTGCCGGGAACGCTCAGGGCCTCGTACCATGTCGCGGCCTCGGACGTACCGTCGGGCTTATAATTTGTCGTCGTTTGCTGAAAAGTCAGCGTCTTGTACCACTTGCCGTCGTATTTTTTATGCATCGCGGCGATCACTTCCTCGCCCGATTTGTATTGTGCGGCAAATGACGGCACGGCCATTACGAGAAGCGTTAGAATTAAAATTATTGGTTTCATCTTTTTAAATGCGGGCTCGTTTTCAAAGTCCAAAACGGATCTGCGGCCCGACTCAATGTTTTAATGTTCTACCGATGTCTTGTATGATACGGTAAAAAGGTAGAAAAGTTTTCGAGAATTCGATCAGGCCGCGTGCGGTTCTTTGCACCTTTGCACCTTTGCGGCTTTGCGGGAGATAATTTCCAATTATGGCGGATAATAAACAATCGAGGGAACAGTTAGAAAAACGCCGCGACGAGATAAACGCGCAGCTAAACCGTGTTAACCGGGACCTGCAAAATCCGCTGGACCGCGATCCCGAGGAACAAGCGATCGAGGTCGAGCAGGAAGACGTACCGATCGCGATGGAAGACAATTTAAGAGCCGAGCTTGAGCAGATAGAAGAAAAACTACAGCGGATGGGGGAAAACGATTAGGATCCTGGCGCGATGCCGCCAGTTTTGAAAATTCGATCCGAATCTGCAGCCACGTTATGCGGCCATGCCGCCGCAGACGCTTTTACTTCTCGTCATCGAAAACACGCTCGACGGGCGTACGCGATTCCGAATCGAACGCTTCAACTATCGGCTGCACATATTCTGGAAGGATCGAGGTTTCCGGGACCTGCGTCGCTCGCTTCCCACGCAAAAATCTCGGCACCACCACGAGCCACTGAACCGCTCCCAGCAGAAAGAGAACGTTAAGGTTAATATACGCTCCCGCTATCGAGTTCTGGTTAACGCCAAGGATCAGTCCAGCTATCGGCGACAGCAAAGGCGAAAGCAAGCTGGCCGGAAACGAAAGAACAAACATCGCCGCCGTTGAAATGCCGATCGGCGT
>DATJGV010000360.1:0-6214 GCA_035494575.1 Pyrinomonadaceae bacterium | reverse complement strand
TAACTCTTTAACGGTTTCCTGCGATGGGGTGACGATGGCGGCGCCGCCCCACGTTTGACTGTTCACACTTGTACCGTCGACCTGATAATTGTTTGAGGTTACGCGCTGACCGTTTGCCGATATCGGCACCATATTCTCGGTCTGGAAAATCGAGTTATTCGAACCGCCCGGGCCACTCGTATTAGGTAGGTTGATCGCTCCGCCCGAACCGCTGCGAGCGCCTGTTCCAAAAATTCCGGGCGTCAGGCGCAAAAGTTCATATGGATCCCGGCCAGCTTGCGGAAGTTTAAGAACTTCCTCGTTCGTAATTGTCCGGTTAATACTTGCATCTTCGGTTTGAAGAGCGACTTCATTCTCTGCCTGAACCGTCACGGTCTCGCTAATGCCGCCGGCCTCAAGCGACAGATCAAGCCCTGTCGTTGTCTCGGCGTCAACTTTTACATTGTCCTGCACGTGCTTTTTAAAGCCCTGCTGCTCGACCGTAACCGAATACAATCCCGGAGCAAGCCCAGTGAAATTGTAAAACCCAGCATCGCTAGTGGTAGTAGTCTGAGATTTACCGGTTTCCTTGCTTGCGAGAGTTACGGTCGCTCCGGCAATGGTTGCCCCGCTTGTGTCGGTGACAACTCCCTGAACAGCAGCTCGAAACTGGGCAAATGCTGAAGTTGCCGCAAAAGCAAAAATGATCAAAACACCGAACAGAATAGGCAGAAAAGGCTTTGTTCGCCGCATAAGGTCCTCCAGTTAAATTGAAAAGAACGGTACAGAAAATTTTGACCGTTTTCAAACGAAGAAAGTGTTCGAAACTGGTCTGCTAGATCGGGGGAATTGGTCTAGTAAATCGATTTAATAAAGAATTTATAGCACCAATCGATTTTTGATGTCAAGGCATTTCGGATTCGCGACGCACGTAAACGACAAAGGAATCGTGGTTTAGCGAGATCGGTCGGAATTTGCTGTACATGGATAAGCCAAAAAACCGTGCACGTTGTATGACTTATAAAATTTCGGTTGACACGGAAATCCATATGCCTTAGTCTTTGAACTGGCTGGAAAGCCAAAGCTGATGCGTCACACAAACGGCAATTTTAGTTCGACATTTACCGGCGGCAAGATCGCCGCGGCGAATATTTTTGTCGGCATTAACATTATCGTCATTATCTGCGTTAGCGGATAGGGGCTTTTCCGGCAAATGGAATTGAACAAGCCACTGTCCGCCGTAACGGATGGTGGCTTTTTGTTTTTGCAGCATATCAGCTGAATAATTATTTTCGCAGAAGTCTTGACAGTCATAAATATTTGTAATAATCTTTCAATAATTAGAAGTGATGTTAATACAGCCCACATACAAAACAGAGTTCGAAAGGCCGGCTGGCAGTATAGATTTTATTCACGGCATTATTGTAGGCATTTATTTTATCGTCATTATTGTTCCCTTGGGATAATGGCTTTTTTGGTTTGAAATACGAAAAAAAAGTCATTATCCGGGAAGCGATAATGGCTTTTTTCTTTTAGACATCAGATATGAAAGACGCAGTGCAGGTTCAGACAATTCAGACAAATCCGGTCGAGACCGAGCCGCATTTACCACGCGGGGCCGAGATCGTTGTTCGCGGCCTGATCAAGAACGGGGTTGATACGATCTTTGGTCTGCCGGGCGGGGCGGTTCTGCACATCTACGATGAGATCTGGCGTTTTCGCGATGAGATAACGCATTATCTTGTCCGCCACGAACAAGGCGCGGTTCACGCAGCCGAAGGTTACGCACGCGCGACCGGAAAGGTCGGTGTCGCGCTAGTGACTTCCGGTCCCGGTGCCACTAATGCCGTCACCGGCATCGCGACTGCTTACATGGATTCGATCCCGCTGGTCGTGATCACCGGACAGGTTCCGAGCGCGATGATCGGTACCGACGCTTTTCAAGAGGTTGATACATTCGGCGTAACGCTGCCGATAGTAAAGCACAGCTATCTTGTCCGTAACGTCTGCGAGCTTGAGTCGATAATCGACGAGGCGTTCGAGATCGCAAGTTCGGGAAAACCGGGTCCCGTTGTTATCGACATTCCAAAGGACATCACTGCGCAGGTTTGCCGAACACCGAAAAAACTGCGCGAAGATTTTTTGTTCGAGGAAAAGGAAACGTTCATAGACGAGCGTTTGATCGAAAAGGTCGTCGATCGTCTGCTCTCGGCAAAACGGCCGATCTTCTATGTCGGCGGCGGTATTGTGACGTCCAACGCTGCGGACGACCTCATTCGCGTCGCCGAAGCTTTGCAGGTGCCTGTTACGCCCACGCTCATGGGCCTTGGCGGTTTCCCGACGGCACACCCGTTGAGCCTCGGAATGCTCGGGATGCATGGGACGTACGCGGCTAACACTGCGGTTGCGGAAAGCGATCTGCTGTTTGCGATCGGTGTGCGCTTTGACGACCGTGTGACAGGAAAATTGGCAACATTCGCGCCAAACGCAGAGATCATTCATATCGATATCGATCCGTCGAACATCGGCAAAAACAAGCGTCCTGATATTTCGGTTGTGGCTGATGCAAGTACGGCTTTGAACGCAATTTTGGAAAAGCTTGATCAGACCGATGCGGAAACACTTGCCAGAAGCCACGCGTCGCGAAAAGAATGGTGGACGAAGATAAACGGCTGGCGCGAATCGGTGCCGCTTGTTTGTGAACGCTCGGAAACCGAGATCAAACCGCAGGCTTTGATCGAGGAACTGCATCGCATAACGCAGGGCGAGGCTATCATTGTTACCGACGTGGGCCAACACCAGATGTGGGCCGCGCAGTTTTATCCGTTTAAGTATTCGCGGCAATGGCTGACAAGCGGAGGTTTGGGAACGATGGGTTTCGGCTTGCCGGCCGCGATGGGGGCTTTGCTCGGCCGGCCGGATAAACAGGTCGTTGCGGTTGTCGGCGACGGCGGATTTCAGATGACCAATCAGGAAATAATTACGGCCGTCCAATACGGTATCCCACTCAAGGTCATCATCATGAACAACGGTTATCTCGGCATGGTTCGCCAGTGGCAGGAGATGTTCTACGACCGAGCCTATTCTGAGGTAGATCTGTCCGTGTCGCCTGATTTTGTAAAGCTTGCCGAGGCTTACGGTGCACTTGGACTGAGGGCGGAAAAACCGGGTGATCTCACGGCGGTATTGAAAGAGGGGCTGGCGCATAAAGGCGTAGCGATCATGGACATTGTCGTGAGCAAAGAGGAAAACGTTTTCCCGATCGTGCCCGCGGGCGGGAATGCCAGGGATATGATTTTGAAGTAAGGGAAATCAGGTGCGAAAGCCCGCGCGTTAGCAAGGGCGAAATGTGAACGTTGAATGTATCGCCCTTACTAACGTGCGGGCTTCTGCAATTTATGCGAAACACGATCTCAATTTTGGTTGCAAGCGAGCCGGGCGAGCTGTCACGGATAGTCGGACTTTTCAGTGCCCGCGGGTACAACATCGAGACGATCTCGGTCGGCAAAACGCTCGAACCCAACTGGTCACGGTGCACGATAGTTACCGAAGGCGATGGCCGCGTCATCGAGCAGATCCTGAAACAATGCACCAGGCTCGCACGAGTTCGCGAAGCTAAGTCGATAACGAGCCTTCCGCATATTGAGCGCGAAATGGCGCTTATCGATGTCAACGCGACGGGCGGCGCCGAGCGGCAGGAGATTTTGAATCTTGTCAATATCTTTCGAGCCAAGGTTGTCGATATATCGCACGACAAACTGATTCTCGAGGCGTCGGGAAACCGCGATAAGGTCGATACGTTTATCGAACTGCTGAAACCGTTTCACATTAACGAAATTACGCGCACGGGCTGTGTTGCAATAAACCGCCTTTCGCCGTTTGAACGAGAGGTCGAGGAATTTCCCGAAGCGATCGGAACATAAATCTACTTAAGGAAAACAGAACTAAATGAAAGTATTCTACGACGCGGACGCTGATCCGCAATTGATCAAAGACAAACGAATTGCCGTGATCGGCTATGGTTCGCAGGGACATGCTCATGCGAACAACCTGAGAGACTCGGGCTGCAACGTGGTTGTCGGTCTGCCAAGAGACAGCAAGTCACGAGCAAAAGCCGAAAGTGCGGGCTTTGAAGTTTTGTACACGCGCGATGCGGTCGAACTGGCTGACGTGGTGATGATACTCGTGCCGGACGAACTGGCACCGGGAATCTATCGCGACGAAGTTGCGCCGGCTTTAACGGCAGGAAAATATCTCGCCTTTGCGCACGGTTTTTCGATCCATTTTAAGAAGATCGTTCCGCCTGCGGACGTAAATGTTTTTATGGTCGCACCGAAAGGGCCGGGACACCTGGTCCGCAGCGAATACCAGCAGGGACGCGGCGTTCCGTGTCTGTTGGCGGTCGATCAGGATGTGAGCGGCGATACCAAAGCCGTTGGCCTCGCGTACGCATCAGCTATCGGCGGCGGGCGGGCCGGCGTCATCGAGACGAATTTCAAGGAAGAAACCGAAACCGATCTTTTTGGTGAGCAGGCTGTGCTTTGCGGCGGGTTGACTTCGTTGATACAGGCCGGTTTTGAAACGCTGACCGAGGCGGGTTATTCGCCGGAAATGGCGTATTTCGAGTGCCTTCACGAAATGAAGCTGATCGTCGATCTGCTGTACGAAGGCGGCATCGGGAATATGCGCTATTCGGTTTCAAACACGGCGGAATATGGCGACCTTACACGCGGCAGCCGCATCGTAAACGAACAGACAAAGGCCGAGATGAAAAAGATCCTGGCAGAGATCCAAAGCGGCGAATTTGCCGATGAATGGATGAGCGAATGCGAAGGCGGCAAACGGCTTTTCAAGAAACTCGAAGCCGAAGGCGCCGAGCATTCGATCGAGAAAGTCGGCGTTCGCCTGCGTGGTATGATGCCGTGGCTTTCTGAAAAAACGCTTGTGAATAAACAGGTAAATTAGGAGAAAAATATGCAGTTCTACGACTGGAACACAGAAACCTCACGCTCACTGACAGACGGGTACAGTCGGGGCGTTGCCGTCGGAAACAAATTGATGATGGCGCATGTGCAGTTGGAAGAAGGCGCGGTCACCGCGCCGCATTCGCACGAGTACGAGGAAATAATCTACGTTATTTTCGGCAAATGGCAGGTAACGGTTGACGGCGAGGAAAAAATTCTCGAAGCCAACCAATCGCTTGTTGTGCCGTCGATGGCTGAGCATTCGTCGGTCGCTCTTGAACCGACGGTGGCCGTTGTTTGCACCGATTTCCGCGCCGAGTGGCAGGAAAACTCGGATTACTGGCTGCATTACAACACGGAAAATCATCTCTGGGCGGTTTAAAAATGCTAAAGCCCGTTGCGTCAGCCAAGGGCGATACATTCAACGCTCACATCTCGCCCTTGCCAACGCGCGGGCTTTTGCAAAGCATATGTCATTCGACAAGGTAAAATGGATCTGGAAAAACGGTGAGATCGTGCCGTGGGCTGATGCGACGGTTCACGTTTCGGCGCATGGCCTGCATTACGGAAGCGGTGTTTTCGAAGGCATTCGATGTTACGCGACCGATGCCGGGCCGGCGCTGTTTCGACTGCCCGAACATCTTGGGCGGTTTTATGCTTCGGCCGAGGTTTACGGGATCGAAATCCCTTATTCCCAAACAGAACTCGAGGACGCGATCTGTGAATTGATCAGCGTTAATGAATTCGACAGCTGCTATGTCAGGCCGATCTGTTATATGGGAAGCGCGAGCCTTGGTGTTCATCCCGGAAAATGCCCGGTAGAGGTGGCGATAATGGCCTGGCCCTGGTCCGCGTACCTGGGAGCTGAGGGCCTCGAAAAAGGTGTTCGCGTAACAGTATCGCCGTGGCGAAAGTTTCATTCGAGCATGATGCCGACGACGGCAAAAGCTTGCGGCCAGTACTTGAATTCGATTCTCGCGGTAAGAGACGCGTTCGCTCGCGGTTTCGACGAAGCTTTGCTGCTCGACAAGGATGGAAAATTGGCCGAAGGATCCGGTGAAAATCTTTTTGTCATCAAGGACAGGACCATCTTCACAAACCGCGCGGACGATTCGATCCTTATGGGCATCACGCGCAGCGCCGCGATCGAGATCGCGCTTCGTCTGGGCTATCGGGTTGAAACACGCGTCTTGGAACTCCGTCATCTGTTAAATGCCGACGAGGCATTTTTTACCGGAACAGCCGCAGAGATCACGCCGATCCGCGAAGTT
>DATJGV010000359.1:0-8744 GCA_035494575.1 Pyrinomonadaceae bacterium | reverse complement strand
GAATAATCGACGTTCGGGTCGCTGAATGTGTCCGACTGGGCAAAGACGGACACGACCGCAAACAGAGCTATCGCTACGGAAAACAAAGGCGCAAGTTTGTTCAGTTTCATTGTCTTTTAATATAAAGATGTAAATCTATCTCCATTTTAGCGGATTAGCGCCAAAACTTGAAAGATTTGATGAGAATCGGGCCGTTTTTGTTGTACAGCAAGCAACTGTTTGGCCATTTCTTCGTAACGGAAAAAATTAACCCGCGATTCATATATAAAATTATTTACTATTTGTGCAACTTCGGCTAAAATATCGTGCCGCACTGCCGGCCGCGCGCGAGTCGCATGATCTTTGCAAAAAAGCTGCGGGACAATGGGACAAGTGGGACAACACGTAAACGCAGTATATGCAGACACTTAGTTTTTTGAGGCTGTCCCAGGCTGGGACAATCTGGGACAAATTTTTGGTCTTTGATCGTAAATGGTCTAGAAGGCGTTCAACCGGCGAGACCTCCGTCCGGCATTTTATTCGCCAATCGTTCGATTCTCAGCGTCTAAGTTTTCAGGAACCATTGGAGCTTCCACAATTACAGCAATTTTTCGAGGTTAAGATAATGAGATACAGTTTTTCCGCCTTTCAAAAGCTAACCGTTTTTGTACTTTCGTTCGCGATGTTTTCGCCGGTCTTGGCATTTCCCGGCGGGCCGCAGCCGAACGCAAAACCGCTGACCGAGAACCAAAAGATCCTGCATGTTCTCAACCGTCTCGGGTTTGGCGCGCGTCCGGGCGATGTCGAAAAGGTGAAGGCGATGGGGCTGCAAAAATATATCGATCAGCAGCTGAACCCTGCGTCGATCGACGACTCGGCTGCCGAAGCAAAAGTGAAAAACCTCGATGTCTTCAGCATGTCCACGGCCGAGCTTTTTGCAAAATATCCTAATCCGGGTGCTCTGCTTCGCCAACTCGAAGGCGGCAGAAAAGCTCAGGCCGCAAAAGCCCAGGCACAGAATCAGGACCAGGTGCCGGCGAACGATAAAACAGCTGACCCAAATGCTCAGCAGGCAAAGGACGCGGCTGACGTAACAAAGGACGAGCAAAAAGAACGTCGTGAAAAACTGCAGGCGCTGTACCGCGAATACGACCTGCGTCCGGCGGGACAGCTTGTGCCGCAGATCGTCGCAAACCGCATTCTGAGGGACGTTTATTCGGAACGGCAGCTTCAGGAAGTAATGGTCGATTTCTGGGCGAACCATTTCAACGTTTTTGCAGGCAAGGCAGCCGTGAAATGGTACATACCTAGCTATGAACGTGACGTGATAAGGCCAAACGCGCTGGGAAACTTTAAGGATTTGCTCGTCGGCACGGCCGAGCATCCGGCAATGCTGTTTTACCTCGACAATTTCCAATCGGTTTCGCCAAATTCGCAGACGCAGCAAAATCAGCGTGCAGGGAACGGCCAGTTTCGTGAACGGTTGCTTCGCAACGGCGGCGCGCTTCCGCCGCGGATGCGCGAGCAGATCAAGATGAGGCAAGGCATAACAGATGAGGAACTCGACCGCCGTATCGCTCGTGCCATGCAAAATCCGCAGCAGCCGAAAAAGCAGGCGGCAAAACGCGGCTTGAACGAAAACTACGCACGAGAGCTGATGGAGCTGCACACGCTCGGTGTCAACGGCGGCTACACGCAAAAGGACGTGATCGAAGTTGCGAAGTGTTTCACCGGATGGACCATCGCCGACCCGGCCGGTTACCGCCGCGCGGCTGCAAATATGATCAAGGGAACAGACGATCGCCGTCTCGAACGCTTACAGCGTCAGGCCGGCGTGCCGGATGACATAGACAGCGGCCAGTTTTACTTTAACCCGCGCTGGCACGAATCCGGACCGAAGTACGTCCTCGGACAAAAGATCGACGAAGGCGGCATGAAGGATGGTCTGAAAGTGCTGGACATCTTAGTAAACAGCCCGGCGACGGCAAAATTTATCGCCCGCGAGCTTGCCGTCAAGTTTGTATCGGACAACCCAAGCGATGCTTTTGTTAATCGTGTCGCCGACGCATTTCACAAATCGAGCGGCGATATAAAAACGACGCTCCGGGCATTGTTCGGCGACCCTGAATTTTTCGCACCGGAAAACTATCGTGCGAAGATCAAGACTCCGTTCGAGCTCGTCATAAGTTCCATCCGCACGCTTGGAGCGAACACCAATGGAAGCCCGGCATTGGTTGCGATGCTCAGAAAGCTCGGCGAGGTTCCCTACGGCTATCAGGCTCCGACGGGTTATCCCGACAAGGCGGAGGATTGGGTAAACACCGGAGCGCTGCTCGAACGGCTCAATTTTGCCGTAGCAATAGCCAGTAACCGCATTCCGGGAACGAGAGTGAACCTGAACTCGTTTGCGGGAAAAGATAAGGCCGACATTTTGAACAATGCGATCGCTGAGATACTCAAAGACGAGGTATCGCCGACAACGAAAGGCACTCTTCTGAAACAGCTCGAACAGCCGCTGCCGGAAGTAAAACCTGCGGAGCAGACCGATGAAATGGAGGCGGTAAGTATGCCGGGCGCGAACGGAAAGCGTGGCCTTGGACGACAAGCTCGTCTGTTAGAACCGAGCGGAAATCCGGACGTCTTTAAGGCGGTCAGCCTTGTGCTTGGCACGCCCGAGTTTCAGCGGCAATAGAAAATGTTTTCCCTCCGGCCGGAGACCACCAGCACGAAGTTGGCGGTCTCCGGCTGTTTTATCTCTTGAGCACTGCGGCTCCGAATGCGGAACACCTCGGCCTGTGCGATAATGTTAGGCAAAATTGGCATGGCGAATGAGGTCGAGCACAACCGGTCCGAGATTTTTGTCGTTGTACCTTCGTACAACCACGCGCCGTTCGTTGAGCAGTGCCTTCGTTCGATCTTTGATCAGACGCTTCACCCCAAAAAACTTCTCGTAATTGATGACGGCTCGACCGACAGTTCACCAAAAATAATCGAAGCGTCTCTCAAAAATTGTCCGTTTGATTGTGAGATGATCGTTCGCGAAAATCGCGGGCTCTCATTCACGCTCAACCAGGGATTTGCGCTAAGTGACGGCAAATACTTTGCATATCTCGGCTCGGACGACTATTGGCTGCCAAACTTGCTTGCCGAGCGGTGCCGCTTGCTTGAGGCCCGTACCGATGCGGTACTAGCATACGGACATTCGCTTGTTGTTGACGAGTCAAATAAGATCGTGGATTGTTCGGTCGATCATCCATCCGGTTGGGGAAATTTTACGGACGGCAACGCTCTGAAGATGCTGTTGGCGGCTAGTGCTCCGGTAAGCTCGTCGGTAGTTTACAGGCGCAGCGCCCTAGACCAGGTTTCGTGGAATGAAAGCGCGAGACTTGAAGATTACGAAATGTATTTGTCGCTGTCGCGGCTTGGCAGTTTTGCATTTGACCCGCAGATACTGTCCGCTTGGCGGCGACATAGTTACAATACCAGCCGGGACTGCGAAATGATGCTGTCCGAAGTCGTCAAAGCTCAGCGGCGTCTGGCCTCGGCGCTTGGCCTGAGCGAAAGTGCTCTAAGCTCGGCTCGCGATCGCTCTGCCTTTCTTTATGCCAGGAACGCGCTTGCGAGCGGAGCCAAGTTGCTGGCGTTTCGCCTGGCACTGAAACATTGGCGCGGCGCGAATTCGCCGACAGACTTTGCGAAGTTTTTTCTTCGCCTTGCGACGCCGATGTTTGTCGTCAATGCAGGCCGCAAGATCAAACGTAACGGGACATCACAGCGTTATGGGCAGTTTCAGGCAGGTTTCGCGGTTCCGGACAGCTTTCGTAAATAAAAACAGGCCTGATCGCCGTTTCCTTTTTCGTTCAGCAGCATTGCCTGACGCCGCCATTCGCCTATCTGTTCAGCCGTGAAAACGCTGCCATCGGCGGTTCCGTTGTATGAGCGTTCGTCACACAGAGGAATATCACGCAGATATTGTTCGCTTCCCCAAAATTGAAACTCATCCGAATCGTAAACAACCTTTTCGACACGAAAACCCGAACTTTCAGCCATTGAGCGAAAGTACTTTTCCGTGAATATGAATAGATGCCGCGGCGGGTCAAGCTGAACCCAATCCGGCCCGTATTTTTTCCAGGCAAAAGCGGCGACGGGCATTCGTATCAGGCAAAATTTTTCATAATCAAGCAAACGGTGGATTTGTTGAAGAGTTTCACGCGGATTTGGAAGGTGCTCAAACACGTGATGGAGCATTACGAGATCAAAGCCGGGAGCGAGTTCATCAAGCCCTTTCTTATGGATCGTAACGCCGCTTTCGTGAACAATATCATTTTCGATAAATGCATCGGCACCGGTCAGGTCGCGAAAACCGAAATAGTGCAGGGCTTGCAGCATTCGTCCTGAACCGCATCCGAAATCGAGTATTCGCGAGCTAAAATCAAGGCCGAGCAACGGCTCCCTGATCGATTGATGAAACCACGCGCCAAATCGAGGCTCCTTCGACGCAAGAAATTTTCCCGCGGTGCCGCGCCCGTGCAGAAAATATTTGCCGACCGATTTCGCTGCCAATCGGTGCAAGGCCGTTTTTCCGATTCCGATCTTTGAGTCGAATGCATAGAAATTTTTCGGGTAATATTTTGCAAGGTCCGGAATTTCCAAGAGCTGGATCGTGCCGCACCTGCCGCATTCAAGATAGCGAAACTTGTCGCGAGTACCGAACATCATCTCACGGGCTTCGTGTACAAGATTGCCCTCCGAGTTTGAGCAAAGGGTGCAGGCGTGAGGCATCACTGTCTGTTTGGCTGCTGCGATCGGCCTATCGCAAATAATTTTACCAGCACAAGTCCGGCGACAAATCCTCCGATATGTGCGGCGTAGGCGACGCCGCCGGTTCCGGCTGGTGTGAAAAATCCGAGCACTATCTGGTAGACGATCCAGATTCCGAGTGCGACGTATGCCGGAACCTCGGTCAGGAAATTGAAAAGGATCGCGCGAACGCGTCTGTGCGGGAACGAGATAAGATACCCACCAAGCACGCCCGAAATTGCGCCCGACGCTCCTAACATTGGGATCACCGAATCCGGCCCCATCAAGATCTGTCCCAACGCGGCGGCAAAACCGCACAGCAAATAAAATACTCCGTACCGGATATGCCCGAGCAGGTTTTCGATATTATCACCGAAAACCCACAGGAACAGCATATTCCCGAACAGGTGCATAAACCCGCCGTGCATGAACATTGACGAAAGAAAATTGAAATAGACTGGCAGCGGCGAAGTATAAAGATCTACGCGGCCCGTGTTGCCAAGCTCATCGCGGACAACCTGTACACCCGACAGGTCAACACCGGTCATTATTTCTTTCGGAACGAGCGAGAATGCGTACGTGAAGTGGTCGTTGCTTCCGAACTGCTGGAGAACGACGAACACCAGCACATTTAAACCAATAATGGCATAATTGACCGCCGGAACAATCGTCCTGTCCGAGTTATCATCGCCTATCGGAAACATGTTCTTACCCTCCTTGCCTCTTTCAAGCGAAGGTCCTAGCCGATTCCAGCATCTTCGGCCGCATGAAGCAACTCGAAGCCTTCGCTGCGGGCGACGAATGTTGCGGCTGTAATATCGCCGACAACATTTAACGTCGTCCGGCACATATCCAAAATGCGGTCCACGCCGAGTATTATAGCAATCAATGCCGGATCAATGTTTATCATCGCAAGAATTCCTATGATAAACGGTATCGAACCTGACGGAACGCCTGCGGTACCGATGCCGCCGAGTATAGCAAGATAAACGACCATCAGCTGCACGCCAAGCGATAAGTCCGCTCCGGCAAGCTGCGCGAGAAACAATACCGTTACGCCCTCGTAAAGTGCCGTCCCATTCTGGTTTGCCGTCGCGCCGACCGTCAGTACAAAGCTGTTGATCTCTTTTGGTACGCCGAGGTTTTCATTGGAGACCCTAAGCGCCGTCGGGAGCGTGGCATTTGACGACGATGTAGAAAAAGCGGTTACGATCACCGTTTCGACACGCCTGAAAAAATCTAACGGATTGATCCGCGAGAGCAGCCACACCGAAAGCGAATAAACTCCAAAAAAGTGCAGCGATAGCCCGATCAGAACCGTTGCGACAAACCAAGCAAGCGATCCGAGCAGATCGAGGCCGAACTGTGCGATGTTGTTGAATATGAGGCACGCAACCGCATAGGGCGCGAACTTCATAATAATGTCGATGATCTTTGAGGTAATCGCGAAGACCGAATCCATCAGGTTCACGAACGGCGCTGACACCGGACCGGGTAGCAGCGTTATCGCAATGCCGATGATCAATGCAAAGAACATGATGTGCAGCATGTTCGGATTGGCACCCGAAACGGAGTTGAACACATTGCTCGGAACGATCGTTTTTACAGCCTGCATCAATGGTGAATCAGACTTTGCATCCAACGCTGCCTTCTTTTGCGCCTCAGCCGCTGTGGTCGCTCCACCGCTGAATTTTTCCTTTAACTGCGCTGCAACCTCGGGGCTGATCCGTTCACCGGGCCTGATCGTGTTGGCCAGTCCCAGCCCGATAACGACTGAGATCGCTGAGATAACCAGGCAATAAGCGAAAGATTTCAGCCCAATCCGGCCGAGTTTTCGTATATCGCCGATTCCGGCAACGCCGACAACGAGTGACGAAAAAACAAGCGGCACGACGATCATTAGCAAAAGGCTCAGGAAAAGCGTGCCGACGGGCTGCGTAATATTCGAAACGAACCACGCAACATTCGGATGCGTTCCGCCCAGCGTCCAGTTCACGGCCAAGCCGCCGAGCACGCCTACAAGCAGGCCGATCAGGATCTTTGTATGCAGCGGCATGCCCTTCGGCTTGTCCGGTGTCTCGTCGTCGAGATCGGTCATAAGCTCGCGTTCGTATTCGTCGGGCGGAATCAGTTCTTTATTGTGTTCTGTCATCGTGCAGAATTCCCTTGATCAATGAGGTTGAATTTGAAAATTAACTAATTTCGAGAGTTTAGCAGAAACGTTGCGATTTTGGTAAATTTGTAATACGAGCCTATAAAAAAGATGTTTCAATCAATCCATTTCAATTCAAAAGGCCGAGCGACAACCAACGCGTCGAAGCCTGAAGTTTTAGACAAGCTCCGCTCGATCGTCGGAACCGGAAACGTCGTCGTCGATCCTGAAAAGGTCGAGCCATACGGAGCAGACGCGGTGAAGGAAAAATTTCCGCCTGAGGCTGTCGTTTTTCCGGAAAGCACCGAGCAGATGGTCGCTATTCTAAAGCTTGCGAACGAATATCTTTTCCCTGTAACGGCTCGGGGCGGCGGCGTGGGTTACACGGGCGGAGCGGTTCCTATCGACGGCGGCATCGTCATTGGTACCGATCGGATGAACAAGATACTCGAGATCAATGTCGACGATCTGTATGCCGTTTGCCAGCCGGGAATTCGTACGTTCGAGCTGCAGCAGGCCGTTGAAGAAAAGGGTCTGATGTTCGCTCCCGATCCGGCCTCGTACAAGGACAGTTTTATCGGCGGCAACATTGCCGAAAATGCAGGCGGAATGCGAACACCAAAATACGGCGTTACGAAACATCACGTGCTTGGGCTGGAGGTCGTTACGGCTACCGGTGAAGTCATTCGCACCGGCGGAAAGACGGTTAAGAATGTCGTCGGTTTTGACCTGACAGGGCTGATGTGCGGATCCGAAGGAATGCTTGGAATCATCACCGAAGCAACCGTGAAGCTGCTTCCGCTGCCCGAAGCAACCTCAACCGTCCGCGCAAATTTTCGCACGATGGAAGAGGCGTGCAAGGTGCTGACAAAATTCACACCCGAAGGTTTGCTGCCGATGGCAATGGAAGTAATCGATAAATTTTGTGTTGCCGCTGTGGAGGAAAATTTTGCGTTCGGTTTATCGAAGGATGCAGGCGCGATATTGCTCGTCGCTGTTGACGGCTCAGCCGAAGAGGTAGAAAAAAACGCGCAGACGATCGAACGCATAATTGGCGAGAACGGCGGTTTTGATATTCTGCGGGCAAAAACGAAAGAAGAAGAAAACAAGCTTTGGGACGTTCGCCGCGCGATCTCGCCAAGCTTGATGAAATACGGCACGCTCAAGATCAACGAAGATGTTGTTGTGCCGCGTTCCAAAGTTCCCGAGCTCGTCGCCAAGATCGAGGAGATCGGCAAAAAACATGACACGTTCGTGGCGAACTTTGGCCACGCGGGTGACGGGAACATTCATGTCAATTTCGTCGTCAACCGCGAAAGCCCGGACGAAGTGGCGCGTGCCCGCCAATGTGTTGCCGAAACGTTTCAGCTCTCGGTCGAACTTGGCGGCACGATCTCAGGCGAACACGGCATTGGCTACGTTAAAGCCCCTTATCTCGACTACGCGATCGACAAACCGACACTTGAGATAATGAAAGCCATTAAGAAGCTCTTCGATCCGAACGGTATTTTGAATCCGGGAAAGATGTTTGTTTAACCTATGAAAATTTTTCCAGTTTTCGCAGTTGCTGTTTTGGCTCTGTTTGTTTTCACCGGGTCGGTCAACTCACAATCAAAGAAAACCATTATCCTTGTCCGTCATGCCGAAAAGGATGTGTCTGCGACGGCTGATCCGGGCGATCCTGGTCTTTCACCCGAAGGACTGCAGCGTGCTGAACGGCTCGTCAAAAAAATCAAAAAGTACAAACCCGGAGCGATTTATTCGACAAATTACCTGCGCACACTCGACACGGCTGCACCAATGGCAAAGCGGC
>DATJGV010000358.1:0-4134 GCA_035494575.1 Pyrinomonadaceae bacterium | reverse complement strand
AGCCGCGCAAATTCCTTTTGCAGGTTGGTTCGCGTTATCGCATCGAGCGCGCCGAACGGTTCGTCGAGCAGGACGATCTGCGGGTCAGCGGCAAGAGCACGGGCGACGCCGACGCGTTGACGTTGCCCGCCGGAAAGTTCGTGCGGAAACCGGTCCGCGAATTTGTCGGGTTTTAGTCCGACGAGATCAAGCATCTCGATCGTGCGCTCGCGCTTCTTGGTCTCATCCCAATTTAGGAGCCCTAAAACAAGCGCGACATTTTCGGCGACGGTGAAATGCGGAAATAGCCCGCCTTCCTGCAAAACGTAGCCGATATGCCGCCGAAGCTCTATAGGGTTCCACTCGGCCGCAGATCTTCCCTCGACCAAAACCTCACCCGCGGTCGGTTCGATCAGCCGGTTGATCAGCTTTAATGTCGTCGTTTTGCCGCAACCCGATTCGCCAAGCAGAACCAGGATCTCGCCTTCGTATACGTCAAGGTTCAAATCCGCAAGGATCACGGTATCGCCGACCGTATATCCCACAGTATCAAACCGTATTGTTACCGGTTGTTCGTTCATCGCATCTGGCTCAAAGTTTATCATCTGATGCAATTTTGCGCGTTGCTACGCGTTATAGCTGTGACGGACGCAAAAAGCCCTTTGGCAAGCGTCATTTAGCATGGCGGATATTTTCCGCGATTTTTATATTGATGAAGTGAGGTTCGCCTCAAAAAACTTATATGCGTGCAATAGTAAACAGAACGATCGTATTTTTGACATTACTCGGTGTGATCATCGCAGGCGTCCAAATGGCCGCCGCTGGAACAAACAACGAAACGCTCGCCGCGAAAAATCTCGAGGCCGAGCAGATGCTCGACAACCTTGGATACTGGATAACTCGCGTTGACGGCAAAAGGGACGACTCGACACGGCAGGCAATTGCTGCGTTTCAAAAAGTTGAGGGTTTAAAGCGAACAGGCGTTTTAACAGATGCTCTGCTCGAAAAAATTCGATCGGCGTCACGTCCTACCGCAAAATATGGAGGCGACGCACATGTCGAGATCGACATTTCGCGGCAGGTTATTTTTTTGGTCAACGGCGACGGGCAGGTTACGAAGATCCTTTCCACCTCGACCGGCAGCGACCAGCGTTACGAAAGCGAGGGCAAATGGGACGTCGCCCATACGCCGCGCGGCGCGTTTAAGATCACACGCCAGATAAAAGGCACGAGAAAGGCTCCGCTGGGAACGATCTATAACCCAAGCTATTTTCTTAACGGATTTGCGATTCACGGCAGCAACTCGGTGCCGTTTACCGCAGCAAGCCACGGATGCGCGCGAATACCGCGATTTGCCGATAAGGGATTCAGCGACATGCTAAGCGTCGGTATGCGCGTTTATGTGTATGATTAATTCCGTTGAACCGCGGCGCCGGACTTTTTCATCAGCCCGGCGCCGGGTGTTGAGGTGATGGGAGTTGCTCGATAACTCGTTGTTAACCCAAGGTCATTTTCCCGCCAATATAACCCTGGTACATCAGCGCCGCGACGATGCCGCCCGCGACTGCGAGATATGCGGTGCCCGGGTTGCGCCCACGCATGAAGATCCGGCCACGCCAGACCGCCAGTGCAACAAAGCAAAAAACCAATGCGGTTCCTAGCCATTGATGGATCGCCAATCCGGGAATTGACGAAACGCCGCTTGGGCCCGCGATCTCGCCTGCCCAGATCCAACCGGCAACTACGGTCATGGGCGTAGCGATAGCGCCGTAAAGCAGCATCCACCAGGCGGCGGGCGTTAGGGAATAACGCTGCGTAAATTTCCCCAAAATATCACTTGCAAATGAGGCCGGCAATAATGCCGTCGTAAAGTGCACCAGAACCGGATGTATGTGGCTCCACGGAATCAATGCGGACGATAGATACATAATAAGATCTCCAGATATCAATTTTCTATTGGTTTACGCGAGTGCCGTATCGACAAGCGCCAGCGGGCTGTTTGTCTCGATATACCTTACCTGCGTTATCCCTATCGTTGAACGCAGTTTTTCCGCGGGAACGTCTTTCATTGGCCCGGGTGAGGGGGCAGTCCCCGGCGCGGGCTGCGGGTAAGCCGTCGAACGCGCGGTGTGAAACGTGACGTTGCCCTCGACCTTTTGCATCACCTGGTGAATGTGGCCGTTAAGGACCGTAACGGAACCGAATTTTTTCAGGTACGACAGCGCCTGTGCCGAATCCTCAGTTCCCCAGCCCCACTGCGGATACACCAGCCACAGCGGAACGTGAGTGAATACCACGATCGGCGTGCTCGCGGTTAAACCGGCAACGTCTTTTTCGAGCCATTCCAGCTGCTCACGCCCAAGCGAACCAAGCCCTTCGTTACCGCCGTTGGCGAACGAACCGGGTGTCGGTCCTGAACTCGCTGCCACAACATTGTTTAGCCCGATGTAGTGCGTGCCGTTGTGATCGAAACTTTGCCAGCCCTTGCCTTGTGTCCCTTTGCCAAAGCGTTCGAGAAATTGTTTTCCCTGATCGACAAACGTGTCGTGCTCGCCGGGAACGAAAAATATCTGATCGGTTTTTACGCCTTTAAGGATCTCGGCGAGAGTGTCGAATTCTTCGGGTTTGGAAAGATGCGTCAGGTCGCCGGTATGAAGTAAAAACGGCGGCCGCTGCGGAAGCGCGTTGATCCTGTCGATCGCCGCCTGCAGCGTGTCAACTACCTTTGGATTTGGTTCTTTGCTAAACCCGATATGCGTGTCGCTTATCTGAACGAACGACAATGTTCCTTTTTCCGAACCGAAATTTTCGATGCTGCATGACGACAGGAGGCCTCCGCTCATCGCAAATGCGAGACCCGTTCCGGCCCACGCCATGCACTTGAGAAAATCGCGGCGATCGGTGCCTTTAACCTTTCTTTCATCGGCTACGTTCTCTTTTTTTTCTAATTGATCTTTCATAATGATCTCCAATCTTTGTTTGGAAAATTTATTTAACTTTTATCTGTGCCTTCATGTGCGGGTGCAGAGTGCAAAAATATTGATAGTCTCCCTTCTCGGTGAAGACGAATGAAAATTTGTCGTCCGTATCGAGGCCACCGGAATTGAATTTTTGATCGACGCTGGTGGCTGTGTGCGGCGCTTCGTCCTTGTTGATCCATGTCACTTTTGTGCCCGGCGAAATGGTTACTTCGGATGGCACGTAAGCGAAATTTTCGATAACTATCTGGACTTCGTTTTCGCCGGGCTTCTCGACATTCGGCTGAGTTTTCGGCGCGCCCGGCGCTGCCGTGTCCATTTTGTGTTCGTCGGTTTTGACCGCTGTTTGACAGCCTGCGAGCAAGATTCCAAGTGCGATCAGGACAACCGCCAACTGGATCTTTCTTTTTGCTTTTTGCTGTAATCTCATAATTTTCGTACGCGGCGTTTAACACTTTATTTTTAGAAATGCATAGTCCGCCTTTGTACGCTAAGACTGCCGTGTACCAAAAAAAATTCCCGGTAGTGCAAAATTTTCTTTTTGGGAATAAAATGGCCGGAATCCCGGTCTTTACATAAAGCAGAACTTAATAGAAAAAGAGAGGGAGCTTGCAGGAACAAACCAAGACCGCCAATTTTGAAGCTGCCGTCCTGCCGCATCTGGATGCTGCGTACAACCTTGCGCGGTGGCTGACGCGAAATGATGCGGATGCCGAGGACATTGTGCAGGAAGCGATAATGCGCGCCTTTAAATTCTTCAGCGGCTTTCACGGTGAGAACGGCAAAGCGTGGACATTGCGGATCGTGCGCAACACATACTATTCCTGGCTGCAGAAAAAACGTCCGACCGAAGACCTGAGCGAATTTGACGAACAAATACACGCGGCCGACTCGACAAATCCTGAAACGATCCTGATCCAAAATGTCGACAGGCAGGAGCTGCGGCGATTGCTGGACGAATTGCCGGTCGAGTTTCGCGAAATAATTGTTCTTCGCGAACTGGAAGGTTTCTCATACAAGGAGATCGCAAGTATTTCGGACCTGCCGCTTGGGACGGTGATGTCGAGATTAGCGCGTGCGCGCGATCGTTTGGTTGCGTGTGCGGCAGCACGTCAGAAAGGAGGTGCTAAATGAATTGTCAGAACATTCGAGAATTGATCGATAGCTACGTGGACGG
>DATJGV010000357.1:0-3923 GCA_035494575.1 Pyrinomonadaceae bacterium | reverse complement strand
GATTTTTCCGTGGCCGACGGCAAGCTCCAGCTCCTGCTCAACGGCCAGTTGCCGGACAAAATCCTCATCCTGGTCGCTCACTCCGTCACGCAGTTTGTGATTAAAATGGGCGATTATGAAGCGGTGATCTAGCTTTCCGCGTTTTTTCAGGTCATTGAGGGCAAGGACCAAACCGATTGAGTCGGCACCGCCGGAAACCGCGACGACAAAGGTTTCACCCGAAAACGGCAGTTCCAGCCGTCGCCATTCGGTAATAAGATTGCGGGTAAAATCCTGCATTTTCCGGCCATCACTTCCCGGTCTTTTTTCTAGCAACGGCAAGCGCCTCGTAAACCCGTTCGGGTGACGTTCCCCCGATCTGGTTTTTGCTTGAAAGGGTCTGTTTCAGATCCAGCGCCTCGAAAACATCAAGGTCGATCTTGTCGGAAAACCGCCGCAGCTCCTCCAGACCGAGTTCGTGAAGTTCTTTGCCTTGATCGAGGCCGAACAGTACCGCCCGACCGACCGTATCGTGGGCCGTGCGGAAAGGAACGCCTTTTTTAACGAGATAATCGGCGAGTTCGGTCGCGTTAAGGTAGCCTTTGGCCGCTGCCGCGAGTGTTGTCTTTTCGTTCAGGTAGATATTGTTCAGAACCATCGTCGCCGCCTGCAGGCAAATTTTGACATTATCGACTGTATCGAAAACTGCCTCCTTGTCCTCCTGCATGTCTTTGTTATAGGCAAGCGGTAACCCTTTTAACATGGCAAGCAGCGCGGCGTTGTGACCGAATATACGGCCCGCCTTGCCGCGGATCAGCTCCAACGCATCGGGATTTTTCTTCTGCGGCATCAGGCTCGAACCGCTTGATACCGAATCACTAAGTGTGACAAAACCAAATTCGTTCGAGCAGTAAAGAATGAGATCCTCGGCAATTCGCGAAAGGTGCACCATCACAAGCGAACATGCCGCCGCGAATTCAACCGCAAAATCACGGTCCGAAACGGCGTCGAGACTGTTGGCGGTAACGCCGTCAAAGCCAAGCTCTTTGGCGACCTCTCCACGGTCGATCGGGAAACTCGTGCCCGCAAGCGCCGCAGAACCAAGAGGCATAACGTTCACTGCCTTTCTTGCCTCGCTAAGCCGTCGCCGGTCGCGCGAGAACATCTCAAAGTAAGCGAGGCACCAATGCGCCCAAAGCACGGGCTGAGCCCGCTGCAGATGCGTGTAACCGGGCAGAACTGCCTTTTTATGGCGGTCGGCAGCGTCAAGCAAAGCTTTTTGCAAAGCGGCCACAAGCGCGGCTGTCTGGTCGATCTCGTCGCGCAGCCAAAGACGGAATGCCGTCGCGACCTGGTCGTTGCGGCTGCGGCCCGTGTGGAGCTTTTTACCCGTATCGCCGATTATCTGTATCAGTTTCGATTCGATAAACGAATGAACATCCTCGGCGTCGCTGCCGTCAAAAAAATCTCCGTCAAAATTAGCCTGCTTTAGCAGTGTCTTGAGGCCGGTTCTTATTTTCGACGCGTCGCGTTTGGTCAACACGCCTGCATTGTACAGTCCGTCGAGATGGGCAAGACTTGCCCGCATGTCTGCAGCAAAAAGCCGTTTATCAAAGCTAAACGAGTTATTGAATCTAGCAAAGGTTTCATCAGGCGAGCCAGTAAACCGGCCGCCCCATAGCGTTCTTGTTTTTGTCATTTCAGATCCAGCGTTTATATCGGGCGAAAATTGTAAGTCCCAGCGCGATCAATGCCATTCCGGCGATCGTAATCCAAAATCCTGACGGTGATTCAAAAAAATCGACCTTGTAATTCATTCCCAGGATTCCGGCAACAACGCTCAGAGTACCGACCACGAGCGTCAGAAAGGTAAGCCGTTGAATGAAAACATTCATCAGCTGCGCCGACTTTGTTGCGTACAGATCAAAAACGCTCAGAACCGTCTCACGCGAACTCTCGATCGACTCGACCGCATTCTCAAAATGGCCTGCCAACAACTTGTACTGTTCTACCGAGTCCGACTCTGAGATTTGCTGAAAATCGGCGCGAAGAAATGCATAGATCACGTCGCGATGCGGCATCAGCCAACGTCTAAGCTTCGATACGTCGGCGCGTAACTGTACCATGGACGCCAAAAATTCGTCCGTTTCAATGTCCTTTTTCAGGACATTCGCGTCCAGCTTATCGACACGTTTTTCTATCTCGTCCAGTGCTCGAAAATACGACACAATGTGCAGGTCAACCAGCGTTGCGACAAAGCTCTCTGCATCGAGTTCGCCAAATTGCGTCTCGCCTTTGTCGCGTTGCCGAAACTCTTCAAAATAACCGACCTCACCTTCATGAACCGTGATTATAAAATTCTGACCGACAACAAAATCGATAGGCACCTTCGTCGGAGATTCACCTTTTGCAGTTAGGACGGAATTTACCCGAAAGCGAAAGAAATCCTCGAAACTATCAAGCTTTGGCCGGGACGACTCTTTAAGAATCGCCGAGATCGGAAGATGTTGAACATTTAGCCGCGCTGCTACTTGCCTCAAGGTCTCCTCTTCCCGCTTTAGGACGTTTACCCACAGCAACTTGTCTTCGCCAAGCGATGCAAAGTCGATCTCTTCAAGATCGATCCGTTCGTCGGAACCATTTGCGTCGTACAAATATGCCCTGATCTGTGGATTTTCGTCGTTCATCCGCGTGCCTTTCGGAAAAATTATAGCGTAAATCGAGCGGTGTCTTAAATATGTGGCGTTTTCAGCATATTTCGATTCTGTATTTTCTTTGCGGCCTTTGCATCTCTGCGGGAAATAATCTCCCGCAAAGGACCAATGACCGCAAAGATTGATAAATTTACCTTCCAGTACAGCAACTAAACGTCGCTGCAGACAATTGGCGTGCGTTGAATTTCTAAGTCGAAAAAAGTATGCTTTTCGTTTGTTCTTAATTTCACAATGAAAAAGATAAATAAGATCGTACTTGCGTACTCGGGCGGGCTCGACACGTCCGCCATGCTGCTTTGGCTAAAGGAAACTTACGACTGCGAAGTCATTTGCTATACGGCCGACGTCGGCCAGGGCGAGGAGCTTTCGGGCCTTGATGAAAAGGCAAAAGCGACCGGTGCGTCGAAGCTTTATGTCGAAGACCTTCGCGAAGAGTTTGTAAAGGATTTTGTCTGGACCGCTGTAAAGGCAAATGCGTTGTACGAGGGCGTTTATCTGCTCGGCACATCTCTCGCCCGCCCTGTGATTGCTAAACGTCAGATCGAGATCGCGCAAAAAGAAAGCGCCGACGCCGTTGCACACGGAGCGACCGGCAAGGGTAACGATCAGGTTCGGTTTGAGCTTACCTATTATGCGCTGCAGCCGGATATCAAGGTAGTCGCACCATGGCGCGAATGGGAATTTAAGGGCCGTGCCGATCTAATTGCCTATTGCGAAAAACACGGCATCCCGATTACGGCGACGACGCAAAAGCCCTATTCGATGGACCGAAACCTGATGCACATATCGTATGAGGGCGGTATTCTCGAAGACCCGTGGGCCGCTCCGCCGGAGGACATTTTTTTGCTGACAAGATCGCCGGAAAACGCAAGCGACGCCGCGGAGGAAATGATCCTGACCTTTGAAAAAGGCGAACCGGTTGCAATCAATGGCCAAAAATACGGTGCGGTCGATCTGCTCTCGACGCTTAACCACATCGGCGGTCAACACGGCATCGGCCGCGTCGATCTTGTCGAAAACCGTTTCGTCGGGATGAAATCGCGCGGTGTTTACGAAACGCCCGGCGTCACCATTTTGCAGACAGCCCACCGTGCTCTCGAATCGATCACAATGGACCGCGAAGTCACACGGCTTCGCGACTCGCTTGGCACCAAGTTTGCCGAGTCTGTTTACTATGGTTTCTGGTTCGCACCGGAATTTGAGATCTTGCGCTCGATGATCGACCAGACC
>DATJGV010000356.1:0-5947 GCA_035494575.1 Pyrinomonadaceae bacterium | reverse complement strand
AGATTTTCCCTGACCGGCCAATGCGTCGGAACCAAGTGTAACGGCGATCATCGCTGTCGGGACAAGCGTCGCTTCGTCAACATCCTTGCCGATAGTTTTTGCGATCATTGTCTGCCCCGAAACGAGTGCCGACGGCTGGTGTCCGGTGTGTATCGTCGTCACGCCGAATTGGCGCACCCATTCGATCAATTTTTCCTCGGCATTGTACGAGTCAATTGCGCGCAGCTCGGGCTGGATCGGTCCGCTGCCGTCGAGAGCCATCTGATCGTGCGGCTGGTTGAGATACCCGTTCAAGCCGATGACTGAATGAGCGTCGATCAATCCGGGTGTCACGACCTTTGCGGTCACGATCTTGTAATTTGCCGGGATTTTTACCTGAGCAGCCGTTCCGACAGCTTCGATCTTGCCGTTGTTCATTAAGACGACGCCGTTCGTTATCGGCTCACCCGCCATTGTCCAAACCGTGTCACCCTTGACCGCTACTTGGGCGTGGACAGATGCGGCGAAAAACATTACTAACGCAAAGACGCAGAGGCGCAGGGACGCAAGGTTAAGAAAATTACCGCTTGTTTGGTTTTTATGATATTTGGTTTTCATTGTGGCTTTGCGGCTTGCCGCCTTTGCGTTAAAAATAAAATTATTCATTACTGTCCACCTCCGAGGTCGTCTTCATCACCATCAAGATGCATCTCACGATCAGTCCCAGCTCCGTTGCCGCCGACGGCGATCAAATGATCCTTCGGATCGTCACGGTCGAAAACCTTGTTCCCCTCGACCCACGTTTGCAGTACGTGCGTGTACACCGAAAAAGGGTCGCCCGACAAGATAATAAAATCGGCATCCTTGCCTTTCTCCAGTGAACCGACCCGGTCGTCGAGATCGAGAATTTTTGCGTTAGCCATCGTCAGGCCATAAAGGGCTTTTTCGCGGGACATTCCGGCCCGGACCGCGATAGCAGCTTCGCGCATGAACCAGCGCGAATCGGTTATATTGTCATCCGTGTGAAATCCGACCAGCACACCTGCCTTATCAAGTATCGCGGGCGTCTCAAACCGGATATCCATTGTCTCAAGCTTGCCGCCCGGCGAATCGATCAAGATTATCGAGGTTGGAACCTTTGCCTTAGCGATCTCGTCGGCTACCTTCCAGCCTTCGGAAACGTGGTGGAGCACGACGCGAAACCCGAATTCCTTTTGCAGCCGCAGCACGGTCATAATATCGTCGTGCCGGTGCGTGTGAAAATGAATAACACGCTTGCCGTCGAGGACTTCGACCAGCGCCTCCATCCCGAGATCGCGCGGTGGCATTTTGCTCGGGTCGCCTGCCGCTTTTTTAATTTTCTCGCGATATTCCTGAGCTTTGATCAACTGATCGCGAACCAGCGCCGCCGATTTTGCACGGGTACCGGGAAAGTTCCCGCCGCCCGAACGTATGGAATTCGTGCCGTTCGCGAATTTGATCCCGCCCATATATTTTCCATCTTTGTCGTAAATAAGCAGGTCGTCGATCTTGGTAGCGCCGTCGCGGTTTTTCAAATACAACGTCTGTCCACTGTCAAGGTGGCCCGACCCCGGCATTACGTTCACGGTTGTGATGCCGCCGGCTTGAGCTCGTTGAAAACTCGCCGCCCGAGCGTTGATCCCATCCAACAATCTTACGTCCGGCTGGATCGGTGCCGAGCCGTCACCGCCCGAGCCTTCTCCAATGTGGCTGTGCGAATCGACAAGCCCCGGCATTATCACTTTGCCGGCAACATCGATCACTTGAACGTCAGACGAAAGCCTGACCGACCTGGCATCACCGACCGCGGTAATTTTTCCGTTTTGGACAAGAAGTACCCCCTGTTCGATCGGCTGACCGACGATCGGGATAATTTTTGCATTGATGAACGCTGTTGGCCTCTGTTGTCCATAAATCGGACACGCGAGTATAAACAGGGCAAGAATCTTTAAACAAGATTTTATCATTCTAAAAGTCCTCGTTTTTGATAGAAAAAAAATGGTATGCACAAATAAAGTGCAACGAATCGGCGCGTCTGTCAAGAACAAGGGGTCGAAATGAGAGATCGAGCGAAATTTCGTAAGAAACTGAGATCAGATCTCAGAAACGAAAGGCCGGTTCTTATTCTTTATTTTGCAGCGGCAGCGAGACGAGAAAGGTTGTCCCTGCGGTGTGATTCGGCTCGGCGCGGATAGTTCCGCCGTGCGCCATGATTATTCCGTAGCATACGGCAAGGCCCAGACCGGTACCTTTTCCTGCCGATTTTGTAGTAAAAAACGGGTCGAAGATCATATTGGCCGCGGCTTCGCTGATGCCGACGCCGCTGTCGCTTATCCTGAAAACGATTTCGTCCTCACTTTGTTTGCTTGATATACAAAGTGTTCCGCCGTTCGGCATCGCATCGCGAGCATTCAAAAACAGGTTCAAGAAGACCTGCTGCAACTGATCGGCGTCGGCGTAAATATCTGTCGAAAACCCGTTTAGCTCGAGTCGAACGTCCAGTTTTCGGAACGCTGCATCAAAACTCGCTAATCGCAGGCTGGTTTCGATCACGTCTTTGATATTCAAAAAGGTCTTTGCCGCCGGCCGCGTCCGGGCAAAATCGGTCATGTCCCGGGTGACTTGGGTGATTCGCCTAATCTGTTCAGATACAAGGTTTAGCTTGTCGCGGGTTTCGGGGTCGATGCCGTTTTGATTTTGGATCATCTGGATCAGAGAGGAGATCGACGCGAGAGGATTATTGACCTCGTGCGCCACGCCTGCCGCCAGGGTTCCCATTGCCGCGAGTTTTTCAGTACGGATGAGCTGTTCGTTAAGTCGTTTTAGTTCAACGATATCCACCGCCATCTTGCTGCTCATTTCGTTGAACGAATTGGCAAGCAAACCGATCTCGTCATTACTTTTTCGAAGATCGACCTGCGTTCCGTAATCACCCTCGGTTACCTGCACGGCTGCAAGAGTGATCTTTTGCAAAGGACGCGAGATCGTTCGCAAAACAAGCAAAACAAGCAAAAGGTTCGGAACCAGGGCCGATATAACACTGAAAACAAGGTACTTACGCCACGCGTCGTAATTCATCCCGCCCTGAAAGGACCACCAGACGATCGGTACCTGGAACAACAGAAAACTGCATATCGCGACCGCCGCAATGGTCAGCGCGATCTTGTAAGTTATTGGAAAAAGACGAAATTGGTCGAGCGCGGTCTGCAGCGAAAACAGCTTGAAATTTAGGATGGCGTAGGCGTAAATGAAAACCCCGGGGACGACGAAAATCGAGCTGAACGGGATAAGTTCGTAACTGCCGAGATAGGGAAAAACGATATTCGCCGCGGTTTTTAAAACACCAGTAATACCGAGGCCCCAAAGAATCGCACCGACCTGTTGGCCGTTCTGCGTACCCTTGTATTTTACGTACTTTTTGAGCAGTACGGCCGCGCCGTAACAGAACAAAAAATAGACATAGGCGACGAAAAGATAGGCGATCGGAGCAAGCTCGATATAGAAGCGGCCGTCGCTGAAACCGACGGCTCGCCACATCATTCCGCTGACCGCGGCAGGAATCAATACGAGGCTCGGAGCGAACAAAATTGCAGCTCGCCGACGAGGCGTTCGAGCATTTTCGGGAAAAACCCACGCGAAGACGACAAGCGACGACTGCATCAGCAACGCGATCACGAAGCTAGCTGCAACCCACCAGCCGGCAGCTTCGGTTTCGGTGCGAAAATTCCAGAAAACGAGGTCTTTTGTGGTCCAAAGCGCAAGGAATGCGATGAAGGCCGCAAAGGTTTGATGTGCCCGGTTTCGCGGATTCGCAACGAAAACGTAGAACCCGAGCAAAACCAGCACAAAAAGCGCGATGAGATGGAGCAGGACCAGCATCTCAATGATAGTAAATCCGTTCTTGCTGGGAGACAATGCCGGCAGCAAACTGACTTAACAATTTTCCCTTTGCTCAGCCTTTCAGAGGCATGACCACGAAACGAAATGATGCTCGTATCGTACCGTGGGGAAGAAAAAACGTGTCTCGATCAGAGCCCAAGGATAAACGAACAGATCGTTAGCGTAATGCCGAGAGCAAGCGGCAGAAAATGCTTGTATTCCATGACATCGCCGCGTTTCAGCACGCGATGAAACACGGCAAATGCGGGCAGAGCAACGGCTCCGACCGTGCCCCCGACAAAAGCACCGAAAAACGCTCCGACAAGAAAAATGATAAGTCCGCCGGAACCGCCCGCAATAATTCCCCAAAGAATTCCGAGGAGCGGAGCAACCGCGAGCATCGCCGGCCACCGGTAGGTTTCGATCTGGCGTGCCGCGCGGCCGATAAACTTCCCGGAGAAAAATCCTGCGGCCGCGGTAGCCGCGTTAACAAAAAGCAAAACGATCACAAACCATGCTCCGTCGGATTGCAATACTCTCGAATCGATAGCGACTCTGACGAAAAACGAAGCCGGTGGCAGTGTTCCAAGCATCAAGCCCAGATATGAATAAGCCTTTTCCGTATTGACTGGCCGCTGCATCGCTTCGGCCTCGAGCCAATCGCGGTCCGTCTTAAACATCGCCTTTTGGCGGGCGATCTCGGCATTCGCCTCGAGCAATGCGTTGAGACGCTCCTGAACATCGTCAAACTCAAAGCGCTCATTATCGAACGCGCTCAGATCCTGTTGGCTATATGTTGTTTGGGTGTGGGTGGATTCCATACTTCCTGCTCCATATCAATGACGGGAGTTTTACCGGAAATTTGCTCCGTACGTCCGAGCATTGTCGCAAGATCGGCCAATGCGTCGGCATCATCAAGCAAGGTGGCGATCTCAACCGCCAGATCTAGCGAGTCTCGACCTCGCTCAGCGCGAACCAGGGCATCCAAAAAATCGTTCCGCGCAACGGTATGATGAAAAATCAACCGACTGCGGTTGCGTCTATTTAAACAAACTGTTCCAAGCTTGCCGTTTTTATTGCCCGCGATGGCAAAAAGTTCATTTTCTTCGGACTGGTCATCGCCTGCCGCGATGGCTCTCGACAGCCCAACATATCGGTCAAATTTTTCGCGCCAGTCGTGAATCGAGATCGCATCGCTATTTTGTCGGATCATTTCTTCCAGGCGATCTCCGACGTTCCGGACCTTTCGGTCCAACGCCTGTTCAGGCGTTTCGGATCTATAAAAGAACTGCCTGTAAACAGACACCGCGGCGATGCCGGGCCAGGCAAGGAAGGCAACGATCGAGTGAGCAAAAGATCGGGCCAGGGATCTGCCCTTCCTTTGCAGAAAGGCAAAAACTGCGAATGGGGCGCCGGCCGAAAGATAAATGATTATGTAATCGGAAATTGTCATCGTCCGGCTGAATCGCAAAAGCCGTACCAGACGAATCTATTTTCAGTTTTGTTTGGCTAAGTATGATGCAATACCGAAAAAAGGTTGCAAATAGATAAAAATAGGGAACTAATCCGACAGTAGTATCGTATTCGAGTTATAGCAATTCGCGAAACTGTTCCTGACAGTTTGCAAAATGCAAATGTAGAAGCTCTTTTTACGAATCTCAGAATTTAAATCGGCAAAAGGCATTATCTAGTGCGTCTAATTAATGGCACCCAAATTGCAACGAACAAGGTCAAGGGAATAAAACCTGAAATTCCAGGATTAATACAGATAGATTCATACAGAACAAGGAGGAGAATTATACATGTTAAAGAAAATGAACGTTAAGGTCATCAAAAAGGACGACAGAAAAGCCGTTCAACCTGCCGTAAAAGCGAGAGATAAGTCAAAACAGACAGCTCGCGAAATGGTCTCGACAGTATCCAACTGGGTAAATGATTTTCAGCAGCGAAAGCGCGACGAGACAAAGACAGCGATCGAGAAGTTTTTTGTTCCTAACCCGCGTCCCAGCGAATCGTAGCTTTTTAATGCGCGGCGGAGTTTGTGTCATGTAATCATTCATATCTATTA
>DATJGV010000355.1:0-7733 GCA_035494575.1 Pyrinomonadaceae bacterium | reverse complement strand
CTGAGCTTTTACGTCCTTATAGGAGCCGTTCGGGTTTGCCTTTCTCATCTCGAGCGCCCGGCGAAAAATATCTGATACGGTCGGTTGGTCTGCCATAGGTAAAGAATAAAGTTACAATGTTTGATTTTTTAACGCAAAGGCTCCGAGAGACAAAGAGATTATCAAAACTTCGTTTGCCTCTCTGCGCCTTCGTGTGTTTGCGTTAAAATCTCTCAAACAATGAAAAAGCTTATCTATCAAACCCATCTGATCCTCGGCCTGTTTGTTTCGATTCCGGTTCTCGCCTGGGCCTTAAGCGGGTTTATGTATGCCTTGCCTAATACTGTCGAGGGCGGAATGGTTGAGCAAATTGATGCCGCAAGAGTAAAGGTCTCGCCGCCCGAAGCGATCGCAAAGGCGAACGAGCTCGCCGGTAAAACCCTTCCGACAACCGCCTTGACCCTGATGATGAAAGACGGCCGTCCGCAATACCAATCCATCGGCGGACTCGGCGCAGATTCGATATTTATCGACGCCGAAACCGGCGAAGCGAGAATGTCCGAACCGCCGACGTGGAAAACGCGGTTTTTCCGGGAGGCGCATTTTTACTTTTTTGCGGGCAGCTGGCAGGTGACACTTTTGCTGGCATTTTCGCTGCTGGCCTGCCTCTCCGCACTCACGGGTATTTATTTGAATATTGCGTACTGGTCGCGAAGGCTGAAAAGGTCAACGACGCATTAGCTGTCGAGGAGCTTTGACTTCCCTATTTCCAGATAGACCCAAGATCCAAGCTCAAAGGCGGGCACACTATATCAATGTTTCGAGCGACAAATTAAAAAGGCGGCCCGAAGACCGCCCTCTGAATGACCGGCTGCTTCCACTCTTTAGTTAGAAGTTGGTTTGTCCGTTGTCGGCGGCGCGTTTTGCTGACGCTGCTGACGTCGTTCCTCCCAACGCTTTTTCATTTCCTCGCGTTTTTGATCCAGTTGCTGACGCTGTTCGGGTGTCAGAATAGCCAGTACCTGCTGATGGACCGATTCCATTTTTTCACGCTGCTGTTTTCTCAGCGCTTTTAGCTGTTCGGTCTGTTCCGGTGTGAGCGTACCATTCCGTTTTGCGTCACGAAGGGTTTTCATTTCCTGAAGCGTACCCGGGTCGGGACGGTTTGCGTCGTGGATGGTTTTGATCTGCGCCTTTTGAGCGTCGGTCAGGTTCAGATCGCGAAATCCCATCATACCGCCCATCCGGCGCATGTCCCCGCCTTTGCCGTCTCGGTGTTTGCCCCAGTGGCGATCCTGCTTCTGCGCAGTGTTAGGCTGCGTCGTCGTGCCGCTGTCCTGCGCCGATGCGATCGCCGCAAAAACAAAGAACGCAAGCGCAAGTGTAATCAGTGAAGAAAGTCTGGTTTTTATCGACATTTTTGTACCTCTGAAATTATTGTTTAAGCTTTCGCTATCGTTTCTTTTGACGCGCCATTTCAGAAAATAGTTGAGGGTTTTGTTTTGGGGCAGGCGTAAAGAATTGTAAAGTCAGGCAGTACATGTCGAAAAGGGGTTCGTGATCAGTTCGTATTCTTCTTTCGTGTAATTTATATGATTTGTGGTTTCATAAATTAGAGAAACTGAAACCGCAAAACAACACGAAAAGGTAAACTATAATTCTCATTTTGGTTTGTCGCGCAAACCCGAACAAAAAATTGTCAAAACCCCAAATTCCGCATCTTTTTACCATTTAACATTTGCATTTCGGCAAGCTAAAATGCGAAATTTGAGTGATTATTAGCATTTATTGCCTTTATTGATAAATGAGATTTTTATCGGAAATTAATTCGCCTGCGGACCTTCGCAGGCTTCGCGTCGAAGACCTTCAGGAAGTTGCAGACGAGGTCCGCCAGTTTATTATCGACACGTGTTCGCGGATCGGAGGGCACACCGGAGCGTCGCTCGGTGCGGTCGAGCTCGCGGTAGCGATGCATTACGTTTTTGACACGCCTCACGACCGGCTTGTCTGGGACGTTGGCCATCAGGCTTACGCGCATAAGATATTAACGGGGCGCCGCGACCAGCTTCACACCATAAAGCAAGACGGCGGGCTTTCGGGCTTTCTTCGCCGTGACGAGTCCGAATACGACACTTTCGGCGCGGGACACGCCTCGACGTCTCTTTCTGCGGCTCTCGGAATGGCCATCGCTCGCGACCGGAAAAAAGAGGATTTTAACGTTTGCGCTTTGATCGGCGATTCGTCGCTTGCCGGCGGCATGGCAATGGAAGCGATAAACCAAGCCGGACACTTAAAATCACGGCTGGTTGTCATTTTGAACGACAACGAGATGTCGATCGCTCCGGCGGTCGGAGCATTGAGCGGTTACCTTAATCGCATCAAGGGCGCACAAAGTTATCAGCAGATCAAAGAGGAGATCGGCGACGCATTGGAGAGCGTTCCGCATTTTGGCGAGCGCTTGCGGCGAGCGGCAAAATCAGTTAAAGACGCTATCGCGGCGGCCGTTCTTCCGGGTGCGCTGGTCAATGAGCTCGGGTTCAAATACATCGGCCCGGTCGATGGACACAATGTCCCAATGATGGTTCATGCGCTCGAAGCCGCAAAAAGAGTCGATGACGGGCCGGTCATCGTTCACGCTCTGACGACGAAAGGAAAAGGTTTTCCAAACCCCGAGAAAAACTATTACGCTTATCACGCGACAGGGCCGTTCGACCCGAAAACCGGCCTGCCTTACAAATCCGGCAAGGCCGCTCCGCCAAGCTACACGCAGGTTTTCGGCGAAACGATGTGCGAGTTGATGGCGCGCGACGAAAAGATCGTTGCGCTGACCGCCGCGATGCCCGACGGAACCGGTGTCGACAAGATTTTGGTGAAATTTCCCGAACGCGCTTTCGACGTAGGCATTGCCGAACAGCATGCCGTAACTTTTTCGGCTGGAATGGCGTGCGAAGGCCTGAAACCAGTCGCGGCGATATACTCTACCTTTTTGCAGCGCGCGTTCGATCAGGTAATTCACGATGTTTGCCTGCAAGGTCTGAATGTGACGTTCGCAATGGACCGCGCCGGTATCGTCGGCGCCGACGGTCCGACGCATCACGGTTTGCTTGATATAGCATATCTTCGGGGTTATCCGAATATTGTCCTAATGGCGCCGAAGGACGAGGCCGAAATGCGCGATATGCTGCTTACGGCCATCGAACATCCCGGTCCCGCAGCGCTGCGTTATCCGCGTGGTAACGGCCTTGGTGTCGACATCAGCGAAACTCCGAAACAGATCGAGATCGGAAAAGGCGAGATCCTGCGCGACGGTATCGGCGAAGTCGCCATAATTGGATACGGCTCAATGGTTTATCCTGCGATCGAGGCCGCTGAAAGGTTGGAAAAAGACGACCTCGTCGAGGCAACCGTTGTTAACGCCAGGTTCGTCAAACCGCTTGATGAGGAATTGATCCTCGATCTGGCCCAAACCAACAGCATCATTTTAACCGTAGAAGAAGCGTATCTTGCCGGCGGTTTTGGTTCTGCGGTGATGGAATTGCTCGAAGCGCACGGTCTTGCGGATAAGGTTAAAGTTATCCGAATGGGCGTTTCTGATAGGATAATCACCCATGGCGATCCGAAGGGACTACTCGCGGAACACGGCCTTAACGCAGACGGGATCTATGCTAAAGTAAAGTCGGCATTAGAGGACATCGAACATCAGGCAAAACCAAAACCCAGGTTAAAAGCTGTGAAATGATATGTAGATAGTTAACAGCTGATCGCGGTCGCAGCCCGCTATATCGATCAGCAATTAACGATCAACAATTAACCAAGAGAATGAAAGAAGAACAAAAATCGCAAAGCGGAACGCCGCTCATAATAATTGGCATAGTATTGGTCATAGTAGTTCTTGGCGGATGGTATATGTACAGTTCGTCAAAATCCGCCCCTCGCAAGGCGGCAAATAACGCGACGCCCGGTGCAACACCCAAAATCGCAACGATACCGCCAAATGCGCCTCCGGGAGCAACTCCGCCAAATATGCTCGGTTCGCCGACGGCCTCCGTAACGGTCGAGGAATTCGCTGATTTTCAATGCCCTTCGTGCGGCTCGACGCACCCGATATTGAAGCAGATACAGTCAATGTACGGCAGCCGTATCAAGTTTATTTTCAGGAACTTCCCGCTGCCGATGCACGATAAGTCCTATGACGCAGCCGTTGCTGCCGAGGCCGCCGGAATGCAGGGCAAGTTCTGGGACATGCACAACCAGTTGTTCACTAATCAGAAAACGTGGTCGGCTGATCCGAACTATCGTGAGGTTTGGGCCGGTTATGCCCAAAAGATCGGGCTCGACGTCGAGAAATGGAAAAACGATATGGCTGGACTCCCCGCAAAATCGCGAGTTGACGCCGACCTGCAGCGCGGCCGCGGCCTGAACATCAACACGACACCAACCGTATTTATTGACGATAAACAGGTTCCGTATCCGGAAGTAACGGTTGAAGGGCTGAAAAATATAATCGATTCGGAACTGCAAAACGCGCAGCAGAGCCAGGCAAAACCTGCGGCGCCGGCGTCGAATGCCGGAGCTAATACCACGACCGAGTCCGCCAATGCACCATCCAATTCAAAATGAAAGCCATTCGCGTAATTGCGGCAATCATTGCGCTTATCGGTATTGCTGACGCGGTTTATCTGACCGTTCACCACTACACGGCCGAGGCTGTTCCGTGCACCCTCACGGGTGGATGCGAGCAGGTACTGACGAGCGAATATGCCGAGATAGCCGGTATCCCACTAGCCGCCTACGGCGCCGCGGCATATTTTATTGCGTTTTCGCTTGTGCTGCTTTCGATCTATGGAAACAGAATGGCCTGGACCATTTTCGGGGTTCAGGTCGTTCTGATGGCCATTTTTACAGGGTGGCTGATATACGTTCAAGCAGCGCTGATCGGCGCGTTTTGCCAGTTCTGCCTGCTTTCGGCCGCGACAACGTTCACTCTTACGATACTCTTTTTGATCTCGCTCGGCCTTCGCCGGGTCTCGCAATAAACGCCTTGGGTCTCGCGTGTTCGAGCTTAGTTTCTCGCAAAATTGCCTGCCGATCTGAATGGACCGGGCAAACCGCGCGAACCGATCTGATAATCAACATCTTTCCGAAAGTTTCAACAGTGCAAAACTGAAACCAGTCTGGAGGTGCGCGCGAATATCATGATCGAGCGCGGTTGTCGCCCGAACGGGCGCATGAAATTTTAGTCATGGAATTTTTTTGCAAAATAAGGTAGCTTAAGGAAAACCAAAAATCAAAAAAGGCAGATCTGAATTTGGCGCAGGCTATCTTACAACGAATTGCGGCGGGGGACAGGACGGCTGTTCAGGACTGCCTGGACAAGTACGGCGGACTCGTTTGGTCAATAGCCCGGAAAATGCTGCGCTCCAACGAAGACGCAGAAGATGCGGTGCAGGAAATTTTTATCGATATTTGGAAAAATGCCGAGCGTTACGACGATGCCCAATCGTCCGAGACGACTTTTGTTGCTATGATCGCACGACGGCGTCTGATCGACCGCATCAGATCTATGAACCGGCGGATATCGGCTGATTCTATTGAGGACGTGACGACGGAGCCGTTCAATCGGTCGGACGAAAATATGCAGCTTTGCGTTGAGGCAAAAGAGGCAGCGGCCGCGATGAAAAACCTGCGGCCCGAGCAGCGCCAGGTGCTGTACCTGTCGATAGTTCAGGGGCTGTCGCATCAGGAAATTGCGGACGCAACCGGAATGCCGCTCGGAACCGTGAAAACGCACGCGCGCCGCGGAATTTTGCAGGCGAGAGAAGCTTTGGGATTGGGAGATATACAAAACACGAAGGAGGTTTCTGTATGAATGAAAATACGGAAGAAACGCGGTTAGACCTCCTTATCAAACAAGCGGTTTACGGCCTGACCGAAGCCGAGCAGCAGCAGCTTGACGACCTTGAAATTCAGAACGGACGGGCGCCGGACGAGACGTTTGCGCAGACAGCGGCAGCGATCGCACTTGCTGATGTCGATCAAAAAGAATCAATGCCTGCGAAACTGCGGTCAAAGATCCTGGCCGATGCTTACGAAATATTCGACGCAGAGACGCAGCCGGAAAAAGCGGATCGCAAAAGCGACGCTGAAGCTTATGCTCTGCCGGCGCGCCGGCCGCTTTGGGATTGGTTCGGATGGGCAGTTGCGGCCGTGGCATGCCTAGTTCTTGCGATAAACATTTATACCACCCGCTTAACACCGAGCGAGCTTGGCAAAGTGCCGACACCCACGCCATCGCCCGAACAGCGGCTCGGAGCCGAGCAGATGCGCGAGCAGTTGATAGCGTCCGCGCCCGACCTGATGCGCGTAAGCGTCGGAGCCGGTAACGTCAAGGACATGCGGCCGTCCGGCGACATCGTCTGGAGTGACGCGAAACAGACGGGTTATCTGCGCCTTACGGGCCTTGCGAAAAACGATCCGGGCAAACAGACATATCAGCTATGGATAATCGCCGAAAATCAGGACCCGAAAACACCGGTTGACGGCGGAGTATTTGATGTAAACGCGGACGGCGAGGTTATAATTCCGATCAATCCGGCGGTCAAGGCGGTTAACCCAAAAGCATTTGCGATAACGATAGAAAAACCGGGCGGCGTGGTAGTCTCGAAACAGGATAAAGTCGCCGCGCTGGGCAAGGTTGAAACCCAAGCGGCCACGCAGGCGTAGTAACAGTTTGAGTCTGAAAGTATCGACCCTTAAGACCTGGATCACGAAACCACACAAATCGCCACGAAAAGAATTATCTGTTTTGTGTAGCTGGACCGCGATCAGATCTTAGTACAATAGACCCCACCCGCTGCCGTAGGTGGTACTGACAAGAAATAAAGTTTGTCAGTAAAATCGATATCCGATTGTCTTTATAATTTAGACGATAATAAGGAGTTTGTTATGCGCACGATTAAGCCCCTGATCTTTTCACTTATGCTGCTTCCGTTTGTTTTCGCACATGTTTCCGCACAGAAAGGCGACCAACTTCCGCCTGTTAAACTTTCCGAATACCGCCTGAAAAACGGACTGCGCGTGATATTCCATAAGGACACGTCAACGCCTATCGTTGCGGTCAATCTGTTCTATCACGTCGGCTCAAAAAACGAGGTGCCCGGAAAGACCGGTTTTGCACACCTGTTCGAACATATGATGTTCCAGGGTTCGAAAAACTACGAGGCCGGTTACCTGCCTGCTCTTGAAGAAACGGGTGCAAACGTCAACGGCACGACCAATACCGATCGCACATATTATTACGAGGTAGTTCCGTCGAACTTTCTCGAACGAGCGCTTTATCTCGAAGCAGACCGCATGGGCGGATTGCTCGATGCAATGACGCAGGAAAAGCTCGACAATCAGCGTGACGTCGTGAAGAACGAGCGCCGGCAGCGTGTCGATAACCAGCCGTACGGAACCGCATTCGAAAAGATCGCCGAGATCATGTATCCCGAAGGTCACCCGTACCATTGGACGACGATAGGTTCGATGGCCGATCTTTCAGCAGCGTCGATGGACGACGTGAAGGCATTTTTCAGGCAATATTACGTGCCGAACAACGCGATACTCGTACTTGCGGGCGATTTTGACGATAAGCAGGCAAAGGCCTGGATAGAAAAATATTTCGGGCCGATCCCGAAGGGCACCGACATCAAACGGCCGAACGATCCCGAGCCGAAACTGTCAGGCGAGGTCCGCAAAACCTACGAAGACTC
>DATJGV010000354.1:0-4057 GCA_035494575.1 Pyrinomonadaceae bacterium | reverse complement strand
GTGTTCGGGCTCTTTGTGGACCGCGTCTTGCCAGAAATAAATCGACCGCATCTGCGGCAGGATCTGAACGCATGCGGCTAGCTTTGCCCCGACGATCTTTTCTGCAAGGCTTTCCGCCTCTTCAAGATTCGGCGTTGTGGTAAAAACTATTAACATGGATCAGATAGCCGAAAGACGGCGCGAAATACACAAATTAAATTACGCCCTTTTTGCGATTTTCGCGCACCTTTGCGGCAATTCGAGTCTATTTTTTCTTCATGACGTCGTCGTACTGGCCGCTTTCTACCCAGTCTAGTATTTCGCCGACACGCCAGATCGGGAACGGATGTGTCTGGCCCGCGTTTATTATATTCGCCCAGAATTTGTCGAGAGCGCTTTCTTCGCAGGTTTTTTTGAACTCGCGCCCCTGTTCGAGAAACAGGTCGTAATCGATCTTCGAAGCCATGGTACCGCCCGACAGTTTCATCATCACTTTGCCTACGACGTGCGGGTCCTGCGTAACCAAAAGCGCCGCCCGGTCGCATGATAATTCTGCCCGCCGCGCCCACGCGAGCAGTGAGCTGCTGATGCCGGCCGAGATGATAAATTTGAGTATCTCGGACCCCGGCAGGAGTTTTGCAACCGACGCGTTCGTGAGAAATTCGATTATCCTTGCCGCCGTGAGATACAAAACATGTTCGGCATGAATGTGACCGACTTCGTGAGCGATCACGGCCAGGGTTTCTTCGTCGTTCAACCTTTCAAGCAATCCAGTGTGAAGCACGACCACCGATTTTTCGGTGCCGTATGTGTAAGCGTTCACGATCGGGTTTTGCTGTACGAAAAGATCGGGCATCTCGACGCCAAGCGTGGTGCACGCCACCTGAAGCTTTGCATACAGGTCGGGGCACTGTTTCGGCGTGACCTTTACCGAGCTTGCCGTCAGCAAAACGCGTATGGCCGATTCGCCCGTTACCGCAAGCAATTTTTTCAATGCCGAGTCGATACCAGGTATAGCTCGCAAAGCCGCCAGAGCTTTACTGTCGAGCGGATGAACATAATCGTGCTTGCTCAGGTCGGCAAACTTTTTGTGCGGCTCGTTCGAAAGCGGCAATTTGCACCGCCCGCAATTTGCCGTGTTGTTCTTGTAATCTTCCTTGACGGCATTTTTCTGGCCGCAGTAGCGGCACTTTACAAAATGACTCTTGGTGGGCTCCATCTCTTCGTCAGACTTCTTTTTTGCCATAAGTAAATATTAGTTCAGCAATTCAAGTTTATTCAAATAGGCGTTTAACCGAAAATAATCATGAATTCATAATTAAAAATTCATAATCATGTTGGATAAATTTTCTTGTTTTCTCATTTCGTTAAGTAAAACGAAGTTCGCAGCCTAAAAGTTTACTTCCTGCTCAGTCTAACCACCGTCTCAACGTGATGAGTCTGCGGGAAAAGGTCTAAGGCGGTTATCGAATCGATAAGGTAACCGCCCTCAAGAAATTTCCGGAGGTCACGCGCCAGTATCGAAGGTTCGCAGGAAACATACGATATTTGCTTTGCGCCGATTTTCAGTATGTTCTGTATCGTATCGTTTTCCGCACCGGCGCGCGGCGGGTCGAGCAACAAAAAATCGGTGTTTTCGGGCAATTTTTCGTTCAAATAGTGCCTGACACTCCGCCGGACAAAATCGACATTTTCCAGCCCGGCAGCTTCAGCATTTTTCTCGGCAAAATCGACCGCCTGATCGTTGTCCTCGACTCCGATCACTTTTTTAAAGTGCCTGGCAAGCGGAAGCGTAAAAAGTCCGACGCCGGAGTAAAGGTCCAGGGCATTTTTTCCTTCGGCGCCGCCGACCGCGCTCTTGATGAGTTCATTGACCAAAAACCGGTTTCCCTGAAAAAAACTTTGGGCGGAGTAAAAAAATCGCTCACCATAGGCGGAATACGAAACCGAAGGCGCGTTTTGTGAGAATTCGGGCGAAAACAGCGAGACCGAGCCATCATCGCCCAATGCCGCGTCGATCTGCGTCTTATCGCTCCAAATCGCGTCCCAATCGAGTGTTCGCCGCGTGTTTTCGAGCAAATCTTCAAGCTCAGGTGCCAGGACGAGGCAGCGTTCAATATCGACCAGGTCATGCGAGTTTCGGCGGTAATAACCTATCTTTTTATCTGGCCGGTTGACGTGCCACTGCGCCCGGAGCCGATAGTCGAACTGCTGCGGGCTCGGGACCATTTCGATATCGGGATAGCGTTCGAGCTTACCGATGCGCGTCAGGCTATCTCTAATGATCGCAAGCTTTGCATCGAGCTGCGCTTGATAATTCAACTGCTGAAAATCGCAGCCCCCGCACGCGCCAAAATAAACGCAAGGAGCCTCGACCCGGTCCAGTGACGGCGTGACAACCTCAACTATCTCGGCAAAAGCGGTGTTGTGTTTTAGCTGTCTGATCTCGACCACTAATTCGTCACCGGCCGCGGCAAGTCCCGTAAACACGGTAAGACCTTCGGCGAATGACAGGCCGTATCCGTTGGGAACGATCTTTTCGATTTTAACGTTAAGCCGGTCGCCCGGCTTATATTTGCTGAGTTTAATAGACGTTTTCGACTTCAATCTCTACACCGCCGACCAGTCCGGAGAACAAGTTATAAACAAGAGCACTGATCGCTCCAAAGATAAATCCAATTATCGCATAAAATATCGGCAACCCGATCATCACCAGAATGCCGACCACGACGCCTCCGCCACCGACCGCGAACGACGCATTGCCGCCGATCATACTTGCTCCGAACAGCGAGTAAACTATTATTATCAGCCCGTATGGAATGCTTATCAACAGGCTGACAACGAGCATTACAAGTGACTGGATCTTAGCAAAGGAAAGAACGCCGAGTTTCTTGATTCGTAATCTATTCATTTAGTTCTCCGGTTTTTTGAAGGGTTTTAGACCCTTTCTATTTACCATAAAACGTCGTGAATTACGACAGAAATCTTCTTCGTCGTAGTTCTTACAGTATTTGTCCCAGCCTGGGACAGTTTGGGACAAACTTGGGACAGGCAACTAGCTGACACCAAAAGGATTAGCGGTTTGTCCCACTTGTCCCACTGTCCCACCAGTTTTTTATGGACAGCGGGTGGTAGTCAGAAATTTTCAAAGATCGGCAGCTTTTCCTACAAGAGCCTGCGGGGTATTTTAACATGCCAGCATGAATGAAACAATATGTTATTTACGAGACAACGTCCTACCTTAAAAATTCGCCTTTTGCCAAGATCTGCCGCAGTGTTTGCAGGTCTTCGTCATTTGTATAAGACAGCGTAAACATGATCGCGTAACGGTTTCGCACGGTCGCGTACATCCGTTTCTTGCCGGCATTCGACGAAACATCGAGAAAGGCGAATTGATGCCGTCCAAGCTGTTCAGCTTGCGTTTCGGAATATTTAAAATCGGCAGGCAGTTTCATCGACTGAAACATAGACCGCATCAGGTCGAAATAATCGACCGCATCGCGCACTTGCGGTTTCAGGATAAGATTTTCGGTCGAAACGCGGATTATCGCGTTGTTTGTCGAGTTCGGCGTTGCGCGAACGGCAGTTATGAGGATTTTCACATTTTGCAGCGAACGATCAAGCCGTGCTTTTGCCATGGGGTCGGCCGTGTCGGGAGCCTTCAGGCTCAGGTCGATGCCTTCTTTTTCGATCTTTTCGTCAAATTTGTCGTCCGCGATGTACCAATTGTCCGGGAACGTAATGCTGAAACGATGTAACTCACTGGTGTATGTGTGACTTACGGGCTTAACCGGGACCGGTTGCGCTGGTTTCGCCGCAGCCGGACGCTTTGCAGTGGGGCGTTTTGCGACCGGACGGCGCTGGGCAAACGTTGTGACTCCGAGACAAGACCAAGCAGCAAGTATCAAAAGAACTTTGTTCATAGATAAAACAAACTCAGGCGCGGAACGTCCTCTTCTTCGCGAAGACGCTTCAGCAGCATCAGGTCGAACGTCTTCTGATAAGTTTCGGCTTCCATCGCCGATCTGTACATCTTGAGCTGCGCCGCGGTTTCCTTTTTCAAATTCTTTAGATGCTC
>DATJGV010000353.1:0-4805 GCA_035494575.1 Pyrinomonadaceae bacterium | reverse complement strand
TTCGAAGCTGGACGTTGTGCGTCAGACGATCAACCACATGGTTCACCATCGCGGACAGCTTTCGGTCTTTTTGCGGCTTAAGGATATTCCGGTCCCGGCTATCTACGGGCCGTCGGCGGATGAGGGGCAGATGTAGATAATTTTTCGTAAATTTGGGGCACGAAGGAAACATTCCTCCGCGCCTCTTATTTTAAATTGTTGGAAACAGTAAGAAATGCGAAAATGATATTGATTTTTCCTAAGAGATTCGTATGAGCGAGATGATACTAACTGCAATTTACGAAAAAGCTGAAGAGGGCGGATACATCGGCTATGTTGCCGAACTTCCTGGGGCCAACACTCAAGGTGAAACACTTGAGGAAACCCGTGAAAATCTTAAAGACGCCGTCGAGCTTCTCCTGGAGTGCTATCGCGAAGAAGCCGAAACTCGCTTTAGGAAAAATCGAAACGCAACGAAGGAAGAATTGGTGCTAAAAGCCGCATAAATGAAACGAACAGTCTTGACTCGCCACCTCGAACGAGAAGGTTGTATTTTTCATCGTGAAGGAGCCAAACATACCATTTACAAGAATCCGACGACAGGCAAATTGACTTCGATTCCTCGCCATCGTGAAATCAAAGAAAATCTCGCGAAAAAGATCTGCGACGATCCCGGAGTCGCAAGACCTTAAACTGATCAAAACCAAATAAACGCCAACAAGCTAACGCGGCTTTATCCTTTCATTTTCCTGTAAAAAATGAGAAGATTTCCGCTTATGAAAAGAATCCCGATTTTCGGCATTCTCGTTCTATTGATTCCGGTTGCGGCTTTTGCTCAGAAAAGAAAAGCTCCTACCTTTTCGCAGTTCCCGGCAAAGGTAGAAAAGGCGCGAGCCAAAGCCATTGATTTTAAACACAGCTATGGCGCCGGCACATTTCGAACCCGTCTAAATGATGGCCTCCGCGAGGGCGTTAATTTTGCAGGGCATTACATCGTAGTTGGCTGGGGGTGCGGCACAGGATGCATTTCGGGTGCGGTCATTGACGCACGGAACGGTAGGGTTTATTTTCCGAACGCTTTTCACGACATCGGCGTTTGGTATGACGACAACGGTTATACGCCCGAGCCGGTAAAGTATAAAAAGAACAGCCGTCTGTTTGTGATTTCCGGAATTTCGGGTGATCAGGAAGAGCGAAGCGACGACAACAATATCTGGGGCGATTATTATTACGAATGGAAAGGCGACGGTCTCAATTTGATCAAATTTGTCCCAAGAAAGCGAACGAATGAGCAGTGAACTGGCAAAGCGAGTTTTTGCAGGCGAACCGCGTGCGGTCGCCCGAGCGATAACGACCGTCGAAAATGCCTCGTCTGATGCAACCGGATTGATGAAGGCCGTTTATCCGAAGACCGGCAATGCAATGGTGATCGGCATTACCGGTTCGCCGGGTGCGGGAAAATCTTCGCTTGTCGATAAACTGGCTCTGCTTTACAAGGATAATGGCGAAAAGATCGGGATCGTTTGCGTCGATCCGTCCAGTCCGTTTTCGGGCGGAGCCATTTTAGGCGACCGCATCAGGATGGCTGCTCTAGGTACCGATCCGAATATCTTTATCCGTTCGATGGCGACACGCGGAAATCTCGGCGGCCTTTCGCGCGCGACGGTCGACGCAGTTGCGATACTTGATGCAGCAGGGTTTCATAAGATCATCGTCGAAACGGTTGGCGTCGGGCAGGATGAGGTCGAGATCGTAAAAACCGCCGATGTTTCCGTAGTTGTGCTGGTTCCTGGCATGGGCGACGACATTCAGGCCATAAAAGCCGGAATTATGGAGATCGGGGACGTTTTTGTAATAAACAAGGCCGATCGTGAAGGAGTTCTGCGGACGCAAAAGGAGCTGGAAGCTCTTTTAACGCTTGCACATAGGCCTGATTTTTGGAATCCGCCCATCGTTAAAACGGTTGCAACTGAAAATAAGGGCATCGAAGACCTTGCGGCAGCCATCGTATCTTATTGTTCTTTTCAAAACGAGAGTGGTGACGCGGCCTTGGCCCGAAAAACGGCGATCGCACGCTGGCGGCTGATGGAATTGTTGCAGGAACGGCTGTTAGCCGACATACTGAACCGAAACGGCACGAGCGAAAAGCTCGACAAACTGGCCGCGAAAATAGCCGAAAAGAAAAGCGATCCGTATTCGGCGGTCGATGAGATTTTGAAATGAAAATTAACCACCTCGGCATAGCGACAAAAGGCATCGACGAAGCGTTGAAATTTTGGGGCGATGCTCTCGGCTTGGAAAACGTCCATACCGAAACGGTCGAAGATCAAAAAGTTCGCGTTGCGATGCTGCCGCTGGGCGAGAGTCGTATCGAATTGCTCGAGCCGACAAGCGATGACTCGCCGATCTCGAAATTTCTCGAAAAACGAGGGGCCGGCATTCACCACATCGCGGTTGAGGTTGACGATATCGAGGCTTCGCTTGCAAGACTGAGATCGCGCGGCATACGGTTGATCGATGAAAACCCTCGTGTCGGTGCCGAGAATTGTCTGGTGGCGTTTGTGCATCCTGCAGCGGCGAACGGTGTGCTGCTTGAGCTTGTGCAGACGAGGCGTTAATCGTTAGCGGTCAGTTGTTAAATGGGTTTTGTGCCGTTAAACTCAATTAACAATTAACCTTTAACTATTAACTGTTAATACACTTTGTTTAATTGAGAGGACTTTAAAATTGAGTAATTTAGCAAAAGGTTTGATTTTGGTGGTCGTGATCCTGGCGATCGGTGTCGGCCTCGTCATCTGGAAAAAGAAGGTCGGCAATCAGGGCGAGGTTTCGTTTAACAGCATCAGCAATGACGAAATTCAGATGCTGCTTTCGGACGTTGCGAAGACCGATCCGTTGATCTTGAAAGATCTGGCCGAGCATCCCGAAAAGCGCAAGGACCAGCTCAACAACCTGAAACAGCTGCTTGCCTTCGCCAGCCAGGCGCAGAAAGAGGGCCTTGCCGATCAGGAAGAAAACAAGCTTGAGCTGCAGAATATCAGGGACGCTCTGATCGCGGTCAACTACGACCAGTTTATCAATAAAGATAAAGGGCCGATGCCGCGGTTCGGCTTTATTTCCGAAGACCAGGTCAAACAGTTCTGGGGCGAGGACGATAAAGTCCCGGCTGAAAAAGGCTGGCTGGAAAAGATCGGCCTCGGCGGATCTGCCGAGGGCAGAAAGCACGAGGCGCAGTTTGAGGAGTTTCTCAACACAAAGCTCAGCCTTTTGAAAAAAGACAATCCGCAAATGGCCGATCAGGAAATTACCGATGCTCAGAAGCAGCAGGCCAAGGATTATTTTGCCAAAATTCAGATCTATAAAAAGGAATATGACGACAAGGCAAAGGCCGGCCAGCTGCCGAAGGATTTTATTGACAAGGTAAACTTGCAGGTCAAACTCCAGCAGGCGCAGTTTCTTGCACGTGCTTATTCCGAAAAACTTGTCGATAAGACCAAGGTGACCGACGAAGAAATCGCCAAGTATATTTCCGAACATCCCGAGTTTGATACTGCAGCGAAAAAAGCCAAGGCACAGGAAATACTCGACAAAGCCAAAGCCGGTGAAGATTTTGCTGCGTTGGCAAATCAATATTCCGAGGACCCCGGGAACAAAAACGCTAAAGGCGAACCGCAGGGCGGACTTTACAAGGACGTTCCGAAGGGCCGAATGGTTCCTGCGTTCGAGCAGGCCGCGCTTGCCCTTGAACCCGGACAGATCGCACCGAATCTGGTCGAAAGCGATTTCGGTTATCACATAATCAAGCTCGAAAAAAAGGGCGAAACCAAAGACGCTCAGGGAAACGCGACACCGACATACGACGTTCGACACATTCTGATCTCAACGACGTATCAGGACCCGCAAAACCCGAACGCTCGGCCGATGCCTATCAAGGAATTCGTCCGCAACAAGCTCGAACAGGATAAAGAGAAAAAGGTCATCGACGACATTGTTGCGAGCAACCACATTTCGGTTCCTGACGATTTTACCGTTCCCGAAGTAACCGACGAGCAGATACAAGAGTCTTTAAAGAACAAGCAGATGCCGCCGATGCCTCAGGCCGACGAAGAGGAACCCGGAGCACCGAACGGCGGCAAACCGGCACCTAAAAAGAAGTAAGCAGCAGGCGGCGGCAGTTGGCAGTAGAAAAGGCGGGCTGCTCTCTGCCACTGCCAAGTGTATATGCAGGCAGGTGATTACCGCATTGAAGTAATTCCCGATACGGAATTCAGATTGGACGGCGGGGCGATGTTCGGAGTCGTCCCGCGTGTTCTTTGGGAACGGGTTTGCCCGCCCGACGAACTCAACCGCGTCCGGCTGAATATGAACTGCCTGTTCATAGAAACTCCGAACGAAAAGATCCTGATCGAAACCGGCATCGGCGAAAAATGGAGCGAAAAGGAAATGCGGATGTACGGCATATTTCGCGAAAAGCCTTTTGCTCAAACCCTGTTCGAAAAAACCGGCTGCACAACTGAAGACATAACCATAGTCGTAAACACGCATCTGCATTTCGACCACGCCGGAGGAAATACAATTTTAGAGTGCGGAACGCTGAATGCGGATTCCCAGTCGGTACCACCTGCGGTAGCGGGTGCGGCTTTTCCCGACACGGGGACAGAGGGACGCGGAGACGCTGAGAAAACCTCCCCTCCTTACGCGAGGAGCGAGGTGGCAGCCGCTTCGGCTGACGGGGTGGTTCTCTCTTCCAATCCGCGATCCGCAATCCCAAATCCGCAATTCAGGGGCGCTCGTTACTTCGTCTCCCGATCCGAATTCGAACACGC
>DATJGV010000352.1:0-4251 GCA_035494575.1 Pyrinomonadaceae bacterium | reverse complement strand
AGCACTACCGGGCATTCAAAAGATACGCGGTCGAGTTTTTCTAATTCCTCCTGTTTGCTACTTCACCCGCCGGGCACGCGACCCGGCGGTTTTTTGTGTTTATAGTGATTTCCCAATCTGAAGAGCGGGTCGGATCCGGGTATTTCGGTTTTGTTCCGTGTCTTCCTTAGTAATGTCTTTTTCAAACGCAGAAAACGGGAATCCACAGAAACGAAGACAAAGAAAAACAACTCTTTAGACAACCTCTTAACTTTAATGTCTGTGCGAAACCTTAAAGATTGACTTTATTGTCTGAATTCAGGGTGTAGGTGGTTTCATAAATGAAATGATTTACTATATTTGCAACTTACGATAAAACACAGAGTGAGGAGTCCGAACATGTTTCGGTTTTGTTCTGTCTGGTTTCGTGTGTTTTCTGTGGAAACGCCTTTTCAACCACAAAACACACCAAACAAGAAAGGAACACGGAATTCACGGAACGAAGACACGAAAAAACGCTTTTCGGACATCCTCTGGCGAGATATTCGCCCGCAAACGCTATTTGAAAACTTCGATTTGTGTTTTTTCGGGTTGTTTGGTGTGGGCAATCCGAAATCCGAGATCCCAAATTCCGTTGGGACAGTGGGACAAGTGGGACAAGAGCTAAACCCTTTGTTTTCAATATAAACCTTGTCCCAACTTGGGACAGTTTGGGACAAAAACGTTCATTTTGGGGTCCGAATCGATGTTATTTCTTGTGTTCCAGCCGTGCCCGCAGAGCGGCGATCGCCAGCTGCTGCGCCCTCGGCAGATCATCGACGGCCTTTGCGACCTGGGCGTCGTCCCGGATCAGGATCTGTTCAGCAGGTACGCTGCCAAGTGCGGCGGTAACAAGATTGAACCGGATGCGAAGTTTAACGAATTGAGCCTCGGAGTTGACCATTTGTTCCGAAATTCGTCCCTTATAAGCGTTCACCGCATACGAGCGAAAAGCGTCGATCAACGTATCCGGAGCGGTTAGATCTGCCATGTTAAGTGCCTGCGTCTCGGTTGGGTTCACGTCGATCTTATACGATTCAAACCCTTTAACGCGGCCGTTTATCAGATCTGTCGAGAAAAAGAAAAGCGGGTCGAGCAGGGCAACCTGGGTCGGGTTCATATCAGGGTCTTTGACAACTTCGTCCGGCATGATGCCGTCACCGCCGTACACTTTTCGATTCGTGACCGTCCGTGCCTCAAATTTCGCACGCTCGGCATCAGTCATCTCGTGCTGGTGGCGGAAATAGTCGTAAATGTCACCGTTGGAATAATCGCGTTGAATGCAGCGTCCTGACGGAGTGTAATAACGGGCCGCGGTGAGCGTTAAACCCGAACCGTACGGCAGGTTGATAACGTCCTGCACCAAACCTTTTCCGAATGTTCGCTCACCGATGATAAGAGCCCGGTCATGGTCCTGCAGAGCGCCGGCTACAACCTCGGACGCCGATGCTGTACCATCGTCGACAAGCAAAACGACCGGGATCGTTTCTGGTGAGTTGTTGGCCGATTTCCATACGTGGTTGTCGATCCGCATCCGGCCCCGCTGCGAGACGATGACCGAACCTGCTGGCAGGAATTTCTCTGCGACCTTTATCGCCTGTTCCAAAATGCCGCCGGGGTTTCCGCGAAGATCGAGCACAAGCGACGTCATTCCCTGACGATGCAGCGCCCGCAGAGCCGTCCCGACCTCATCGGCGGTCGTATAGTTAAAGCCTTCGGTCAGGTCGATATAGCCGACGCCCGGCCGCAGGATGTAATAGTCAGGCACCGACGGTTCGGCAACGAGGCTTCGTTTGATCTCAACAAGGTCGCGGCGCATCGTTGCCGCTCTTTCTACGATGAGCCTCAACGTGCTGCCGTCCTCGCCGCGCACCTTGTCGCGGACGACCTCGGAACTTTCTCCGCCGACCCAATCGCCGTCAACGCTGATTATCCTGTCGCCGAACCGCAGACCGGCTTTTTGAGCAGGCGAGCCTGGCGAAGTGGCAAGGACGAAGGTATCGAGGATGCCGTCCTTTTCGAAATTGACGATCGTTGCGCCGATGCCGGAATATTCGCTTTGCTGTTCTTCGAGCAGGGATTGATATTCGTTCGGATCGAAATAGTTCGAGTGCGGATCAAGAGATCGCAGGGCACCTTGTATCGACGATTTCGTCAGGTTGTTAAGATCGGTCCGCCCACCCGCGTAGTTTTCGCGAATGACGTCGAGAGCCTCCGAAAAGTTGCTGATCGTTTTCGCCCGTTCGGTTTCTTCAACCGTCTTTTTGACGGGTTTGCCCGGTACGGAAGACGACGCAGAAAACGAGCTGCCAGGCTGCAGCTTGAATGGATCGACCGCGCCGGATCTAGCTAATGGCTTGACGGTCTGAGCCGCAGCGGGGATCGCGACAACGGATAGAATAGCGACAAACGAGAGGAGTTTTTTCATAATTCCCGGCAGTGCAAAACTGCGGCCTCTAAACTGAGATCTAAATTGTACGGATGGCGCATCTTACAAATACACGGACCCGAATGCAAGCCCGCCGCGACGAGCCTTAAGCTGTGAATTGAACTTTTATATGAGCCCTTAAAACGCCGAATAGTTGTCCGGTTCCAGAATCGGGTCGTATTTATTTGCAAGGGTTTGATAATCGGCGTGTTTTCGGTAAGATTCTACCTATGTCAGATCCCAACAAAAACGATTTTGAAACCAAGCTGAAACGGCTTTTCGAGACGATCGATACGGCAAACCTCTTGACAGAACCGCTAACGGCATCGATAAGGAATTTTCTTGAGGTTTCCGCGGCAGATATGAACTCCGGTGAAGCGTCAGTGCTGATCCGCGACGGCTCCGACGGCGATCTGCGTTTCCTGTCGGCTATCGGTGAGGTTGCGGAACAGCTGTCGAACATGACGATACCGGCTGGACGGGGAATCGCCGGATTTGTGCTTTCGTCCGGGCAGCCGATGGCGGTTGCCGACGTGGGCGAAGAGGAAAGCTTTTACGCGGACATCGACAAGGAAACCGGCTATTCGACGCAGACGATCCTCGCAACGCCGCTTCGTCACAAGGGCGAGATCATCGGCGTGCTCGAGTACATCAACCGCCGCGGCAATCCACCGTTTGCAGCGTTCACGCCCGATGAGATGGACAAGGCGGCTGTTTTTGCCGACGCGATGGCATCACTCGTAAGCGCATACGAATCGGCAAAGCTGCTTCACGGTCTTGGCGACAAGATAGTTTCCGAGGATGATGCGACGGACTTTGCTATATTGCGAAAATGGCTGTCCGATCTGCGTGAAACGCGCGAGCACCGCGAAATGATGGACCTCGCCGTATTGGTTCGAGAAATATCTTCACGCGGCGAAGTCGAACGTAAAATGTGCCGCGAAATTCTCGAAGCGGTCCTTGGATACTCAAAGAGCAAGGACGAGACGACCTATCTGGCAAGTTAGCTCGATAAAAAAGTTTACCTCATTACTTACTCTAGTTTTTGAAACAACGATCGAAATTTATATGACGACTGTTTCAGGTTACGATCAAAATTCTTTCCGCGAAAAACCGGCGTCTTTCCAGCTTGCCGAGGACTGGAGATCCGCAAGCGGGCGAGGAGTCAGCGTCGCGATCATAGACAGCGGCATCGACACAACACATCGAGAGCTGCAGGGAAAGGTTTTTGCTTCGGTCGAGGCGCGGATCGACAACAAAAAAGTAATTTTCGAGCCGTCAACGTCCGGCGATTCGGCCGGGCATGGAACAGCTTGCGCCGGCATCGTTTCAAGCATCGCGCCCGATGCGGAATTGTACAGCATCAAGGTTCTCGGCCCGGCCGGCCTCGGTGACGGACAGGCCTTCCTCGCCGGATTGGAGTACGCGATAAAAAACCGCTACCGCATTATCAACCTGAGTCTTGGAACGACAAAACCGCAGTATTTCGCCCCGCTTCACGATATGTTGGATCGCGCTTATCAGGCGGGCTGCATAGTCGTAGCGGCCGCAAATAATCTGCCGCAACCAAGCTTTCCGTCAGTGTTTTCGTCGTCGCTGATCTCGGTCGTTAAAAGCGAAGAGACGAATCCATTGAACTTTGGTTTCCGATATGGAGAAGTGATCGAGCTTACGGCGCCCGGCGTGAACGTGAGAACCGCATGGTTGGGCAACGGCCATCGAAACCTGACCGGCAACAGCTTCGCTTGTCCGCACATTGTTGGTATCATCGCGCTCCTGCTTGAAAAGCATCCAGAGCTCACACC
>DATJGV010000351.1:0-6226 GCA_035494575.1 Pyrinomonadaceae bacterium | reverse complement strand
GAGCGATCTCGAAAAACAGTATCAGCCCGATGCGATCTTTTCCGGCGGCAAATGGACTAAAGGCGGAGAATTGTTCAGCAAAAAATAATACATCTAAGCCGGATACTTCTCTCGGTTACCTCCGCGTTTTGAATAATTCTCTAACGCAGAGGACGTGGAACTGTACGCGGAGAAGCACGGAGAATACCTGGACGCGGCAATTTACCACTGGACAATTCATTGAATGCACGTTCTATGCTAACCTGTCTTTTCACGCCTGACAGTACGAAATGCTTAGCCTTCTCAAAATAAAAAACATCGCGCTGATCGACGAACTCGAACTCGAATTCGGGCACGGTTTAAATCTGCTCACAGGCGAGACAGGCTCGGGCAAATCGATCATTGTCGATTCGCTCGGTGCATTGACCGGCGAGCGCGTTTCGTCCGATCTGATCAAAGAAGGCCAGGACGCGGCGCGTATCGAAGGCCTATTCTCCGTGGACGCCGATCAGGCTCTAAAAACCGTGCTTGACGAAGGCGGATTCGACCTTGATGAAGCCGATGAGATCGAGCTGATCGTTCGCCGCGACCTTTCTCAATCGGGCAAAAATCGCATTTTCGTTAACGGACAGCTTGTAACGCAAAACTTCCTGAAAAAGCTCGGAGCATATCTTGTCGACATCCACGGGCAGGGCGAACAGGCCGCGCTCTTCGACGTTCCGATACATCTCGAAATGCTCGACGACTATGCAAAAACGCGGGACTTGCGAAAACTGATCGCCGACGCGCATCACCGCTGGGCCGTCACAAAGACCGAGCTGGGAATGCTCGAAAAAAATGAGGCCGAAAAACTGCAGCTTCTCGACATTCTGAAATTTCAGGTCGATGAAATTAAAAAAGCCGGCTTGCGGCCCGGCGAGGACGAGGAACTCGACGAAGAAAAGCGCCGTCTCAACAACGTCGAAAAATTGTCCGCATTGAGCGAAGACGCTTATTCGCTTCTTTACGAGAACGAAGAGTCGACCGTCGCAACGCTCGAAAAGGCCGCGCGAAAAGTAGAGGAATTAGGCGAATACGAAAGCCATTTTCGTGACTATCAGGAAAGTGATACAACGGCCCAAGCCGTGCTCGAAGACCTCGCCATTGCCGTCCGCGATTTTCGCGGACATCTTGAATTTTCACCTGAGCGGCTCGAAGAGATCGAGAGCCGTCTTGCCGAAATTTCGCGGCTAAAGCGAAAATACGGCGACACGATCCACGCCGTTTTAACGCATTTAAGCGACTGTGAACAGCGGCTCGAAAATCTTGAAACCGCCGAGTTTCGCGAAGAAGAATTGCAGAAAAAATTGACGCAGCTGCGTGCCGAATATATCAAAGGCGCCAACGATCTTCATCAACGCCGCGTTGCCGCCGCAGCAAAATTCGAAAAAGAAGTTGAGACAAATCTCAAAGCTGTCGCGCTGGAAAAAGCGCGATTCAAGGTAAATATCGACGCTCCGAGTGAGGCCGACCTGAACGACCCGAACTTCGTGCAGGGGTTTACGGCAAAAGGCTTCGACCGCGTCGAATTTTACTTTTCGGCGAACCCGGGCGAATCGCCAAAACCGCTCGCGAAAATTGCCTCCGGCGGCGAGGCGTCGCGGCTGATGTTGATCCTTAAGACAACCGCGAAACCAAAAGGCGGCGAAAAATCCGCAGTTTTTGACGAGATCGACGTAGGCATCGGCGGCCGCGTGGCCGAGGCAGTCGGCATCAAACTCAAAGAACTTTCCAGAACTCAGCAGGTCCTCTGCGTAACGCACCAGCCGCAGATAGCGTCGCTGGCCGACAACCATTTCGTTGTCAGCAAGACGGTGCAGAAAAATAAGACCACGATCACGGTCGCCGAACTCGACGCGGCCGAGCGTGTCGAAGAGATCGCCCGCATGCTCGCCGGTGAGAAGATAACAGATGCCGCCCGCGAGAATGCGCGCGCAATGCTTGGAGCGGCTGTGTAACTTTATTTTGATCGCAAATCGCGTCAGTACCACCTGCGGTAGCGGGTCGTTGAACGAAGGGACAAGGTTTTTGCCAAAGACAAATACGGAACCCCCAGATCAGGAGTAATCTGGCCATGCTCTTTCTTGATCTGTGTTCATCTGCGTTGATCCGCGGCCAATTATTTTATGGAAGTTCCAATTCTTGCCCAAGTTATTCGCGGCACCACGGTTGAATCCGTTCATCGCGGCCATTTTATCGTCATGGACGGAAGCGGCAAGACGGTAATGGCTGTAGGCGACCCGGCGACGGTCACGTTTTTTCGCTCCGCATGCAAACCGTTTCAGGCGATGCCTTTAGTGACGAGCGGCGCGGCCGACACTTTTGGCTTTGACGAAAACGAGATCGCGCTTGCCTGCGCGTCGCACTCAGGCGAACCCGTCCACGTGGCGACTGCGCAGAGAATGCTCGACAAGATCGGCCTGAAGGAATCCGATCTTCATTGCGGCACGCACTTGCCGTTCAATGACGCCGAAGCTAAGCGAATGCTTCGTTCAGGAATCGAGCCGACCCAGCTTCATAACAACTGTTCCGGCAAGCACACAGCGATGCTCGCTGTCGCAAAACACGTCGGCGCGGACACCGGCACGTATTGTGATCCGCGAAATCCGGTTCAGCAGATGATCGTCGAAACTATTTCGCTGTTTACCGAGATTTCCAAAAACAAAATTCAGATCGGCATAGACGGCTGCGCCGCTCCGAATTTCGCACTGCCGCTCTCGGCAATGGCGAAGAGTTTTGTAAACCTGATCCGCCCTGAAAATTTCAGCGACAACGTCCGTCTCGCGTGTACGCGCATCGTCAACGCGATGATCAAGTTTCCCGAACTCATCGGCGGTACCGAACGTCTCGATACAATGCTGATGCAGGCCGTGCCGGGAAAATTGATCTCAAAAGTCGGTGCCGACGGAGTATGGCTTTGCGCTGCCGCGCCGAGTGAGAAATGGCCCGCGGGACTTGCGATCGCACTAAAAATTGAGGACGGCGACGACAAACGCGCACGTCCGGTCGTTGCAGTCGAGATCTTGCGCAAGCTCGGAATTCTATCCGGCAGCGATCTGCCGGACGTTTCACCAATGCCGATAAAAAACCGCCGAGGCGACAGCGTTGGCAAAATAATAGCTGACAGCTTTCAATTTTGAGTTATCAGCCAATTTTGTTAGAGCTAGTGCTTTCCGGTAGAAAATACTGCATTTTTTTATAAATCTCCTTTTCGTGTCTTTTTGTGTTATTTCGTGGTTCCTTTGATCTTGCGAAAGACGGGAACCAGGAACAAACACGAAATAACACGAAAAAGAAACGACCCTTACCGCTAAACGCAATACCTACGGAAATCTAAGTTGCAAGCGCAAGCTTAGTTTGACGGGCTATAACAGGTTTCGTCCTTTCCCGTCATGCAAAGCTGCCGTTGACCGTAATCGGTCTTAAATTTTATCTGGAACTTTTCCGTTTCGGCCGGTAAGGTTTTCGTGTAGTTTCCCGCACGGTCGCACGAATCGTCACGGCTAAATGACGCCGGCGACCAACTGATGGTGAGTGTTTCGCCGTTCAAGCTTGCTCTGCCTTTTGCCGATTTGAATATCTGCATTCTGCAACCGCCCGTCATCACGTTCATTATTCCCGTGAACTCGACTGCACCATTGGCAAGAAACTTGTATGTGAAACGCGAGCCGTTGCTGCCCATATATGAGCCGCCCGTCGAATAGGTCGAGCTGCCCGAACGAGCCCAAGCCCAAGTGCCGGCGAGCCCAGAAATGTTACCCACGGCTGCTTCCGGTTCCTCCGCGTCTTTGGTTGAAGTGACATTAGCATTATTTTCGCCGTGGGCCGCTTCGTAAATCGCAAGCAGCATCTGCGAATTCTCGTCCGTGCTATTCCGCATTTCCGCCACGAACGCCGGGAGAAAATTGTTACGCGTTCTCTGCCGGGCGCTTTCGTCGCCCGCGCTTATTTTTTCGAAAGTTGCGACTATATCGTCGATCGTCGTGCGATATTTTGTCGGGTCGGTGCGAAATTCCCGAGCCGTGTATTCGGCAAATTTCGTCTTTTGCTCGGCAGAGAACCGGGCCTCAAATGCCCATTCATAAAACTCGATCATTTTATCAATGTCCGATTGCCTGAGTGTTGCCCCGCTTTTTGAAACGAGGATCGTATCGCGAGTTTGGGCTGTGATGTTTGTCATTCCGCCGACTATGCCGGCACATAAAATTAGTAAGAGAAGGTATTTAATTTTGTTGATCATGTTGGGTATAAAAGCGACACCGTTCATCCGGTGATTATCTAGGATTAAGGGTTCTTTATTAAGGCTAAACGCCTTTGCGTGATGCAAGAGATCGACCTTTAGCTTTAAACGCGAGAAAAGCGGTCGAAAAATATCGAGAGGGAAAACTTTTCTTCTGGAAGGAAGAAACACGAAGCAGACAGGACGAACATTACAAAATTTTTAGGATTAACGTAGCAGAAGCAGTTATTGTCGAGCCGGTAGGTCGGTCCTACCTGCCTAGCGGGCGGGTGAAGTTTGGATATTTTGAACGCGGACCAAGCGGATATTCGCAGATAGAAAAATCTATAATTTGTTTTTCCGATCCGCACAAATCTGCGCAATCCGTTTTATCCGCGTTCTATTCCCGTTCTTAACCCACTCAGGCACAGGCGGTACAGACTTCGTTCTCCGTATGCGCGTCTATTTTATCTGCCCGTAGAGTTTCTTAAACTCCTCACGCCCGAACGCTTTGTCCAGCCACATGTTCGACAGTTTTTCCTGGACGCTGTTTGCCTTTAGCCGTTCGTTGAGGTTTTTGAAATCGACGAAATCAAGATGCTGGTCCTGGTTGAAGCATGAGAAGACGAAAAACTCTTCGCCTGTGTGCGGGTTTACGTGCCGCTGCAGGCACTGTGCGCAGACCTCCTTCATCATGCACTGCATGGGTGAGTTGATCGAACCGATCGCGGTGTGCTGTGGATTCAGATAAGGCTTTAAGGTCGTGTGGCGTGCCTCGCGGACACCGTTCATCATGCGGTCCGAGCCGATCGCAATGATGCGGTCAACGTCCTTTAAATTTACGCGTGTGTCGCCAAGCCGGCCTTCGGCATAGGCGACCATCGCCTGCACGATGTTGCCGCGGAAATGCGAATCATATTGGCGGTGCGGCTTTATCTCGTCGCCAAAATCGGTCGCCCACACGACCTGATCTGTTGCCTTTTCGATCTCTTCGCGTTTGAACAGGTCGCTGCCGTTCTTGTATCCGGCAAAGTAAATAACGTGGTTTTTCTTTTCACGCAGAGCCCGTGCGATCGAGAACAACACTGCATTTCCAAGACCGCCGCCTGCAAGCAGAACAGTTTCGTTTTCTGGGATCTCGGTGGGAGTTCCGGTCGGGCCCATCACAAGTACCTCTTCGCCCTCGCGCAGCAGCGAGCACAGCCGCGACGACGTACCCATTTCGAGAACGATCATCGACAGCAGGCCTTTTTCTTCGTCCACCCACGCTCCGGTCAGAGCGAGGCCTTCCATCATCAACCGCGTGCCGTCAGCGACCGGAGCCGATGTTTCGAAGTTTTGCAGGCGGTAAAACTGTCCGGGTTCGAATTTGCGTGCCTGCAGCGGAGCTTTGACAATAACGTCGACGATCGTCGGCGTTAGCCGTTCCACCTTTACAACGTACGCGCGAAGCTGTTCGTCAAGCGCCGCTTCGAGCTTGTCAAAGATCGCGTCCCGTTCCCACTGCGGCAGCGATCCCCGATCCGCGAGCTCGTCCTGAAACAGCTCCACGATCTTGGGGTAGCCGTGTTTCGCCGATGCCATCGCCTTGACGACATTGCCGGCATATTTCGGATGGTTATCGCCATAGTAGGTGATGAATTTTCCGTCGTGCTCGTATGAAGTGAAAAATCCCGACTCGCCTTTGCCCGCTTCGACGACGTGGAACTCGCCTTTGCCGTTTCTTTCCAATTTATGGGGCAGGAAAAACTGCCGCCATTCGTCAAGGCGAAACGTTCCGGGTTTTTCCTTTTCGTAGATGACGTTCGGCGACGTACCTGCGGCGACGCAAACCGTCCGGGCAGGGAATTCGTGCATCTCGCCGGTGTTTTCAAACTTGCCGCTCTCCGCGTTGTAATTTAGCCGTTCAAATATCAGAGCCCTTACTGCGTTGTATTCGTCCGGAACCGCTTCGGCCGGATTCATGCACTCGACAAAATTGATGCCCTC
>DATJGV010000350.1:0-5479 GCA_035494575.1 Pyrinomonadaceae bacterium | reverse complement strand
AAGAGGTCTCCCCATCGTCCGATCATATCCTTAAGCTCAAGACGCTCGCGTTTCCAGGGCAAACCGTTGAAAAAGTTCCTCTCCGCCTCGGGACCGGACCAGGTGCCGGTGGCCTCACCGAATTCACGCACGGTAACGTCCAGCCATGACTGCAGCGACGCGGCCCAGCAAAGATGAGTATCTCCCTGAGCAATAAACGCGGGCGTCGAACGCGTGTAATGTAATTCTTTGCGCGTGGGCACATAAATGTTTCCCATATCTTAGTCCTCCTCTTTGAACATACAGAACATAGATGGCGTCTCCGTCGCGAAACATTGAAAACGTCATTCGACATTCGATTTTCGTGGGAACTGATTGGATGAACACGGGAATTATGGCGCCATAGCATCTGTATGACAAGGATTATTTCTTACGGACGCAAAAAGTGGCGAGGACATCATCGCCTTCGCCACTCGATTCTTCAATTAATCTTAAATTAGTCTTTCAAAGCCTTTGCCGCGTCGAGCCGTCCGCCGCTCTCGATCTTGCCTTTTAGCGAATCGATCGGATCGACAGATCTCAACAGCCGATCGCGAAGTTTCTCAACTGACAGGTTCGGTTCCTTCGCCAGTATCAACGCCGCGACGCCCGCCACATGTGGAGCGGCCATCGATGTTCCCGACGCTTCTCGATAGTCGTCATTCAGCCAGGTCGAATCTATATCCTTACCCGGAGCGGCGATGTGGACGGTTTTCGGTCCCCAGTTCGAGAACGACGCCAGTTGGTCGTTCCGGTCAAGCGCCGCAACGCTTATGACATTCGGCAGGTCGTAATTCGACGGGTAATGCGGACGTTTGTCGTTATTCGATCCGTCGTTCCCCGCGGCCGCAACGAACAAGATTCCCTGTTCGCCTGCTGCGCGAATTGCATCCTCAAGCGCCTTCGATTTTTGCGTCGAACCCCAGCTTGCATTAATGACGCGGACGTTCACACCGTGCTGTTTGCGGTCGATGGCGTAATTTATCGCCTCGATCGCGTCCTTGGTCGTACCGAATCCGCCGCGTCCCATAAATTTTAGCGGCATGATGCGAACGTTCCAGTTGACCCCGGCAATGCCTTCACCGTTGTTGCCCTCGGCACCGATGATGCCGGCACAATGCGTTCCGTGGCCGTTGTCATCCATCGGGTCCGCAGCGTTGTCGGTTCCGTTAAATCCGTTTTCGTCGTTGAATGTGCCGAGTTCGTCGTCAGTATATTGCGGCAAATTGTCGGGCCGTAGCCACATATTTGCCCGCAGGTCGGTGTGTGTGTAATCGACGCCGCTGTCCAAAACCGCCACCACTACCTTGTCGCTTCCCTGTGTTTGCTGCCATGCTTCGAGAGCCTTTATGTCCGCGCCCTTCGTTCCACCGTCCTGGCCGATGTTATTAAGGGCCCACTGCTGCGAAAATTGCGGATCATCAGGCGTTGCATCATTCGGGCGATGGACACCATCCTGGATCGAATACGACTGAGCCGGATCATCCAGCTTGATCTGATAATTTGGCTCTGCGTAGCTGACCACGCTCGACATCTCGCGATATTGTTCCGCAACCGCTTCGGCGTCTGCATTATCGAGGTCATCGATCGCTGTTAATCCTTTGACCGACTCGATCTCGTCCTCAACCACATCGTTGTTCATCGCGGTGATCTTCTTGATCTCGGCGAGTGTCACACCCGGCTTGAACCTAACCAAAACCTCCGGTTCATTGTCCTCTTTTGTTCGCGCGACGCTCTTCGGCATTGGCGTTGAACGCACCGACGGACTTGTGTTTATTTTCAGCGCTGACCGCCAACGGTCGATCTGCCCGAGCACTGCTGCTAGCGTGACCAAAATTACGGCAATGCCGATATGTATCCAGATATTATTGCGATTCATATTCACCTCTCCACTCCAACCGCGATCACGATTCCACAACGTAATTCGTTCCCTTAAAATCGTGCAGGCGGAGCTGATATTTATCCGCTCGATACTCGTAATCCATTCCCTTGGCCCCAAGTCTGATCTGCCACCCGCTCGAGATCATCTGAGCCGACATTTCGCCCTTTTCGGGTGCACCGAGCGACATATCGGGAAAATCCTTTTCCGATGTCGAAACCTCGCTGATATCGCCCTCCGAAATGCCCAGGCGTCCTGCCAAATCGCGTTTGGCCCGCGCCACGGCGCTGTCACGTGTAAAACTCATAGCAATTGTCAATTGGTTTACCAATTCTGCTATTTTTACGACCAATAGTCAACGATAGTTGCAGCTTGCGCTTGCGCACCTCAACGGAAATCGTTATAATAAGTTTTGCTTATCATGGGATACACCAGTAAACAGTGTATTGCCAACAAGTTATCAGAAATCATTATCTTAACTTGGTTTAGATGAAAAATGGCTGCCAGCGAGGCAGCCTTTTTATTTTGCATTTTGGTTTGCGGATTCCTGATTTACCCGCCTGACGCAGCAATTTTTTGTCGACGGAACCTCAGCGACAAATTTCTGGTTATTTCAACCAGCCCCGGCACCAAAAACGTCGCGCATGCAATTCCGAGGATCAACCCGGTAATAAACCTTGATAGATGCGTGTTTTCCCAGATGCCAAAAACCCCGAGCGACCAATCAACGCCTATCGGAATCATTGAAAGAAATAGCCAAAATCGGGGAACGGGCTCGATATCGTCGATCTTTCTCCACAGCGGATAGATCAAGAAGCCTGCAAGCAGACCAAAATAGACACCGAAACATCGCGAACATACCGCAAACTGTTCGCCCTCAACATGAAACGATCTGTTGGATATCTGGTGGCAAATATAAGAAAAAAAACCGTATATGGGAGCCGCAACATTCGCGAACCCATTGGCTTTTGCCAGCGGCGCCAGCAAAATTGCGAAAACCCACGCGAAAACCAGCAGCAGCGAAACACTCCATACCTTTACCGCCTGCCGACGAAACGTAGCGGCAATAGTCTGCGGAACGTAGTTTTCGATCGGCTGCACCATTATTACTGTCCTAACGCCTTCTCGGTTTCCAAGATATGATGCGTTGTCTGTATCACCGTATCCGGATTTAGTGATATCGAATTGATCCCGCGTTTTACCAAGAATTCCGCAAATTCAGGATAATCCGATGGCGCTTGGCCGCAGATCCCTATTTTCTTACCGTTCCGTATGGCTGCGTCGATCGCCATTGCGACCATTTTTTCGACCGCGCCGTTACGTTCGTCGAAAAGATGAGCGACCATTTCCGAATCGCGGTCCAGACCAAGCGCAAGCTGCGTCAGGTCATTGGAACCTATCGAATAACCGTCAAAAACCTTTAAAAACTCATCCGCGAAAACCACATTCGCCGGCAGCTCGCACATAGCGTAGATTTCCAGATCGTTCTCGCCCTGAACCAGCCCGTACTCGGCCATCAGGGCTATCACCCTTTCGCCCTCCTCGACCGTGCGGCAAAACGGTATCATCGGTTTGATATTTGTCAGGCCCATGTCCTCACGGGCACGGCACAAGGCAAGACATTCCAGCCGAAAACCGGCCTTGTACCGGTCGTCGTAATATCGCGACGCACCGCGAAAACCGATCATCGGATTTTCTTCTTCAGGCTCAAATTCCTTTCCGCCGATCAGCATTGCATACTCGTTCGATTTAAAATCCGACATCCGCACGATCACTGGTTTCGGATAAAACGCTGCCGCGATGCGCCCGACACCCTCGCTCAATTTTCTGACAAAGAACTCTTTAGGGTCTTCTTCAAGGATGCGGTTCGAGATGGTTTCGATGTCCTCGCGCCGTCTCAAATTCGGATAATTCACCAGTGCCATCGGGTGAATACCGATATGATTGTTGATTATAAATTCCAGTCGTGCCAGACCGACACCGTCATTCGGCAAACGAGAAACGGCAAATGCGTGGTCCGGATCGCCCACGTTCATCATCACCTGCGTTTTCGGCCTCACGTTATCGGTTATCTTGTGTTTTTCAAGCTTGTAATCGATCTTGCCATAATAAATATTTCCGCGGTCGCCCTCGGCGCACGACACCGTTATGTCCGTGCCGGTTCGCAGGACCTCGGTCGCGTTTCCGGTTCCGACGATACACGGAATGCCAAGCTCGCGGCTGATGATCGCGCTATGACACGTCCGCCCGCCGCGGTCGGTGACAATTGCAGAGGCACGTTTCATTATGGGCTCCCACGCTGGATCGGTCATTGAGGTCACGAGAATTTCGCCTTCCTTAAATGTCCTCAGCCGTTCCGGATCCATAAGCACGTGAGCCGTGCCGTGCCCGATCTTTTCACCCACGGCGACGCCGGTCGCCAAAGGTGCTCCGTGATCATCGCTCAGCTTGTATTTCTCAATATAGTTCTCCGTCTTCTGAGCATGAACGGTTTCCGGCCTCGCTTGTAGAATAAAGAGCTCGCCCGTTATGCCGTCCTTTGCCCACTCGATATCCATCGGCTGATGACGCCCCGCGCGTTTTGAGTAATGGTCCTCGATCGCGCAAGCCCATTCGGCAAGCCTCAAAACCTCAAATCCGGCAAGACAAAATCGGTTTCGCTGCGTCGCAACAACGTCACGGACCTGAGTTCCGGTACCATCGTCGGCAAAGACCATCTTGACTTCTTTTACGCCAAGCTTTCGCGTAACTATCGGTCTGTAACCGAGTTTCAGCGTAGGTTTGAATACTATCCATTCGTCGGGCGTCGCCATGCCCTGCACGACAGCTTCGCCCAGACCCCAAGCACCGTTTATCACCACCGCATCGCGAAAACCACTTTCCGTATCGAGCGTGAACATAACGCCGGAACACGCAATGTCGGAACGCACCATCGGCTGAATTCCGATCGAAAGAGCGACATCAAAATGATCAAATCCTTTCGCCGTGCGATACGAGATCGCGCGATCGGTCCACAGCGACGCGTAGCATTCGTGGCACGCCTGAATCAGCCGCTCGGTTCCTTTGACATTTAGTATCGTGTCCTGCTGACCGGCGAATGAGGCGTCAGGCAGATCTTCCGCCGTTGCGGACGAACGCACGGCAACTTCAAAATTTTTCTTGCCGATGCGGTTTCCGAGATTTAGATACGAGTTATGAATTTGCTCCTCGACTTCGGACGGAAACGGTGTTTCGAGCATCATCCTGCGAGCCTCTCCGCCGACACGCGCGAGCTCTTCGAGATCGTTTACATCAAGCCCTTTTAAGAGTTTTCGTAAACTCTTACGCAACCCTCCGGTCTCGAGCAGTACTTCGTACGCATGACTCGTCGTCGAAAACCCGTCAACTGCGCGAACGCCTTGAGCGGTCAGTTCGCGAAACAACTCGCCGAGACTGGAACATTTGCCTCCCACAAGCGCAACATCGTCAGCACCGACTTCGCTTAGATCAAGCACGTAAGGTTTTGAATTATTCATAAATGGAGCGCGGACATTCCTGTCCGCATGTGTACAAAGCATGAACGAGTTTCGGCGGAGGAACCGC
>DATJGV010000349.1:0-19793 GCA_035494575.1 Pyrinomonadaceae bacterium | reverse complement strand
AGTTTTGTTTCCCCCGAAACGGAATGGATCATGCGGCCGAACATCGGTACAGCTTCGGCAAGCATATATTCGTCCATGCCGACTTCGCGAAGCGCCGTGATGCCGCGATCGGACAAAGCGAGATTTATCGAACGGCCCGCCGTGATCTCCTGTTTACGCATATCGGGCCGCGCTTCGTAAACGTCAACCGAAATCCCGCGTTTTGCGAGGTAAATAGCAAGCAGTGAACCGGCGAGGCCAGCACCGATTATGACAACTTTTGACATAAAGAAACGTTGACGCGGAGACCAGCGGGCACGCAGAGACGCTAAAAAATATCTCAGCGGTCTTTGCGGCCTCTGCGTTTAAACTTTGAGACTGCGTTTAAGAATCTCAACAAACTGCAAAACATCCGAAAATGAATTATAAAGCGGCACGGGAGCTACGCGTATCACATCAGGCTCGCGCCAGTCGGCAGAAACGCCGTGAGCCACGATCTTTTCGTACAGCGACCTGTCCGAATTTCTCACCCGGATCGAAAGTTGGCAGCCGCGCTGCGCCGCGTCGGACGGCGTAATTACCGAAATGCGGTCGTCCTCGATCTTGGACAACAAAAATTCCAGATAGCCGGTCAGCTTTTCCGATTTTGCTCGCAGGGCATTCATGCCCGCTTCGTCAAAGATCTCAAGTGACGCCCGGAGCGCGGCCATTTGCAGGATCGGCGGGTTTGAGATCTGCCAGCCTTCGGCACCAGGAATGGGACGAAATTCCGGACCCATCAAAAACCGCGTTTCCTTATCATGTCCCCACCATCCGGCAAATCGCGGCAAATCGAAAGCGTTGGCGTGACGTTCATGAATGAAAGCTCCAGCCACGCCGCCCGGACCGGCATTGAGATATTTGTACGAACACCATGCGGCAAAATCGACGTCCCAGTCGTGCAGGTGCAATTCGAGATTTCCGGCGGCATGCGCAAGATCGAAACCAACTATAGCTCCGGCTTTATGCCCGGCATTCGTGATCGCCTGCATATCGAACGCCTGGCCTGTGTAATAGTTGACGCCGCCGAGCAGGATCAAAGCGATCGAATTACCTTCGCGCTCTATTGCTTCGACGATGTCTTCGGTGCGGAGCACAGATTCGCCCGGACGAGGAGTAATTTCCACCAATCGGCCGGATGTTTGCTCGGCGTCGGACACGAACCGACCCGTTGATGTAGGCCGTTCTGGCCTTTGCGCATGAAAAAGTATTTGGGACTGAACCGCGTATTGGTCTGACGGAAACGCGCCTTTTTCCATGACGATCTTGTACCGTTCCCCGGTGGGAGGGTAAAACGAAACCATCAACAAATGCAGATTTACCGTGAGCGAGTTCATCACGACCGTCTCGATGGGTTTTGCACCGACCACGCGCGCCATCTGTTCGGTAAGAAATTCGTGATAGGGAAGCCATGGATGCTCTGCGTGAAGGTGGCCCTCGACACCGAGCGTTTCCCAATCTTTTAATTCCCGGTCGACATACTCACGCGTGGTTTTTGGCTGAAGCCCTAGCGAGTTGCCGGTGAAATAGATAACCTCTTCACCGTTTGGGTGACGCGGAACAAAAAAGCGCTCACGAAAATGCGCCAGCGGATCGACCGCGTCCATCTTTAACGCAAAATCTGCGGAGTTTTCATACTCAAATTTTATTTCCTGCATTCGTTTTTGAATTTAAATTATTAATGGAACATTTGAAAGCGGTTGCCCGTAAGACGTTTCCACTGACGCGGGCTGATACATTTTTAACTCACGGCTCGCGTTAATGGTAAGGAATAAACCCTTGCAAAACATTATTCATAAATCGGAGGTTCTTATGAAAAAATTTATACAGCTTTCATTGCTTGCTGCAGCTGCGATCATATTTTCAACATTTTCCGCTAATGCCCAAACCGTCACAAAGATCGATACAAAGATCCCGTTCGACTTTAGTCTCGGAGGCAGAACATATCAAGCGGGCGATTATCATCTGGCCGTTATCACAACACTTTCAGGACATGCAAATTTAACTATTCGTGATAACAACGGCAACAGTCTCGACCGCGTGATCGTCAATCGTTCCGGCGAGAAAAGATCAGGCGAACCGGAACTGGTTTTTAACCGTTATATAAACAACCGTTTTCTTGCGAAAATATCTATCGGGTCAGGTGAATACTCGCTGATCAGATCGGACGCCGAAAAAGAGGCCCTTGAGAAAAACAAGAGGCAGGTAGCCGATTTAGGCAGCATCCGATCGAGCGGATTTTGATCTTAGTTTACTTAACGATGCCCGGAAAAAAGCCGGGCATTTTATTTTGCCGTGATCTGCGTACAGTGCTCGCTAACAATCTTCCACTTTTTCTCTACCTTCGCCAATGCTATCCCACATCGCTGGTCATCGTTGATCGCCTCACCTCCATAAGTGCCGCGCCCTTTCCAACGGCTGCTTATAACAATGGTATTTCCCGTCTTGTAGGTTTTAATCTCAGATCGTTCGGCGAACGTAAGTTTGTACTCCGGTGATCGTAAGAAATCCAAAGTTTCGTTACGCGACGATGTTTTGCCGTCCGATGTGAAGTAAACATAGTTCGGTGCAAGAAGCTCGCTGACAAACCTGACGTCCTTCTTATTCCACGCAATATCGTACGCTTTTAACAAGTCCAGCGGATTATCAAGAGAAAAATTAGCAACCTGGCCTTCCGCATTTTGATTAAATGACATAACTGTACATGCAATAACAACAGTAATGAAGGCACTATATCGAAGCTTATTCATATTCAAATTGTGTCTTTTCCAGATTTAACCAATTCAAAGCCGAGCCGTGAAAAAGCATCGCCTTGATCTCGTCGTCGTAGGGCATTGATTCGACAAGCCGTCCCGGAACGGCCTCCCCGAGCGGAAACGGGTAATCGGAACCAAGCGAGACCTGATCGGCGCCGACCAGTTTTATCAGGTAATCAAGCTTTGCTGCCTCGTGCACCAGCGAATCGAAAAACATTCGGCCAAGATATTTTCGCGGGCTATGAGGATTATCAACTGCACAGAGGTCGGGCCGAACGTCGAATCCGTGCTCGATGCGTCCCAGCGTCGCAGGAAACGCTCCACCACCGTGTGCGAAACACATACGAAGCGTTGGCAGACGTTCTAACACACCCGAAAATATCAGCGAGCAGATCGCACGCGAACATTCTGCGGGCATTCCGACAAGCCATGGCAACCAGTATTTCTGCATGTCCTTTTCGCCCATCATGTCCCACGGATGAACGAAAATCGCCATGCCGAGCTCCTCGCACGCTGCAAAAAAATCAAAAAATCGCGGTTCGCCAAGATTCAACTGGTTAATGTTTGTCCCGATCTCAACACCGGCAAAACCGTTTTGTTTGCAGCGTTCGAGTTCCTTTATCGCAAGGGCCGTGTCCTGCATCGGGACTGTGCCAAGCCCTATAAATCTAAGCGGATATTCGCCAATGACTTCGGCGATCTCGTCGTTCAGATATTTGGCGACCTCGGCGCCGTCAGCTGGCTTTGCCCAATAGCTGAACATCACCGGAACGGTCGATAAAACCTGCACCTTGACGCCGACCTCGTCGCACTCTTCGATCCGTTTTTCGGGGTTCCAGCAGTTGTCGTCGATCTCGCGAAAAAATTGCCCGTCGTCCTTTAGCATACGAGCGCAGCAAGGTTTGTGATGGTCGAGCGAGATAAACCCGCCGTAACCGAATTTGCCTTTCCAGTCAGGAATCTCTTTCGGAAGAATGTGGGTGTGAACGTCTATTTTTAACATGCGATACGAGTCTGCGATTAGTGTTTTGTGTTTTTATCAGAGGGTGGTTCTGATGAACTAGATACATTGCTTTCCCTCAACTTAGCGTCATGAAGTCTCTTTGCTCTCATAAGCGAAAGGCTTAGTTCGCGCAGCTGATCAACTTGGCGTAGGCGCCGCAACACAGCCTTTTCCGACATGTCAACTTGCTTCATTTTCCAATCTCTCGATATCGACAAGGTCTTGTGGTCTGCCCGCCAACCTCTTCATGCTGATCAGTCCGTCCCGTGAGACAATCGATAATTTGTCCCCTAAAAAATCTATCTTTTCGCGGGTTTTCCATATTTCTTCAACCTGTGGCGTAACCAAAAGTAAGTCGAGCGAAATTACGTCTTCGCCCACGACTTTTGATATCCGGCGGATTTCGACCGCACGCTCTTTAAACGAAATATCAAGGCCACGAATGTCAAAACCCTTCTCCGCGCCGACCTGATACGCTTTCTCTAGAGATTCTTCAGGAATCAATATATCAATATCCATTGTTGCGCGCACAAATCCATGAGCTGCCATTGCCAAGCCGCCACAAAGAGCGTATTCAATTCCGTTGCTTTCAAACGCTGAAACCAATTCTTTCAGCTCATCAACGAGTTTAGCCATCAAATTAACTTACGACCGGCGGCGGCTCCATAACCGCGCCGCAATTTTTGCAGGTTCGCAAATTTTCATCACCGTAAAACCTTGCAAATACACCCTGAAACTGTGTTGTGATATCTTCGAGCTCGAAATATTCCTCGTAAAGCTTGTCGTTGCAATTTTCGCAGAACCACAACAAGCCGTCTTTTTCACCTGCACGGCGTTTTCGCTCGATCACCATACCGATGGTGTTCACACCGCGAACAGGGTTGTGCGGCACGCGCGGCGGCAGCAGGAACATCTCGCCTTCGCGAACAGGAACATCGACCGCTTTGCCGTCTTCCTGAATTTTTACGGTGATTTCGCCTTCAAGTTGATAGAAAAATTCTTCGCCTTCATCGTAGTGGTAGTCTTTACGCGAATTCGGTCCGCCCACGACCATCACGATAAAATCTTCAGCATCATAGACGCATTGATTACCGACCGGCGGCTTGAGCAAATGCCGATGCTCATCGATCCATTTTTGAAAATTGAAAGGTCCTTGAATAGGCATTGATTTCTATTCCTCCGCTGACGGACGTAGCTCATCTCTTAGCCAATAAGCATCAAAAGATTTGTTCCACCGATATCCTCGGACTTCATTTCTTTCAAGCAAATCCGCGTTGGCCATTTTTTCCAGAATTTCATAGCACATTGTACCGAACTCACTTTTCCAGGAAAATGGTCCTTTCATTCGAGCAAATCCGCCGGACGGATCATAGGTCGTTAATGATAACAAACACGCCAAATAATACTGTGCCACATCAAACTCCACCCAGTCGTCAAATAGTTCCTCGATTTTCAACATCTACTAGAGCTCCGCGAGTTTTGTAACCGTTCGCCAGTTCCTTCCAGTCGCCGGAATTTTCAGCTTCTTATCGATAAAGCCTTTCCCAACCGAGCTGTCGAGGATGCTGATCTTCAGACAGCAATAAAGCGTTCGGTCCAACACCTTGATGCGTTCGTTGTCGTTGACGATAGAGTTGATCAATTCTTGATGTCCGTTCGACAATTCACTTTCAAGAAAGAAAACGTGCATATACTTATCGTTTTCGAACTGGCCGTCGAATGGGTTGTTTTTCACTATCTCCTTGATCTCATCCATCGAGCGAACCATTGCGGAGATGTCGAAACCGAAATCTTTTTTGATCGCGTCGTGGATCATTGCAGACAGTTTCGCGTCGCGTAATTCGCCCTTGCTCACGCGCGGGTTTTTGCAATCGAATGCCAGATTGCCGCTGTTTATATAGCTTTTGACGTTCTCGAAACCAAGGTTTTCGAACGTCGAGCGCAGCGTCTCCATCTTTATCATGTTATTGCCGCCCACGTTTATGCCGCGGAGCAGCGCGACATATCTCATGCTTGTAACGACTCCATATCAATAACAAATCGATAACGAACATCCGATTTTATAGTACGGTCGTACGCTTCTTCGATGTTTGTTATCGGGATGACTTCTACATCCGAGGTGATGTTGTGCTCGGCACAGTAATCGAGCATTTCCTGTGTTTCTCGAATGCCCCCGATGCCCGATCCGGCAAGAATCCGGTTGCCCATGATCAATTTAAAAGACACGACCTGTAATGGCTCGGTCGGAACGCCGACGACGACCATCGCGCCGTTCACTTTGAGGAGGTCCAGATACTGGTTGACGTCATGATTCGCCGAAACAGTGTCAAGAATAAAATCGTACGTTCCGGCAAGCGGCGCGAGATTTTCAGGGTCGCGCGTGACGACAAAATTATGCGCGCCCAGCTTTCGTGCGTCCTGTTCCTTTGATGGCGACGTGCTGAAAACAGTTACTTCGGCGCCCATCGAGGCCGCAAGCTTTACCGCCATGTGACCGAGCCCACCCAGACCGACGACGCCAACCTTTGAACCTTCGCCGACCTTAAATCGCCGCAGGGGCGAATAGGTCGTAATGCCGGCGCACAGCAGAGGAGCGACACCCGACAGATCCTTGTCCGCTTTTATCTTTAACGCGTATGCTTCGTCAACGACATAGTGCTTTGAATAACCCCCAAACGTCGGGGTTACACGGTCCATTTCGGTGCAGTTATACGTCCAGGCGGCCTGTTTGACGCAAAACTGTTCCGTGCCTGCTTTGCAGTACTCGCACTCGCGGCAACTATCGACAAAACAGCCTATGCCAGCCGTATCGTCGACCTTAAATTTCGTGACGGCATCCCCAATCTGCGTTACCCGCCCGACGATCTCGTGTCCGGGCACCATCGGGTACATCGAGTTCTGCCACTCGTTTTTCGCCTGGTGAATATCCGAATGGCAGATGCCGCAATACTGAATATCCATCAAAATGTCGTGCGGCCCGAGATCACGGCGAGAAAAATCGAATGGGACGAATTTGGCCTTGTCATCATGTGTTGCGTAACCTTTTGTTTCTATCACTTTTATCTCCTTAAAATGGCTTTACTCAATGGTTGCGATCACCTTTAGTTCGATCGCGATGGGTGTCGGGAGTTTATTGACTTCGACCGTCGTCCGGGACGGTTTATTTTCAGCAAAATATTCAGCATAGACGCGGTTGTAGGCCGCGAAATCGTTCTTCATATTCGTCAAAAAAACAGTTACATCAACGATGTTGTTCCATGATGAACCCGCGTCCTCAAGAATGTATCTTACGTTCCGAAACACCGAACGACATTGTATTTCGATATCGTAGGATTCTATGTTTCCGGATCGATCCAGAACCACACCGGGAATCTCTTTTTTACCGCGCTCGCGCGGGCCCACGCCGGACAGAAACAACAAGTTTCCTACACGCCGAGCATGCGGGTACAAGCCGACCGGCTCAGGGGCTCGCGAAGATTCGATCAATTCATCGTTCATCCAAATCTAAACAAATCGCATCAAATGGAATAGAGTCTTATGTTTAGGGAATACAACCGTGGTGCCATAATGTCAAATCGTACGGCTCGCGGAGTGCATCTAAATATTAATTTGCGACGATATTATATTATAGGTTAGTTGAGGTCAGGAGATATGTTAAAAATTCTTGCCATACTTTTTTCATTTGCAATTTTCTGTATATCGATGGCGTGCAGCGTTGCCGAAAACGCTGCGTCCAAGCCGCTTCCAGACCCGGCGCCCGTAGCTGCGGCAACGCCAAAGACCGGAAGCACAATGGAAACTGCTGTATTTGCCGGCGGATGTTTTTGGGGCGTCGATGCGGTGTATAAACACGTCAAAGGCGTGATCGACGTCAAATCGGGTTACGCAGGCGGGTCAGCAAAAACTGCGGAATATGATCGCGTTAGCGAAGGCGACACCGGCCATGCCGAATCGGTCCGCGTAGAATTCAACCCGCAGCAGGTAAGTTACGATCAACTGCTGAAGATATTTTTCTCGGTCGTTCACGACCCGACGGAGCTGAACCGCCAGGGGCCTGACACCGGCTCGCAGTACCGCTCTGCGATCTTTTACACATCGGAAGATCAGAAAAAAGCGGCGCTGGATTACATAACGCAGCTTACAAATTCGAAGGCCTTTTCGAAGCCGATCGTCACTCAGGTCGTTCCGCTGAAGGATTTTTATATGGCTGAGGACTATCACCAAAACTATCTGGCAAATCATCCTGATCAGCCGTACATCGTTATAAACGACATTCCAAAGGTCGAGAACCTTAAGAAAGAATTTCCCGACCTGTATGTGGAGAAGTAGTTATTTCGCCTTTTCGGCGTAGATCTGCACGAGATTAACAAGCGTGGCGGTTGTCTTTTCAAGGCCGCCGCGTGAGTTAAATTCGAGTTTCCCGTGAAAATTATGCCCGCCCGTGAATAGGTTCGGCGTCGGCAATCCGCGGGCGGTAAGGTTTGAGCCGTCCGTTCCGCCGCGTATGGGCCGCAGTTCTGCTTTAACGCCCGCGCGTCTTGCGGCTTCGATAGCGTAATCGGTCAACTGCGGATAATCCTTTAGCACCTCTTTCATATTCAGGTAGCCAAGCTTCGATTCGTAATCGATCTTGACCGCAGGATATTTCTTCTGCGTTTCGGCAACGATGTCCTTGATCTTTTGCTCCAAGGCAGGGAACCCGTTTATATCAAAATCGCGAAGCAGAATTTTAACGACCGAGGTTTCAATATCCAGCGTTCCGACGTATGGGTGAATGTAGCTCTCGCGGCCTTCGGTTGTCTCTGGACGATTTTTTACCACATCGGGAAACCGCGCAAGAAAATCACCCGCCGCGTACATGGAATTTACAAGAATGCCTTTCGCCGTGCCCGGATGCGTCGATTTGCCGTGAAACGTGACCGTTGCCGTACGCGCCGAAAACGTTTCGTTCGAGATATCGCCAAGCTGTTCGCCATCGACCGTGTAGGCAAATTTTGCTCCCCAGCCCTCAATGTCAAATTTATCGATGCCGCCGCCGACCTCTTCGTCCGGTGTGAACGCTATAGCGATGTTGCCGTGTTTGATCTGCGGATTTTGCTTGAGAATGTCGATCATTGTCATGATCTCGGCAACGCCCGATTTGTCGTCCGAGCCGAGCAGTGTTGTGCCATCCGCCGTTATGATGTCGTCGCCTATTAGATTTTTGAGATCCGGATTTTGCGCGACGGTTATAACCTGTGTTTTATCGTTCGGCAAAACGATGTCGCCGCCCTGATAATTTTTGTGAATTATCGCGTTGACGTTCGCACCCGAAACAGCCGGCGATGTGTCCATATGAGCGATAAAACCAATGGTCGGCACTTTTGAGTTGTCCGGGAGATTGCCCGGAACCATCCCGTAAACTATTCCGAATTCGCTCACTCGCACATTCTGTACGCCGAGTGCGTTCAGTTCCTTTTCCAGCAGCCGCGCCAGGTCGAACTGTTTCTTCGTGCTCGGAACAGTGTTCTGGTCCTCAGCCGATTGCGTGTCGATCTTGACGTAGCGGAGAAAACGGTCCATCGCCGATTCGGTCGGCGGTTTGGTCTGCGCCGGGACTGCGGAAAACAATAGGAGAGCAAAGAAAAAGGTAGCTAAAAATTTCATTTATATTCGATACTCCGGACAAATTGATTGATCAACGGGGAAAGAGGAGCAAGAATTTCCTGCTAATTAATTATCTAATTATCAATTATTAATTAAAAAGCAGAAAAAGTTACTCAAAGTCGATCTTTATACAGACGTTCTTTTCTTCCGTAAAAAATTGAAGCGCTTCAAAGCCGCCTTCGCGGCCAACGCCGCTGTCCTTCATCCCGCCGAATGGTGTTCGCAGGTCGCGCAGAAGCCAGCAATTTACCCACACAATACCCGATTCGATCTGCGCGGCGACGCGATGTGCGCGTGAGAGATTTTCAGTCCAGACCGTTGCCGAAAGGCCATAGCGCACACTGTTGGCGTAGCTTAAGACCTCATTTTCGGTATCGAACGGTGTGATCGTTACGATCGGGCCGAAGATCTCTTCCTGATTTGTGCGGCAGTCATGCGCGAGATTATCGATTACGGTTGGTTCAATAAACCATCCGTCGCGGCAGCGTCCGTCAAGCGTTGCGGTATTTCCGCCGACGAGAATATTTCCGCCTTCCCGTTTGGCAAGGTCGATATAGGAAAGAATTTTTTCGTAATGTTGTTTCGAGACGATCGCACCAATATCTGTTCCGGGTTCGAGCGGGTCACCGATCTTCAATTTCGAAACGCGTTCGACAAAATCGCCCTTGAACTGCTCATATATCGGACGCTCGACGAAAATGCGCGAACCGCACAGGCAGATCTGTCCCTGATTTGAGAACGATGAACGGATCGTCATCGTGAGCATCTCGTTGTAGTTGCAATCTGCAAAGATGATATTCGGGTTTTTGCCGCCAAGCTCGAGCGAAAGCTTTTTGAACATCGGAGCGGCGGTGCGTGCTATTTCCTCGCCGGTTTTTGTGCCGCCGGTGAATGAGACGGCTTTTACATCTTTGTGCGAAACGACCGCTGAACCGACTTTGGGCCCGAGGCCGTGAACTATGTTTAGAACCCCAGGCGGCAAGCCTGCTTCGATACAGAGAATTGAAAGCATGTAAGCCGTCATCGGTGTGATCTCGGACGGTTTGGCGACAACCGTGCAGCCCGCTGCGAGAGCCGGTGCGATCTTCCACGAAAAAAGATAAAGTGGCAGATTCCACGGCGAGATGCAGCCAACAACACCAAGCGGCTGACGGAGCGTGTAGTTTATCGCTTGTCCAACGGTTTCGTGAGCCTCTGTCGCCGTGTGCATCGAGGCAGTCGCATAAAATTTGAAATTCGATACCGCGCGGGGAATATCGACCGATTTAGCAAGCGTTAACGGTTTACCGTTGTCGATGCTCTCGGCCGCGGCAAGTTCATCCAGGTCGCGTTCGATCAATGCCACGAGCCGCATCAGAACATCATGCCGATGTTCATTCGATGTACCTGACCATGCCGGAAACGCGGCTTTTGCCATTATGACGGCCTTTTCAACGTCTCTCGCATCCGAATCCGGAATGTGCGAATAGACCTCACCCGTAGCCGGGTTAAAGTTGTCAAGATATTCACCTGAGACCGGTTTCACCAGTTCGCCGCCAATGTAGTTTTCGATGTATTGCATTTGTTCAGGCTACCAATATTTTACATAGTTTCCTGAAACTGAGAAATGCCCGCGATGACGGAATTATCCCTGCGGGCGGATCGGAGCATAAGAAAACTTTTCAGCAAGTTCGTTGTACCCGCGCGTCCCTAACACCAGCCATTGTTCGGTTCGCTTTAACGCAACCAGCATTTCGGAGTTTTCGGCTTCCTCCCTGACGAATTGTTCAAGTATCGCCGCCCGAAATGCGATAGCAAGATTGCTGTGCTGCGGCAAAGCGAGGAAAGCGCTTCCGCACCAGATGGCCTGATAAACCACCTTGGCGTCTCCGCTCATATATGCAAAAAGGTATTCGGCGCCGTCAACAACAACGATCATCCATTGCCCGGGCCAACGCCGTAGAGAAAGCTCCGCGGCCTGGTACGGTATGACCTCGACACCGTCTATATCAGTTGGCTTGTAAGTCTGAAGTACCACAGTGACATCACGTTTGGCAGCTGCTTTAAGCCATGGCCCGATTATATCGACGATCCCCGGGAAAGCATCGACAAGCACAACACTTTCGGCTTGTTCGATAAGCTGTTCACAGCGGTCGAAAACCTGTTCGGTGGAGGTCAGCGAAAAGATGCGTTCCGTTTCTGCGGACGGCTTAAGGCGTGAAAGAGCTCTTGCCGCCTGTTCATACCGATCCGAAAACGATCTTTGAAGTCCGCTTAATAATTCGGGAGGCGGCACGGCCTGGCACATACGATTGCCGGTTTCATCTATCAGGACAGCGCCCTTTTTATGGAGTGCCTCGACGGCCTTATACGTGTTTGCTACGGGCCTGCCGATACCCTGCGCTACGCGATATGGTGTGGCCGGTGAGTTTTCAACCAAATAGGCATAAACCGCGCCCTCAAGATCTGTGAATCCGAGAGTTGAAAGCGAATCTATGCTTTCTCGGTAAAAATCTTGACTCATAGTAGTAGTATATGCTACTACTAAAATAAAATCAAAGTTTATAGAGGCCGCAATGAATCAATACAAGCGCAACGTTTATCTCGTCTTCGTAACCTTTCTGAGTTTGATTACCGCAGGCGAAGCCCAATCGAGCCCCAAAATTCAACAGCAAGTTCCGCGATTTGAAAGATCGGACTGCGCAGTAAAGATCCCGGAAGGAATTCGTGCGGACTGCGGAAACCTATTTGTGAAAGAGAATCGCAAAAAGGCGAAAACCCGTGTGATAAGGCTTCCTGTAGTGATAATAAAAAGCACGTCATCCGATCCCGCTCCCGATCCGATTTTCTATACAGGCGGCGGACCGGGCGGAGGTTCGCTCGGACGTGTTCAAGGATCAAGAAATCTTGCACCTTACACAAAAGATCGCGATTTCATCATTTTCGAACAGCGCGGAACGCGGTTGGCCGAGCCGAGTATGCCGTGCCCCGAGGTGAACGAAGCAAATCATACCCTCGCTGAAAAGAATCTGAATGTTACACAAGCGCGAAAAACGGAGCTCGAAGCTGCTAGAAATTGCCGCGGCCGGCTGATCAGTGAGGGAATCGATCTTGCGGCATACGACAGCGACGCGAGTGCGGCCGATATTGAGGATCTACGACGCACGCTCGGAATCAAGCGGTGGAACCTCTACGGAGTTTCATACAGCACGCGGCTGATGCTTAACTATATCAGGAACTATCCTGAAAGCGTTCGCAGCGTGATTCTCGATTCGGTCTTACCGCCGACAGTAAATTACGACGAAACCAGTGTCGATGGCGTTGTTCGTTCGCTGAACCTAATATTTGAAACCTGCTCAAAAGATACGCATTGCCATTCGGCATACCCGGATATCCAAAAAAAATTTTACACGCTCGTTAAAAGCGCCGATGAAAAGCCCTTAGAAATAAAAGTGAACCGCGGCGGCACAGAGGTTCGGGTTTACGCAGACGGTAAGGCAATAGTCGATTATGTTTATGGCCTGCTTGAGGACACCGGTGCTTTGCCGGACATACCTTTCATAATCGATACCCTGGCAAGCGGCAATTACGATTCGCTGATTTCTTTTCGACGTTTCGGCGAGCAAAAACTTACCAGCGAAGGGTTTGTATGGGGAATGCGTTACTCGGTATGGTGCCGCGAAGAAATGCCTTTTCAAGATGTAAGAAAAATACGCGGCCAGACCACAAAATACAAGGAACTTCGCGGATTTGGAATCCAGAGTACCTTTCCCGAGATCTGCAAAGTATGGAATGTACCGCCTGCCGGAAAAGTTGAGAATACGCCGGTAAAAAGCAACATTTCGGCTCTGATCTTTTCCGGTGAATACGACCCTGACACTCCGCCGGAATGGGGGCGGCTAGTGTCCACCTGGTTTCCGAACAGCTTTTTCTACAAAGTAAAAAATACAAGCCATGGGGTTTTATTCGGAAACCGCTGCGCAGCTGTTGATGTGGCGCCGTCTTTCCTGAACGATCCGACACAGCGGCCGAACGACGCTTGTCTGGAAAAAATAGGGCCGATGGTGTTCAAATGAGACGATGACTATCTTGTGGTTATTTTTCCGTATTTTCGCAAGATCTCGCGTACCTTATCCAGCGGCAAAGCCTCAACGGTGTGGCCGTTTCCCGTAACGGTCGTGGCTTTGAACAGTGAATTGATAATCGCTTCTTCCGTTGTTTCGATCACGGCCTGAAACAGCGGGGACATCGCGTCGTTCCCGACAACCTTAACGTTCCTGAGATTCTCGTCAGCATTGATGCGGTTTGCGGTGGAAAACGCTATCGCATAATCCCCGCTGCCGTTTGTCATTGACGAACCCGTGCGTGCCAGGCCGGACATCGAGCGTTTTGCGAGACGGTCAAGCTGCCGCCAGTCGAGTGGAGCGTCGGTTGCGATGACGATTATGACCGAACCATCCGCCGACGGATCGGATTCGCGTTTGGACGAAGAGATCGCTTCCTTTAAATAGTACTTTCCTAGTTCGACTCCGATCGGGACACCGTCGATACTCAGCACGCCGCCGAAATTTGTCTGTACGAGGACGCCAACGGTGTAACCTCCGAGCGCCGCCGGCAGTTTTCGCGACGACGTACCGATGCCGCCCTTGAAGCCGAACGCGACGGTTCCAGTGCCTGCGCCGACGGAACCTTCTTCTACGGCGCCGGACTGAGCATTTTTGATCGCTGAGAATACGCTCTCACGTGTGATATAACGGCCGCGGATGTCGTTGAGATAACCGTCGTTCGTTTCGGCGACAAGCGGATTTATCGATCTGACGTTCTCGTTACCCGGCAGAGCGAGCATGTAATCCATCAGAAAGTCGGCAGTTTTTGGAACGCTGAGTGTTGAAGTTAATAGGATCGGCGTCTCGATCTCGCCCAGCTCGTTTACCTGCGTCGAACCTGCCAGTTTGCCAAATCCGTTTCCGACAAAAACCGCGCCGGGAACTTTTTCCTTGAACAGATTTCCGCCGTGCGGCAAGATCGCGGTGACGCCTGTCCTAATATTGTCGCCTGTGATCACCGTCGTCTGGCCCACCCTGACGCCTTCAACATCCGTGATCGCGTTCAGCGTACCTGTCGGCAATATGCCGATCTTCAGTCCAATATCACGAGCCCTTGAACGTTTTTGCTGCTCAGCGTTTTGGCCGAAAGTCACGGAAGTCACAAGCATGATCGCTGCGGCGAAAATTGCTAATAGTCTCATCACACCTTTGCAAATGTCAGGCCGCTCTGGCCCTGATATTTTCCGCCCCGGTCGGAATAAGAAACCGCGCAATCTTCGTCCGATTCAAAAAACAGGATCTGGCCGATGCCTTCGTTGACATAAACGCGCAGCGGAAGGTTTGCGAGATTTGCGATCTCAACGACGAGACGGCCTGTCCACCCGGCTTCGAGCGGAGTTGTGTTTACCAGCAGACCCGCGCGAGCATAGGTCGATTTGCCAAGTGCGACGCCGGTCACGTTTCGCGGCATCTTGAACGTTTCTACCGTCACGCCGAGGCCGTAATGGTGCGGCGGCAGCAGATAATATTTTGCCCCGTCGTCGGCGGTTCGCATCGGCGGTTCAATAAGCGAGTATTCGTCAAACTTTTTCGGGTCGATCTCGAAACCGTGTATCGGCGAAAACACCCGAAAGCCGTCGTCCGCCAAACGCATATCGTAACCGTAGCTCGACGCTCCGGCAGAGATGATGCGATTGCCGTTTACCTCACGGACAAGCTCGGGCAGAAACGGGTCGATCATCTGATGTTCTTCGGCCATTGTTCTCAGCCAAATATCGGATTTAATTGACATAAAGGTCAGAAGCACCTGTGGTAACGGGTGGTTAAAAATAGGTGATAAACGAAATCAGCTTATCACCTTAAGCCCCAAAAAACGAAACGGCGTAAAAGCACAAACGAACACGAAACGAGAACGGCTTTCGTGCGGGTTAGTGCGATTTCGTCGTTTTAGGCGAAAGGTGAATCTACTGCGGCTTGTCGAGTTCGGACAATTTCAGCGTTCCGTCGCCGACGGTGAATTTAAGCGGAATACCGCCGTTTCCGGCTTTTGCGATCACCGATCTATCTGTAAATTCAGCGTGGCGGTCACGCGGCTTGTAATCGGTAAACGCATTTTCGACCTTGCCGGTTCTTAGGATCACCGCGTCGATCTCTGCGTTAAGGTTCGGCGGCAAATGTACGTTCATGGTGCCGGACGCAAGCTGCACGTCCGCTAGGCGCCCGCGCCAGCTTCGGTTCGGAATAACGATCTCAACGTCTCCCGCGCCAAACGTCGCGCTTATGCCGCCGCCGACCAGATCGATCTTTGCATTCGTTTTCAGGTAATTGATCTTCATCATGCCCTCGACGCCAGAAATGTTCAGGTCGCCGACGCCGCCGTCGATGTCAAGGTCCGAATAGTGCGGTACCTTGATGTGATAATCGATGCGAAACGGCAGGCCCATCAGGCGTTTCGGAAATTTCTTATCGACGGTTTTCAGGAATTTCTTATCGTGTGTGCCGGTGCTGACGATACCGGTGCGGCCGAGCGACTCCTGCAAAACGAAGGTTGTCACCTGTGCGATCTTCGCAAGGTCTGCTTCCGATTCGGCCTGTACTTCGATCTCGGCCGAGATCTCGACTTGGTTGTTTTTCCAGCCTTCGACCGTTATCGAGCCCGCCGGCGCTCCGACTATTGCGATAGTACCGCCTGAACTGAAATCAAATTTGTCGCTTTTTGAAGTGGTTCGTTTAAGAAGCTGCGGGGACTGTGCAAGCGCGGCGGTCAAACCGGCAGCAACAATTATCGCGATCAGGAACGCTCGGAAAATGTTTCGGTTTTTCATTTATTTTAGGGTGTCGGGAAAGTGCCAATTAGATTTTATGGCTTTCCAGCAGCGCGGGTCAATCTTTATTTCTACCGTCTGAGGAACGCGATGCTGCCGCGCTGGTTTGTGACCTGCAGAACCGCACCGCCGCGGCCGAACGTTCCGACGATGCGGCGTCCGTCGCCGAAGCTCAGGCCGCCGTTCGAAAAGCTTCCAAGCGAGATGTTTCTTGTTGTTGGTGCGGTTGCGACAAGGCGAAACGACGAATCGAAGGGAATCCGTATATTAATATTGCCCCGCATCGACATAAAGCGGTAATTGCCGCCTTCCTGTACAACGCCGTCGTAAAAAATATCGCCGATCACGTTGTCAGCCGAAACATATGTTGCACCGATATTTGTCAGCGTAATATCGCCCTCTGTTCCGATATGTGCACGCACCAACGCTCCGCTTATATTGCTCACGCTGAGATTGCCGATCTTGGTTTCGATATCGACCTTTGAGTAGTAAGGAACCTTGATAGTGAAATTTACGTTTCCGACCTCTTTGCCCTGATTGTCCTTTACGAGATTGATGTTGATCGTGTCACCGACGATCTGCGGTTCGATGTCGGCCGCGGGTGATTCGCGATAGGCGTAAATGTATGCCTCGTTGCGGTCCCAGCCTTCGACGGTGACGGTGCCTGTGCGGTTCATTAACTGAATACGGATCTCTCTGCCTGCGGGAAACGTGTGCGAATACTTCTTCTGCGCCGACGCCTCACGCGGCATCAGCCCAAAGAAAAAAACTACGCTCAACAAAAGTAGAATCGTAGTTTCCTTGTTTGCCCTGTGGCGAAACAATGTATCAAATCTACAGATCATTGCCTAAAATCAACGCTATAACTCCGAAAACTCGCGCAAGAGGTTCATCTTCTCATTCAGAGCCGAATCGAGCATTTCGCCTGAGAGGTCGTCCTGAGGATCGTTCTGCAGGATGAGCGTGTACTCGTTAACGGCCGAATCTATCTCATGCATATTACGGTCGAACGCATCGCGGACATTCTGGTCCCACATAACGCGTCGGGCCGCAACCCGCTGGTTCCAATACTCTATAGCAGCCTGTTGTTCCTTGATGCGGCGCTGACGAGCCTTTTGCGGAGTATCGATCAGACCGACCTTTGCCAGAACTTTTTCGAATGTGGTTTGCGAGTCGGCCGAACGCGTCGTGTAATCCTCATCACGCGGCTGCGTATAGTTTCTGATACCGACGATCGTCAACAGCGAACTTATCACGGCTATGCCCAAAACCGCCGACGCAAGCTGTGCAAAGCTTAGATGCCAACGGCCTTTCTTAACCGGCTCACTGACGACAGGTTCCGGCTTTATATCGCTTTCGATAATGTTGTTTATGCGGCACCACAGCGCACGAGAATTTGGCGGAATCAGTTCGGCGGGCTGTTCGGCGTGGCAAACATCAAGGATCGAGGCAAAATCAGCATAAACCCTTGCACACGGCCCGCAAAGCGCAAGGTGCTGCCGGACGTCCGACGCTTCGTTTTCCTTAAGCTCGTCGTCCAGAAACTGGCTGATCAGGTCCTGACATTCTTCGCACTTCATTTCGAACAATCTAAAGGGTTTAAATAGAGTACCGTCTTGCAAGACTATCCGGCACAGTTATAAAGAACCGCGCCTCAAACCACCCTTTTCCGTTTCAATCTAATAGATTAAATGCCCGTTCAAAGGGTTGCCTTTTGGATAGCGTTATTTTCTATTCTTTTTCCTTGATCAGCAGCCCGCGCAGCTTCAATCTTGCCTTGTGCAGCTGTGATTTGGAGGTGCCGATCGAGATACCTAAAAGGCGAGCTACTTCGTCGTGCTCAAAGCCTTCGATGTCGTGAAGAACGAAGACGTTGCGGTAGCCGTTAGGCAATTCACCTATCGCTTTTTTGAGAGCGATGCGGTCGATGACCGGCATTTTGTTGGGGTTGGATGTGCCGTTTACGGTCTGTTCCGGCATTTCGCCGTCGTCAGATGTCTTTTCGTTCTTAACACTGCGCCGTCTGAAATGCATCAAAACCTGGTTGACGGTAAGGCGGTGCAGCCACGTGGAAAAAGCGGAATCGCCGCGAAAGCTTCCGATCTTGCGGAAAAGCTGAATAAAGACTTCTTGCGTCAGGTCTTCAGCCTCGGTCTGGCTGTTGGTCATTCGCAGGGTAAGGCTGTAGGTGCGGCGGTGATACCGCTGGTAAATAAGTTCAAAAGCAGCTAAGTTTCCCGAGGACGCCAGCCGGCAAAGATCGATATCAGGTGCCGAAGCATCGGGCGCTTCGGGTGCCGGGGGCGTTACAACTTCGACGGCAGGCGACTGGTATAGAGGCAGCTCCTGGGCTTCCTCAAATCCAAAAGCGACATCACGATCCATCGCCGCGGAATTTGATTCCATAGTTACTCCTGGGAAGTTTCCGGTTAGACTGCCGCCGGGATTAGAGACTTCGTCGCGTTTTATGATGAGCTACCTCCCAAACTTAGTTGCACACGTCACTTAAAAATTTTATAGCCAAAAATTGAAAAGGTAAAGTAAATTTATGTAAAGCCTTACCATTCGGGCCATTTTCAAAGACGCTGCTGTTAGTAAATACCGCTTCTTGCCTAAATTTATTCCTAAACGTCATATTTGGACCATCTATCAACGCAGGTGGTACCGACTCGCTCAGCAATTTCATTTACAGATATTCCTTCATCCACCCCAGGTAGCTTTCAGAAACCTTCTCCGCGCTGACCGCGGCGATCTCCGGCACGTCGTACCTGTGATTTGCAAGGATGAACATTTCGAGCGACTCGTATTTTTCTTCGAGGGTTTTGATCAGCAGCAGGTGTTCCGGTTCATTTTGAACCGAGCCCTGCCAGAAATAGATCGACCTCATTTGCGGCAATATTTGGACACACGCCGCGAGCTTTGCATCGACGATCTTCTCCGCGAGGCGTTCGGCCTCTTGGATATTCGGCGCTGTGGTGAAGACGATGAGCATAGCGGAGGGGAGAAGGCGAAAAGCGGAAAAAGTGAAAACGGTCTCCAGCGACGGCTCGCTTTTTCTCTCATCCACTTTCCAGTTTTATTTCTTCTTCATCAGATCGTTATACTGCCCGCTTTCGACCCAGTCCAGTATCTCGCCGACGCGCCAGATCGGGAACGGATGTGTCTGGCCGGCGTTAATGATATTCGCCCAGAATTTGTCCAGAGCGCTTTCTTCGCACGTCTTTTTGAACTCGCGCCCCTGTTCGAGGAAAAGGTCATAATCGATCTTCGAAGCCATAGTACCGCCCGACAGTTTCATCATCACTTTGCCTACAACGTGCGGGTCCTGCGTAACCAAAAGCGCCGCTCGGTCGCATGATAATTCTGCCCGCCGCGCCCATGCGAGCAGTGAGCTGCTGATGCCGGCCGAGATGATAAATTTGAGTATCTCGGACCCCGGCAGGAGTCTTGCAACCGAAGCGTTCGTGAGAAATTCGATTATCCTTGCCGCCGTGAGATACAAAACGTGTTCGGCATGAAT
>DATJGV010000348.1:0-3421 GCA_035494575.1 Pyrinomonadaceae bacterium | reverse complement strand
ACCGGACGCTTCCGCGCCCGTGCGGACAGGAGTGTCCGCGCTCCATTTCAAGTTCCAGTAACGGCGGGTTTTTACCTCGCCGTTTTCGACCGTAAGCAGGTGCGATGCGGGCAGTTTGTAGATGCCCTTGTAGATCGACATCGGCGCGGGGACGTAGTCGAATGAAAGATAATGACGCAAAGCGTCGAGGTCGAGTTCGGCTTGGACTGACGGATGAGCAAGCAGTGCTTTTGGCTCTGAAGCATAAATTAGTTTACCGTCAAAAACGCCGTAATAGAGCGGTTTTTCGCCAAAGCGGTCGCGTGCGATCAGCAACTTCTTTTTGCGCGTGTCCCAGAGGGCGAACGCGAACATGCCGTTCAGATGGTCGACAAGCGCGTCGCCGTACTCTTCGTAAAGGTGCGGCAGTATCTCGGTGTCTGTGTGGGTTTCGAATTTGTGACCGCGTTTTTCAAGATCGGCGCGAACTTCGCGAAAGTTGTAAAGCTCGCCGTTCATCATCACGATGACCGAGCGGTCTTCGTTAAAGACAGGCTGATCGCCGGTGTGCAGATCGATTATAGACAGCCGCCGCATGCCGAGTGCAGCCTGGTCGCCCAGCCACAACCCTTCCGAATCCGGCCCGCGATGGACGATCCGTTCACACATCGAATGCAGGACCGTTTCCGAATGGTTGTTTGAGTCAGATTGTTGCAGGTTTACCCAACCTGTAATACCACACATTATTCTTACCGGAACGCGGACACTCTTGTCCGCATGAGCACTTCTTTGTGCGAATAAAACATCGTGGCCTCTCGAGTTCAGAGTTACCTAAATCTTTTTTGCGTCTGACGACGCATGCGGACAAGAGTGTCCGCGCTCCATTTACTCAAATCCTATTCTTTCCCTCACCGCATATATCGCCTTGTCCTGCGATTCGTGGTATGTCCGCACGAGCAGTTCTGCGAGCAAGCCCATCAGGAAAAATTGCACCGAAATGGCAAACATTACGATGCAGAGAATGGGCAGGGGGGTTTCGACAAAATCGGCTTGATACTTAGGCAGGCCCAAGTGGCTAGCGAATTTAAGAAATATCGCATAAATGCCTGCAAAGATCGATGTCAAGAATGCAAGAAGGCCAAAGGTGCCGAAAACGTACAGCGGTTTGGTCTGGTATGAGGCCATGAACTTGATCGTTATCAGGTCGAAGATAACCTTGACGGTGCGCGAGATGCCGTATTTCGATTTACCCATTGTACGGGCATGATGATCGACCGGAATTTCGGTAACACGGGCGCCCGCCCAGCTTGCATAGATCGGTATAAACCGGTGCATCTCGCCGTAGAGCCGCACATCCTGGAGCACCTCGCGGCGATAAGCCTTCAGAGAACAGCCGTAATCGTGCAGCGGCACGCCGCCGATCCACGAGATGATGCGGTTGGCTATCTGCGACGGTATCTTTCTCGAAACCAGTTTATCCTGACGGTTTTTTCGCCAGCCGGAGACGACGTCGTAGCCTTCGTCAAGCTTTTCGAGCAGTCGAGCGATATCCGCCGGATCGTTTTGCAGGTCCGCATCCATCGGTATAAGTATCTCGCCGCGGGCAGCGTCAATACCGGCCGACATCGCTGCGGTCTGGCCATAATTTCGCCGCAGTGAGATCACGCGGACGCGATCGTCCTCGGCAGCGATCTCTTTCAATATCGCGAGGCTTTTGTCGGTCGAGCCGTCGTCGACGTAGATCACCTCGGCCGATTTGCCAAGCGCGTCGAGGGCCGCCTTGATCTTTTCGTGCATCGGCCTTAGGTTTTCTTGCTCATCCAACACGGGCAGGAAGAGTGAGAGCTCGGGACGCTCGACCTGAAATTCACTTTTGGTTTGTGGTAAACTATCGTTCATTTTCCGCAACTTGCAAATAGGATAATTTAAAGCTTTCACGTCGAAAAATACAGCTTGGAAAACAAAAAGCCGGACGAGCCACGGCAAACTGGAGCACGTCATTATGATCAACCGCCGCAGATTTTTAGAATTCCCACTTTTGGGCCTGCCCTTTCTTTACGCCAAATCGATCTTCGGACAGACATTTGAAAAGACTTCGACCATGCGCGTTAAGTTGCCCGTGATGGTTTCGACCTGGGACAGCGGCATCGCGGCGAACGCTGCCGGCTGGCCCGTGCTTGAAAAAGGCGGCCGAGCCCTCGACGCGGTCGAGGCTGCCGGCCGCGCGGTCGAAGACATAATCAGCTGCTGCATCGGTTTGGGCGCGTACCCCGACCGTGACGGCAAGGTAACGCTCGATTCGAGCATTATGGACGAAAAAGGAAACTGCGGCGCGGTCGCCTTCCTCGAACACATCCAGCATCCGGTTTCGGTCGCTCGAAAGGTTATGGAAACAACGCCGCACGTTCTGCTTGCCGGAGAGGGGGCCGAGCAATTTGCTCTTGAAAACGGCTTTGAGCGAAAATCCGGCGAGCTTTCGGAAAGCGCCGAAAAGGCGTGGAAAGAGTGGTTAAAAAAATCGAAGTACGAGCCAGTCATAAACATCGAGAACATCAAAAAGAACGGCATGACATCGCAATTCGCGCCGCCGTTTTTCGAGGACGGGTCGCCGAATCACGACACGATGGGCTCGCTCGCCATGGACGCGAAAAGCAACCTATCAGGAATGGTCACGACGAGCGGCATGGCGTTCAAGCTGCACGGCCGCGTCGGCGATTCGCCGATAATCGGAGCCGGGCTTTTTGTCGATAACGAGGTCGGCGCTGCAACCTCATCGGGTGTCGGCGAAGAAGTGATCCGCATTTGCGGCACGCACACCGTCGTCGAGCAAATGCGGATGGGAAAATCTCCGGAACAAGCATGTCAGGAAGCCGTAAAACGCATCGTCAAACATGACCCGGAAAAGGCAAAAACGATCCAGGTTGGATTTCTGGCTATATCGAAAAAAGGCGAGGTCGGAGCGTTTTCCATCGTGGAGGGCTTTACCTATTCGATCACGAATCGGGACTATCCTAAAGGGAAAACCTTCGAGGCCGGCCACCTGATCTAGATCTGATTGTCCTGGCGTATCTGACGACCCGAATTGATGTGAAAGTGAAGGTGCTTTGATTCCTGATAATCGCCGACGTTCGTCAGGACCCGTGCAGCTCCCTTTTCTTTGGTGACGTTAGCGGCAACTTTTTTGATCACCCCGAACAGTTCGAGAAACAGAGCTTCGTCTGAATTTTCGAGCGCCAGCAGCGATGAAATGTGCCGTTTCGGTATGACCACAATGTGCGTTTCCCAAAACGGGCGCGTGTGTCGATATGCAAGAACGTTGTCGGTTTCGAGAACCGTTTCGACGGGAATTTTGCCGCTCAATACCTGTTCGCAGTAAAAATCTTCAGTCATTCTTTTTAGCAACAACAACGATCGAAACGCCGAACGGAAAATTAAAATTCCT
>DATJGV010000347.1:0-4434 GCA_035494575.1 Pyrinomonadaceae bacterium | reverse complement strand
CGCTCCGAAATGCATCGAGTGCGACGCCTGCGTCGATATCTGCCCGACTAGCTGTATCACTTTCACGGCAAACGCGGATGAAGCCGAACTGCGAAAAGACTTGAAAGTTCCGGCGCTCAACCTAACGCAGGACCTTTACGTTTCCGAAACCCTGCCGACAACGCGCGTGATGGTCAAGGACGAGGACGTCTGCCTGCATTGCGGCCTTTGCGCCGAACGCTGTCCCACCGCTGCATGGGACATGCAGGCGTTCTGGTACAACGTCACCAAAGCCGGAGATGAGAAGTACGGCCCGACAGTCGTCGGCAGCATGGTGCAGATAACGAGAAATGGGGACGGTGCGGTCTAACTGTATACAGTTATGAGTCGAGAAGACGGAAAAGGAAATTGTGTTTCGTGTGATAGGATTTTCAGCTATTACTTAATTCACAATGGCTTTAATAACTCAGCGTACCTGTACTGTGATCGATGTGGAGAAACCTGCTTACTCGACCTTTGGAGCCTACCCCACGGTGTTGAGATCACCGACTATGGAATAATTCCGAATGCAATCGAGCAACTACTAAAGCCTTGCCAATGCGGCGGCACATTTCGAAAAGAAGCCGCGCCCCGTTGCCCACACTGCAACTCGACCTTGTCAGCCGTTGGTGCGAAAGAATATATCGAAGCAAATGCCCATGGAACTATATCGGGCTGGCGTTGGCAGCAAACTTGGGACGGTCTGTATTGTATTGTGATTGACGGCAAGGTCTCGAAGGATTGTTGGAAATCCGACGTTGGAATTCGAACATCCGCGTAAGACTCAGTTTACGAGGGCTATGTAATGAAACCAGACAAAGTTTTTGCATTGAGTTTTGCTGGCGTCTATCCGCATTACGTAAAAAAGGCGGAAACGAAAGGCCGCACGAAGGAAGAGCTTGACGAAATTATTCGCTGGTTGACCGGATATAGTAAAGCCGGCTTGGAAAATGTTATCCGCGAGAAGGTCGACCTTCGGACGTTCTTCGACGAGGCGCCGAAATTCAACCCGAATGCTTCTTTGATCAAGGGCGTCGTTTGCGGCATTCGTGTTGAGAATATCGAGGACCCGTTGATGCAGAAGATCCGATACATGGACAAACTGATCGACGAGCTGGCAAAAGGCAAGAAGATGGAGAAGATCTTGCGAAACCCGGAATAGTTTGAAATCTAAGAAGATTATGGCAAAAATAACAGGAATCGGCGGAGTGTTTTTTAAGAGCCGGAACAAGGGCTCCGATCTGGCGTCGTGGTATCAGAAAAATCTCGGCCTCGATCTCGAGAGTTGGGGCGGTGCTATCCTGAAATGGCCTGACGATAAGGCCACTGACGGCGGCCTCACGGTATGGACCGCGGCGGACAGCGACACCAAATGGTTCAGCCCGAGCGAGTCTTCGTTCATGATCAATTATAGGGTTGACGATTTGGACGGACTGCTCGACCAGCTGAAGCAAAACGGCGTCGAGATAGTTTCAGGTCCCGAATCGCACGAGAATGGAAAATTCGCATGGATCATGGACCCGGATGGAAATAAGCTCGAACTTTGGGAACCAAAGGCTTGGGACGAAAAGAAAGAGGACGCCTGACAGCTTTATCATTCGTGTCGCACCCAAAGCTTTTTCATTTAAAGGATTCAGGGTTGGAGGACTTGGTAAATATTGGAGCAAACTGCCGATTTGGAGTATCCTGTTAAAGTTATGAACACGGTAAAGGCCTACCAAGAGGTTATCGATTTTATTGCTGCCGGGACGACCCCACAGAATGTGATAGCGTTTCGTCCATCAGAGGAATCGCAGCAGCGTGTATCCGACTTGCTCGCTCGGGAAAAAGCAGGCGAGCTTACCCCGAGCGATAAACTGGAACTGGACCATTACATGCAGATCGAGCACCTCATGCGGTTAGCAAAAGCACGTGCCCGCGATTTTCTCCCGAATGAGTAATTACATAAACTCTGAGATTCGATCCATCGTTGCAGAGCGGGCAAACAATATTTGTGAATACTGCTTGATTGCCGAAGAAGATTCCTATTACCGGCATCAAATTGAGCATATAATAAGTTTAAAACATGGCGGGTCGTCTGAGCTTGAGAACCTTGCTTTGGCGTGTGTTTTCTGCAACCGAAATAAGGGGAGCGATATTGCCTCGATCATTGCCGGTTCAAAAGAACTTGTCCGGTTTTATAACCCGAGATCGGATATATGGAGTGAACATTTTTACATTGATGGAGCAACCCTGAAGCATTTGACTAAAATCGGCGAGGCGACGGTTAGAATTCTTCAGATGAATCACGAAGACCAAATTTTGGAACGGGAGATCTTAAGTAGGCGAAGCCGATATCCAAGCGAAAAGGCCCGATTACTTATAAGGGCGCATTAGTATAGAGACTATGTCATCCGACGGATACAAAATTAACGACTTTGTAGTCAGATTTGCAAACGTGAACGGCACCGGCTCGGCGAGCGCCAATCTGCTTTTTACAAAGGCTATTTTTCGCATGGGCATTCCGGTTACGCCGAAGAACATTTTCCCGTCGAATATTCAGGGCCTGCCGACATGGTACGAGGTTCGGGTCAATGAAAAGGGCCATCTCGGACGCCGCGAAGGGATCGATCTGATGGTTGCGGTAAATCCGCAGTCGATGAAAAAAGATTATTCGGACGTTCACGCGGGCGGTTATTTTCTTTACGACAATTCAAAACCGCTCCCGCCCGGCTATGACCGCAAGGACATCACACACATAGCGATCCCGTTGATGGAGCTCTGCAATGCCGAATTTACCGACGCGCGGCAGCGTCAATTGTTCAAAAACATCGTCTATGTCGGAGCGCTGTCCGCACTGTTCGATATCGAATTCGAAGTACTCGAACACCTGATCGGCGAACAGTTCAAGGGTAAGGAAAAATTGATCGAGCCGAACATAAAAGCGCTCAAAATGGGCGTCGATTATGTTCATCAGAATTTCGAGTATCCTCTCGACATCCGCGTCAAGCGACGCGATCTGATCGGCGATAAGATAATGATGAGCGGGAACTCTGCCTGCGCGCTCGGTGCGATCTATGGCGGAGCGACCGTCGCCGCCTGGTACCCGATCACGCCATCGACATCGGTCGTCGATGCGTTTGCAAAATATGCGGCAAAGCTCCGCACTGATCCCGAGACGAACAGGAAAAATTACGCGATCGTCCAGGCCGAAGACGAACTTGCCGCGATCGGCATGGTGATCGGCGCAAACTGGAACGGCGCCCGCTCGTTCACGGCAACAAGCGGCCCGGGCGTCTCGCTTATGAACGAATTCCTGGGCCTGGCGTATTTTGCCGAGATACCGACGGTTCTTATTGACGTACAGCGCACCGGGCCTTCGACCGGTATGCCCACGCGGACGCAGCAATCGGACATTCTCGAGGCCGCGTATGCGTCGCACGGCGACACAAAACACGTTTTGCTTTTTCCGGCATCGCCGAAAGAGTGTTTCGAGATGACCGCCACTTCGTTCGACCTCGCCGAAAAGCTTCAAACACCCGTGATCGTGATGACCGACCTCGATCTGGGAATGAACGACCACGTTTCGCCGCCCCTCGAATGGGACGACAGCCGCGCTTATAAACGCGGCAAGGTCCTGACCGCCGAACAGCTCGATCATCTGAACGAGATCCAGACGTTGACCGGCAATGGTGACAAGGCTCCAAAGCTGCCGCTCGAACGTTTCGACGGCCGATTTGGCCGCTATCTCGACGTTGACGACGACGGCATCCCATACCGAACTATTCCCGGTACGCACGTTTCGCACGGCGCCTTCACGACCCGAGGCACATCCCGCGACGAATACGCAATTTATACCGAAGACGGCGACGCTTACCGCCGCAACGTCGACCGCCTGCTCAAAAAGTGGAACGCAGCGAAGAGCCTCGTTCCGGAGCCGGCGTTTTATCGGAGTGCGAAGCACGAACAAAGTTTCGGCGGAGGAACCGCCGATGCGGACGAGAGTGTCCGGACTCCTGGCGTTATTTTCTTCGGCACCTCAACATACGCCGCCGAAGAAGCCCTCGAAATGCTCACCGCTGATGGCATCGCTCTCGACGCAATGCGCGTCCGGGCATTCCCTTTTGGAAAAGCGTTCGAAGAATTCGTCACGTCGCACGAACGCGTTTTCGTGATCGAACAAAACCGCGACGCCCAGTTCAAAAGCCTGATGATGATCGAGCTCGGCACAAACCCGGAAAAGCTCGTCTCAGTACTCAACTACGACGGCACGCCGATAACGGCCGATTACATTTACAGACAGATAAAAAATAATAGCTGTTAGCTATTAGCCGTTAGCTGTCAGCCACGGGACATAATTTTCTCTCTTATAGCTAAATCTTGTGCCTATGGCGGTTAGAGCCTTTCGAGATTTTTTTGTCCCACGTTTGTCCCAAA
>DATJGV010000346.1:0-19478 GCA_035494575.1 Pyrinomonadaceae bacterium | reverse complement strand
GCAAGATCAAGCCGTTTTTGCAGCTCGCTCATCGGCAAAGCGTTCATCAAAACGTCAAACGTTCTCCCGCCAAGGTCTCCGCTACGCCACAGAAACGGCAGCAGATTTTGCTGAACGACGATATGCAGAACGTCAAACTTCAGCCGTTTCGCATAGCTCGCAGCCAGCCTCTCGTACATATCCAATAAATTCAGTTGACGTTTTGCGCCTTGTGCCGCGAGCCTTCGCGATCTGTAGGAACGATGCACTGTCACGGGCAGGCTTTGATGGATCTTCGCAAATCCAGCGGTCGTCCACGCGTAGTTTGCCTTTTTCAATCGGGCTCCGTCGAGCGGCAGCAGCAGCACATCCGACCCGACGCGCTCTTTTTGGATATACGCGTCAAATTCGGCGGAGAACTCGTCAACCAGGTATGCGGTCCGGCCAAAGAAATTATTATTCCCGGACGGTTTCGCTGCTCGAAAACAATCGTTCGCTCCGCACGTTAGACAGTTATTAGGACCACCGTTTTGTGCCGCGATCGGTTTTAACGGACGCAGATCTTTCTTTTCTGTTCGGTCGCCGCGAAAACGCACGATCAGATCATCGGCGTCCATTTCGGCTTCGATTCTGAACGGCCGGCTGGAACGAAAACGCAGATCGACATAATTCCAAAAGACAGTTGCGTCGCGGCTCTCCTCTGCGAGCGAACCTGGAATAACTTCCGAATGCGCATGCCGCTCGACAATTTCAAAACCCGATCTCAGCGCCGCATCGTAAAGCGCGTTCGAAATCTGGCACAGGCCGCCGCCGATGCTTGGAATGATGCATCCTTCGCGAAGCTCGCGACCCGCAACAAACCGGCGAAAACGTGTTGCTCTTCCCATTTGACGCCAAAAACTGAAGATCTGTCCGGGTTCGACCTCAAGTCCGTTCAACCGGTTCGCCGCAAGACGCAGGTTTTGAATCTTTCCCGCGACCAGATGTCGTTCCCCTGGGTCGGACTCGCTCCAAAGCTTTGTTACCGAATCTGCCAATACCGGACTGCCGGAAAGTTTTGTATCGAATTTGGCACGCCGTAACTCTGGGTTCGAAAAGTCCAGCACCGCCCGGCGCAGCTGAAGCAGAGAGCTCTTAAGACGGAAAAGAATGGCTTCGGTATATGTCGGCACTTTGCGTTCGCCGTTTGTGGATAGGGTGTCGGTCATACCTTCACGATAAGGTGACGCAAAAACGCGACAATTTTGCACGCGATCTTTGGTATAGCCGCCAAAGACGGCGACAGCCCTATTTCACAGACCGGTGTTTATATTTAAATCTTCTGATGGAAATTATGAGGATCGGTCAAACTTAGGCAAACTCTTAGTTTACCCCAAGTTTTAATGGAGTTTTCGGCTTCGATGATCGCCTTGGGTCGATCAACTCTGCGTTGCCGGTCGCCGGCTGCGGCTTCTGAATATCAAACTGAAGGTCCTTGACGAATTTGCCGTCAAGAAAAATATCCAGACGGTATTTGCCGGTTACCCAGAGCTTTGCGGGGCGGCCTGTAAAATTGACACGGTCCTGGCCGTCCTTGGTCGTGTAACTGGTCGATACGACCTTTGTTTCCGCCTTAACGCCCGGCACACTGACGGCGACAAAATTCATTTTGACATTCGCCGGTTTTGCCGCATCGAGCAAGACCACGCAATAGATCGGAACATCGGTCGTAACAAATGAGGTCACCGGTCCGCCGGCCTTGCCGGAACCGTCGTCCTTCGCGAGATAGACATCCTTGATCGCAACATCGGGCACAGGCTGAGGTGCCTGAGCGTGCGCCGCAACAGCAAGAAACATAACGGATATCAATAAAAAGGCGTGTTTCAACTTACTGCTCCTGAGAGTGATCGGATGCTGCTTGTTGTTTGAGAGGAAAAATCGCTATTTGGTTGCAATTCTTGAGAAATTTAATTTTTGCGGCTGCCTAAAGTCCGGGATAAACTGCTCACTATGTTTCATGTATAAGATTATTGACGATGTATGGTACAATACCATCGGCGATTTTGGGTCCCGCGATCTTTGACAATCTCTGACCACTAGCCACCGACCACCGCTCGCTGTTTTTCTCGTGGGACAGTGGGACAAGTGGGACAAGAGCTAAACCCTTTGTTTTCAATAACGACCTTGTCCCAACCTGTCCCAGTTTGGGACAAAATGGGACAAATTTCGCCAAATGGGGATACGGAACCGTGCCCGATCTTACTCCGGCCCGTGTTCTTTATTGCCAATCGCGACGCCGATATTTACAATCAAAGTTTACCCTGATGTCCGACGCAGCCAAAAAATATCACGAAGAGGAAGAGATCGGGACGACCTACGATCTTCGCATTGCCAAACGGCTTGTCCGCTACCTGCGGCCGTATTGGAAACTTGTCGTCGCGGCTCTCGCTCTGACACTTGTTACAAATATTCTTGTCAGCACGCAGCCGTATTTTACAAAAATGGCTGTGGACGATTTCATTACGCCGCGGCGGACTGATGGGATCTGGCTGTTCGCACTGGCGTTTTTCGGGGTATTCCTGTTTCGCTTTCTATTTTCGTACATTCAGGAAATACTGCTCAACAATGTGGGCCAGCGGGTGATGTACGACCTGCGCAGCGAGCTGTTCGCAAAGCTGCAAAAACAGGAGCTTGCCTATTACGACCGCTACCCGGTCGGCCGGATAATGACGCGGCTAACGTCGGATGTCGATGCTCTCAACGAACTGTTCACGTCGGGCGTTATCGATGTTTTGGGCGATCTGGTCGTCATATTCGCGATCATCGGGATGATGTTCTGGATGGACTGGAAGCTGGCCGTGGTTACACTGCTGACAGTTCCCCTGCTGTTTGCTGCGACAAACTGGTTCAGAAAAGAGGCGAGACGAGGGTTTGACCGGGTGCGGACGCGAAACGCAAAGCTCAACGCGTTCTTGCAGGAATACATCTCGGGCGCGCAAACCGTTCAGCTTTTTAACGCCGAGGAAAAAGCAAAACGCCGGTTTCACGAAATAAACGACGATTACCGCAACGCGAACATCGAGACGATCTATTATTATTCGGTGTTTTATCCGCTCGTCGATTTTATCGGTGCGGTCGGTATCGCGGTTGTGATCTTTGCATTCGGTTCCGAATATCTCGGCGGCATTTCGGCGGCCGGCGCGGGGTTGACGGTCGGCGTTCTCGCATCGTTCATACAGTATTCGCTGCAGCTGTTCCAGCCGATCCGCGACCTGTCGGACAAATTCAACGTCCTGCAGGCCGCGATCGTCGCATCGCACCGGATATTCATTTTGCTCGATCTGGAGGTAAATATAGAGACTCCGGAAAAGCCGAAAAAATCAGGCAAGGTCATCGGCAAGATCGAATTTCAAAATGTCTGGTTCGCCTACAAGGAAAATGAATGGGTGCTGCGGGACGTTTCGTTCACCGTGAATCCCGGCGAGAGCATCGCCCTCGTGGGCCATACCGGATCGGGCAAGACGACAGTTACGAACCTGATAATGCGTTTCTACGACGTCCAGCAGGGCAAGATATTGGTTGACGGCGTAGATGTTCGCGATTGGGACCTCAAAGACCTGCGTTCCAATTTTGCCGTTGTTCTGCAGGATGTTTTTCTCTTCAGCGGTTCGATCGAGAATAACATTCGCCTCGGCAATAAAGAGATCACCGAAGAGCGAGTCAAGTGGGCGGCATCCGAAGTTCATGCGGACGAGTTCATCCGCAAGCTGGATCGGAGTTATGAGTCGGAGGTGCGCGAACGCGGAGCCGGCCTTTCGGTCGGGCAAAAGCAGCTGATCTCATTTGCACGGGCGCTTGCGTTCGATCCGACCATTCTGGTGCTGGACGAAGCAACAAGCTCGATCGACACCGAGACCGAGCAGCTTATTCAGCAGGCGGTGGACCGCGTGATGCAAAACCGAACCTCGCTGGTCGTCGCGCACCGTCTTTCGACCATCCAACAATGCGATCGCATTATGGTCTTTCATCACGGCGAACTCCGTGAAAGCGGCACGCACAACGAACTGCTGCTCCATCGCGGATTGTATTGGCGACTGTATCAATTGCAGTACTCTGATGAAAAACCCGGTAGTATTCATCTTTCCGACGCTCCGCATGGCGCGAGTTTAGAAGCGGGCGGCGATACACTTTAACGGCTGCAGACTAATTTCTTGCTCAAAAGTTCCGAAAATCGTACAATACGGCTATAATGTCACTTTAAACGATGCCCCCCGACGCAAGTACAATTGAAGATTTGCTTAACGAGAGTGAATCCGTAATAAATGAGATTTACGCTCGATGCCTTGAAGGTGCGCCAAATTTTGGCGTACGCGAGGACTGTTTTAAAGCATCGCTCAGAAAGACCGCGGAAAAATATCTTGGCTCGGCATGTCCTGCTCCGACATCTGTCACCGAAGTCGCCGAGTTTCTGAACCAAATACAGGCCGACGACCTGTTTATGGCACTGGCGTGTTCGAACGGAAACGAGCGCGCCTGGTGGGAATTTGACAGGCAGCATCGTTCGTACCTCGAACGTGTGGCGCGGCACCTTGCAAAAACCGAATTTGACGCGCAGGAAGTGATCGATTCGGTTTACGTCGAGCTATACGGGACGCGCGTCGTGGACGGCGAGCGCGTTTCCAAATTTTCGAGTTACAGCGGTCGCGGCAGCCTTCGCGGCTGGCTAAGAACCGTGATCTGGCATTCGCTGGTCGATCTGCATCGCGCGGGTCACGACGAGGTTTCGCTTGACGAAATGACCGAAAACGTAGGCGAAGGCAACGTCCACGCCGCTTTTTCGGAACCCGCGCCGGGCGGCGAAGCCGAAATGGTTGATGAGATCACGCGGAAGCGTTATCGTCAGGCGACGCTGTCGGCTATCGAATATGCGTTTTCCTCCCTCGACGCTCACGAAAAACTACTCCTGCTGTATTATCACGTGGAAAATATGAAATTGCGCGAGATCGCGCGCCTTGTGGAAAACGAATCTTCTCCTTTGCGCGGCTGGTTTCAGCGGCGGTCGTCATCCCGCGAAAAAGACCCCAGCAGCCGCATTCACGAATCGACCATAATGCGTTGGCTCGAAAAGAGTTACGCGAAAGTGTTGCAATCCTTCCGCACGCAGCTGCTGTCGCAGAACAATTTCGGCCCTGACGAGGTCGAGATTTGCCTGCAGCTAGCTACCGAGGATCTTGCCGGTCCGAGTTTATATAAGAACTTGTCAACGACCTGATCAAGATCAGTTGCAGTCCAGTTTGGTCCGCTCTTAAAAGTAAAATACAACTCCGCTAAAACTGTTGGCGTCAAATCGAGATATTTTGAAGCCCCCCAAAAACGTTACGCAAATATTGCGGAAACGGCGCGTCTATCAACTGGGAGGTTCGAGTAGGACATGGAAAACAACGAAACAATGGATCCGCAAATCCGTCGAATACAAGGCTTACTCGGCCGCTACCTTGATCTGCACGCGTCGGGACACGACACCACGGCACCCGGGATCCAACATCTTGACGAAGATTCACTGTCGGCTTTTGCCGAAGGAAATCTCAGCGAACGCGAGGCTGTTCCGATCATCAGCCATTTGGTCGATTGCTCGTACTGCCGGAATGTAACAACAGAATTGGTAAGGCTGGATATGGCGTTCGCCGAACCGGCACCGCTACAGCGGCACGTCGCGGAGGAATCGCCGGCAAGAATCTCGGAAGTGCTTGGCCGCGTGCTCTCCAGAATATTTGGCACCGCCGACGGAGCGGTCTTTGCTCATCACGAAAAGGAAGATGAGGAAGAGAAAAAGCCTGAATCAGGATCTGAGGAATAGTTAAGTACCTCGCCCCAACTAAAACGGCTGTCTGACCAAAGGTTTCAGGCAGCCGTTTTGCATTTATGAAAAGCCGCTCAGGCCGTTGAAACCCGCGAAGATAATTTACAAATTGCATGGATTTAAAGGTATAATTCGAGATACCTTTTAATACGATGGTTTCGGAAAACCCGAGTTTAGCAGAGACGAATGGCGATTGCCCGTGGACTGGCCGCACGATCTCGGTGGAACGCGTCGCAACAGCAAATCTACCAACGGCTACCGGCAATTTTAAGATCGCAGGATACCGGTCGCTCACCAGCGACGAGGAGTTCGTCGTCATATATAAGGGCGACTTGCGTGCCGACATTCCCACGCTTGTCCGCATCCATTCGCAGTGTCTGACCGGAGATGTTTTTGGTTCGATCAAATGCGATTGCGGGCCGCAGCTCCACAAGGCGATGGAAATGATCGAAGCCGAAGGGCGCGGGGCCATCGTCTATCAGCAGCAGGAAGGCCGCGGGATCGGAATCATCAATAAAATAAGGGCCTACGCCCTGCAGGACGAAGGCGCCGACACCGTCGAAGCCAACGAAAAACTTGGTTTCGCCGTCGACGCCCGCGAATACCAGCAATGCGCCGAGATCCTGTTCGACCTGGGTCTTTGCAAGGTCAGGGTTTTGTCGAACAACCCCAAGAAACTGCAAGCTCTCGAAGAAGCGGGCCTTCAAATAGTCGAACGCGTGCCCATCGAAGTCGAAGCCGAAGAACCGGCTGCGCATTACCTGCTCACAAAGAAAGAAAAGCTAGGTCATTTGTTGAGCTAATATGGGGAGTTTATGAAATATTTGGTCTGTCTATCAGAAATACTGCTTTTCGGTGTAATTGCTTGTTTTGCTGCGCCCCTTGTTAAGTCTACCGATGGCGCTGTACCCACTAATTTATTAATAAATCGCATTGACGGCATCGTGTGGGACCCTTATCGCAAACCAGTTCCAGATGTGTATGTAGAACTCCAAAATGAGATGTTTATGAGCCTTAGCCGAATAAGGACCACATCTTCTGGCCGGTTTTCGTTCACCGTCGCGAACCCCGGAAATTACGTTATTAAGGTATTAGCTGGCGGCACCAACTATATGGACGCGTCGGAAACAGTTGAAATTGTTGATGTTACCCAACGATCCTCGGATCAGCAATATGTCGATATCTATCTAAAATTCGATAAGAGTAAGATCAATACCGGGGCTCCGGGAATTACCGAGGCCGTGTTTGTTCAGGATATTCCCTCTGATGCCAAAAAGCTATTTGAGGCGGCCGTCAGAGATATTCAAGCGAATCGTACAGAAGGATTTGACGAAATTGACCAGGCCCTCAAGGTTTTTCCAGATTATTTTGAAGCCCTTAGTTTCGCCGGGCGTCAATATGTTCAACGAAAAGAGTACGAGAAGGCCCTGCCTTACCTTATTAGGGCTATCGATATCAACCAAAGAAGTTATTGGAGCTTCTATGATCTTGCATTTGCGTGTTATCAGCTAAATCATCGCCCGGAGGCGACTGAAGCCGCCCGCGGTGCGACGATTCTTCAGCCAAATTCAGTTAACGCTCAGTTGCTATACGGAACGCTATTACGTATTAATGGTGATATGGAAAAGGCTGAAAAAGCACTATTAAAGGCGAGTTCAGCAGGAAAGGGCGTAGCAATTCCTGACGTCCATTGGCAACTTGCGTTGCTGTATAACAAGACAGGACGGAATAAGGAAGCCGTCGATCAGCTCGAGGCTTATCTCAAGGATGCCCCAAACGCTCCCAACAAGAAGGAAATACGTGACCTAATTGCGAAACTTAAGAGTGAAACGAACTAATGGGTATTACAGCCAAAATAGTGAGCTTATTTCCTACCTAATAACAAGATAGGTTGCAAGCAGGTTTAAAAGTGATTCTCGAATCCACCGCAAGCTTTTCAGGCGTCGGCTCCTAGCAGATTGCTTGGCGGGGATGCCTCGAAATCAATTCAGCCCCGACCGCAAATCTCATCTCAGACCGTTCACGCAAAGATTCATTGGCAATCTTTACATTTTGCGGTGACCTGCAAAACAAAAGCCCGCCTTTCGGCGGGCTTAAAAGTTTCAGATGTAATATCTGAACTAGAATAAGAACCGGAATCCGAACCGTACGGAACGGGGTTCCTGGAAAGCAATCGGCTGTCCAAACGCAATATTTTTGGCTGGTGCGCCTTTTGCCGTCTCAAACGCGGTGTATTGTGATAAAACACCGTTGCTCGTCAGATAGTTCGTAGCACAAAGTACCGTGGTGCAACCATTGACGTCAGTAACACTCAACTTAAGTGAACCACCGGTTTTGTTCTGATTGATGGCTACGACGCTGTTCTCATTGAAAACATTTATCACGTTGAAATCCATCGCAAGCGTGAACCGATCATCACGTCCGAATCTAATCCGGTGGGTAAGATTAAGATCGGTTTGAGTAAACATCGGGCTTCTCCCTAAATCTCCACGCTTGGTTTCAGGAATTGGAATACCAAAAATATTGACAAATGTAGTCAATGGCGTTCCCGATTCGGCAGTTGTAAAGAAGGAGACATCAGAACTGTTCGCCTTGTTATTCCACCAGTCGAACGTATAGGTTCCCGACGCCTTGAAAACATGTGTGCGATCCAATGGAAGGATTCCGATCGCTTCCTGGCCACTGGCAGTAAAACCAACCCACGGCTCGTCAAAGTCACGATTCGTGTTAGGAGTGGTCGTACGGCCTACGCCCGTTGCTGTGCTGACTTCGTCAGGGCTCGCTAGGCCTGAGTAGTTACCCCGGAGGCGGCTCAGCGTGTAGTTAAGGTTCAGGTTAAGATTTCGGAAAAAACGTGTATCGTATTCAACCTGAAGAGCTTTGTACTGACGAACTGCCTTCGGAATCTTGTTGTATCCAAGCTCCTTATAGAGTTCGGCGGCTAAGCCGGATCCAGGATTGCCGATAACATAAGCTTCTCCTGCAGGTGCAGGGATACCAATGTCCTCGATAGTTTGATCCAAATTGCGGTACAAAAAGCGGGCCGTAAGGACAGAAGAACGCATCACTTCCCGCTGAAATTCAACGGTGTATTCGCTCTGTCGATAGGGTTTAATATTCGTATCAACGCCACCGGTTTCAAATAAATCACCGCCAATAGCATTTGATGGAATACGATAATCCTGATCGCAGAGGTATTGCGAGCCAGCCGGGTTAGGACACTCGCCGCCGGACGGGAAGCCGTAGGAGCCTGCCAATGATCCAACAGAGTAACCTGTGTAAGCCGGCGAGCCACTATGAATATAGAAGTAGCTTACGTGGTAGAATTGTCCACCGAAAGAACCTTGCGGCAATGCAAACTTCAAGCGATCGTAGAACTGTCCATAGAATGCCGAGATCTTCGTTTTGCCATCACCGGTGAGAGCGTACGCAACGCCAAGTCTCGGAGCGATCTTGTCCTTCCACGGGAATTTCAAGTTGATCGAATTCGTGGCAAACGTCGGAATCTCTTCCTGCTCGTCGCGAAGGCCGAGGTTTAGGGTAAGGCGGCTAGTAACCTGCCATTTATCCTGTATAAAGAAATTCATTGCCTTGTTGGTCGCATTTCCGAACGTAGCGAACTGATAAGTTACGCCGGTACCGATCGAATCTGCCGGGCAAGGATATGTATTTCCCGAAGTAATACTCCACTGGACATAGACGTTAGACGGATTCAAACAATAATACGGATCCCTTGCAGGCAGATGGGTGATTGGATCAACATAATTCGGGTCCGCATAATAAAGATATGTACGGCCTGGTCCGGCATTTCCGCTAGCCACATCGTTTAAGATCGTGCTGTGCTGGAAACCGCCTTTCAATTCATGGCTGCCAAATCCGCGGAACAGATATGTAGCCTGAGCGTCGTACGTAGTTCGAAGCGATACGTTCTTTTCGACACCTGAGTTTGTGGATACATTCGCAAAACCCTGAGCACATCCGGCAGTTCCTGCAACAGAGGTAGGAACCTGCTGACAAACGTACTGTGTGGTGCCAATCGGAATACCGTACGCCCCCAACTTCTCATTCTGGAAACCGCGCGTGTAACGGCCGAGTAGAACCAGATTGCTGGTTGGTGTATAAACACCTTCAAGCCTAATATTGCTGGCATTCTGGCGGCCGCCTTGGAATGTTGCGGCATCAGCTCCTTGATAGGTCTGGCCATTGATCGCCAATGTCGAAGGCGAGCCAATAGTGATCGTGCCTCCAGGGAGAGCTCCCGTCTGTTCAATTGGGTTCCAGATGAAGCTCGATGATATACGAAGCTTCGAGAATGGCGAAGCGTCAAGCCGGATCTGTGAATACTGATAATTGGTATCCTGCCGAAACGTTTGAGTGTGCTCGGCATTCAAGGCTGTCAAGGTTGAGTTAAACACGGTGGGAATTCTCTGTGAACCAAACCCTTGGAAATAGCTCGTAGTTCGTTCAACGTGAGTGTAACGCGGGCTATGAATAGCGAAAAACCACAATTTATTCTTGATAATAGGACCACTCAAAACCGCAGTGGGATAAAAATTGTAGCCTCCGTCCCTGTTAAAGGGTCGAACCTCAATTCCTTGTCCGCTGCCCGGAACTGTTTCAACTCCAGTACCAAGACCTGAAGTAAGACTGTAGATTGGACGTGGGCCGGCATTGAGCTTTGGGGTGTTAAAGCCAGCGCTGAATTCGCCGTGGAATTCATTGGAACCACTTTTAGTAACTCCATTGACCACGCCGCCCGTTGCTCCGCCAAATTCCGCTTCAAAACCACTTGTCTTGACCTGAATCTCCTGCAAAGCCTGGTACGGGATGTCTTGGTTGGTATTGATAAGACCGGTCGCAAAGTTTTGGGTTTCCTGTCCGTCAATGATAAAGCTGTTTTCCGGGCCGGTAGCACCATTAATTGAAAACTGGCCGCCAAGGGGTTCGGGACGAACGGCTATCGTCGTCTTTAGAAGGCTGGTAAATCCGGTTCCTTTAGGAAGCGCTTCAATCTCCCTCGCCGAGATATTCGATTGAGCCTTAGTGTCCGTCGTGTCGATAATGACGCCTTCGCCCGTTACGTCAACAACGGCACTTGTTTGGGCTGCCATTACAAAATCTAATGTCGTTTTGTTGTTAAGTCCGACCTGTACGTTCTCTTTGGTCTGGGAAGCAAAACCTTGAGTCGTCGAGATCGTAACTCTGTAAATGCCAGGGGGGACCTGCGGCAGTCTATAAACACCGTTGGAATCTGACGTTACAGTTCGGTTAAATCCGACGTTTACACCTGTTACAACGATGGTAGCGCCAGGAACAACCGCACCGTTAGGGTCAGTAACGGTACCCGATATTTCGCCGGCCGTCTGCTGTGCCATGACACTAATGCTCATACACAAAGCCAAAACGAAAATCGAGGCAAGAAAAGTAAAACTTTTTCTCATTATTTGTTTCTCCTGTTAATATTTCACTGAACTTGATAGGTTTGGAGATCTGCAAGCGACCTCAAGATAAATCAGTGCTTCTGTTTTTAATACAAATAATATGCCACGGACAGCAAACGGGTACAGATTGATATAAGCGCTTGAATATCAATGGTTTAGCTCATCGTTTTTTTTCCTGTGGCCGAAAAAAAAGGCGAGACAATCCATATTTTCGGATTTTGTCCATAATATCGATGAGCCGCCGGGCGAAGCCATTTATGCTAGTATCTTCAACAAGCCGATTTGTTGCGAGATATTTCGCTCAATTTTGGGCAATATCCAGCAAGAAAGGACAAATTGCGGCCACTTCGAAAGGAGCAGGAATTTGCCGGAAAGAATATACCGCGATTCGGTACACAACATCATACGCATTGAGACTGATTCGGCTGAGGGGCGGCTCTTGGTCGCTTTGATCGATACGCCGGAGTTTCAGCGGCTGCGGCGGATTCGGCAGCTCGGGTTGGCGCATTTTGCTTATCAGGCGGCGGAGCATTCGCGGTTTACGCATTCGCTTGGGGCGTTTCATCTGGCGACGCGGATGCTCGAGCGGCTCGGTAAAACGTATAAAATTTCCAACGAAGAGCAAATAGCGGTCCGCGTCGCAGCGTTGCTGCATGACGTGGGGCACGGCGCGTTTTCGCACGTTATCGAATCGATCCTTGGCTTTCATCATGAGCAATTTACGATCGACGCGGTTTTGAGCGAAGAAACCGGCATCGGACGACTCTTGCGGCAGTTTTCTGCGGATATTGCCGGGAATGTCGCGTCGATAATTCGCGGCGATTTTCGGCCTATGGCTCTTGCTCAACTTGTTTCGTCGCAGCTTGATGTTGACCGCATGGATTACCTGCTGCGCGATTCGCTGATGACCGGAGCGAAATACGGTGTTTTCGATCTTGAATGGATAATCAAATCGGTCGAGATCGACGCCGCGAACGACAGGCTTTACGTCTCGGCTCGGGGGCTTTACGCTGTCGAGGCTTACCTGCAGGCTCGGTATTATATGTTTCGGCAGGTCTATTTTCACCGCACTTTGCGGTCGGCCGAGGCCGTGCTTAGAATGCTTCTTCGACGCGCGCTTGCCCTTTTTACCGCAGGGCGTTTGGTCTGGCATGCACCCGGCAGCGCGTTTGAAAAAGTGCTGAGCGGCCAAAGGCTCAACATTTGTGAACATCTTGAGATCGACGACGCAGACGTTATTTTTCATATAAAACAGTGGCTCAACGCCGACGATCCGATCCTTTCAGACCTTGCTGACCGGTTTCTTAACCGCAGGCTTTTTAAGGCGTTTGACCTCGACATGCCGAAGGCCGAGAGAACCGACTTTGTCGATGCGGCCCGGACGATAGTCGAAAAAGCCGGATTCGATCCGCAATATTATTTTGTCGAAGACGGCAGCGGTGACGTACCTTATTATTTCTATACGCGGGACACCGACGATCCTAAAAATCTTATCTTCGTCGAAGACGGTTTTTCGCGGCCTGTAATTCGCGAAATTTCCGAGGTAAGCACCGCGGTTCGCGGGCTGCAAGAGGGATACCGAATACATCGCATTTGCTTTCCGCCGGAAGTTAAAGATGAAATTGCCGAACTCTATCATCGCTAAAACTGCGTTCGGACTGCACCTTGGGGTGCTGTTAACTTTTGCAAGTGTTGTTTCCGGCCAGAAAATTGCGGTTCTGGCTCCGGATCGAACTCCACAGGAAACCGCGTATTCTGCAATGTTTTCCGGCGCTATCGCGAACCGAGTTAAGCTTCTCGACGGCGGAATGGCCGAAGCCGCGTTCCGTTCCGTCGCAGTCGAAAGCCCATTTAACCTTTCCGTCGAAGATTCGAAAAACATCGGCTCCGTCATTGGCTGCGATTACTTTATTTTGCTTCGCACCGGCACGCTCCGACGGGTTTCATTAAACAAGCCCGATTATTTCGAAGCGTTCACCGCAGCGTATGTCGTAAGTTCAAGGACCGGCCGCCTCGTGATCTGGAAACTGCAGCGAGCAGAAGCAGAAAACGAAGCCAACGCCGAAGACAAGTTATTAGCATCAGCAAATACGTTGGGAAGTGAAATTTTCAAAGAACTACCAAGCATCGCCGCTAACGAAACCACCGAAACATCGCCCAGTGTCGAAGAAATTCCGTCGGGAAATACCGATGCGGCCAAGAATTTTCGGGCCCCGGTTCCGTACCGACGCATTGCTCCCGAATACACGCCGCTTGCTTATCTTTACGACGTCAAGGCAACGGTCGAAATTCAGGTCGATCTCGATGCCGACGGCAAAATTTTGCGGACCGAGATCGTCCGATGGGGTGGATTCGGCCTGGACGAATCGGTCGATGCGGCAGTCCGGAAAATGAACTGGCGTCCCGCCGAACGGAACGGCAGGACGTTGCCGATACGCTTTTTGCTGCGATACAATTTTAAGAAGATAGAAAAGGAATAGCCCACTAACGCATTGATGAAATATCTTCGAGCCGTTTTCCGTTTTCTCATTTTCCTGATCGCCACGTTCGGACTGTATGGCATCTGGTTCGTCGGCCGCGTCTTCATCCCGAATAAACAGTACTGGCGACAGCTCGCGTTCTATTCGTGGACGAAGAGTTTTGTCGTGATCTCCGGGATGAAGATCGAGGTTATCGGCACTCCGCCAAAACCGCCGTTTTTTCTGGTTTCCAATCACCTCGGCTATACCGACATCGCGGCGCTCCGTGCGGTTGTTCGCGGTGTATTCGTCGCCAAAAGCGAGATAAAGGACTGGTTCCTCGCCGGGCGGATCGTCGGGGATATGGGTAATATCTTCATCGACCGCAAAAACCGCCGGGATATCCCGCGGGCCGGCGAGCAAATAATCGAAAAACTCAACGAAGGCGAAGGCGTCATCATATTTCCCGAAGGAACAAGCACCAAGGGCGAAGAAGTTTTGCCGTTCAACTCCTCGTTTTTGCAGTTCGCATCGGAAACCGATCTGCCGGTTTCGTACGCTTCGATAAGTTACCGCACGCCCGCCGGCGAAGGTCCCGCAAGCAATTTGGTTTGCTGGTGGGAAGACATCAGCTTTGGCTCGCATCTTTTCCGTCTTTTTTCACTGCCCGGGTTTACGGCGATCATCAATTTTGGCGACCAACCGGTACAAAATCCCGACAGAAAGGAACTCGCGCGAGAGTTAAGAGCGAAGGTAAGCGAAAGGTTCATTCCGGTTCTGTAACCGCCCGCTCAACTGTAAGTTTTGTCCCAAATTTGTCCCATCTTGGGACAAGCTCGAGAATCCGGTTATTGAAAACAAAGGGTTTAGCGTTGTCCCATTTTGTCCCACTGTCTCACCGTTTTTTTCAAAGACCCACGATACAGATGACCACGCCGGATCTCGACGAGCAAGACCGGCACGGTATTTTATCATTTTGAAGCACCGATAGTACAGAGTTTTATTTGTAGTACGCCGCCGTGCAAAAACATCTCATACGAATCTCTTATAAACTTTTTCCAGATTTTTCCGTATAATCGAAAGCACTTCTTAAGGAGCCCAGTATGTACAAAAATGTTTTTCGCGTTGCGACGGCAATGCTCGTCGCCCTCTCAATTTGCTCGTCGGCAATTGCCCAAACTGTAGCATTCGACACGTCCCGGATGGACCGTTCGGTTGATGCCTGTGACGACTTTTTTACGTTCGCGAACGGAACGTGGGTTAAAAATACTCAAATTCCGCCTTCGCAATCGCGTTGGGGCAGTTTTAACATTCTCATTGAGAATAATCGTGAGGTCCTGCACCAGATCCTCGAACAGGCCGCAAAAACCAAGGCGGCCAAGGGCAGCGACACGCAGCTGATCGGCGATTTTTACGCGTCGTGCATGGATGAGGCCGCGATCAATAAAGCAGGCGTGACGCCCGTCAAACCCGATCTTTCCCAGATCGACAAGATCAAAACGATCAAGGATGTGCAGCACGAGATAGCCGCGCTGCATGACCGCGGCGTTCCGGTTTTGTTCGGGTTCGGCTCGGGGCCTGATCTCAAAAACAGCTCGATGGTCATCGCCAACGCCGGCCAGGGCGGGTTGAGTTTGCCCAACCGCGATTACTATACAAAGGACGATGACAAGTCGAAGGAGACCCGCGAAAAATTCGTCGAATATATGACCACTATGTTCGGCTTGCTCGGCGACAAGCCCGACGAGGCTGCGGCAAATGCCAAAACCGTAATGGACATGCAGATGCGGCTTGCTCTTGCCTCGCTGACGCCGGTCGAGGGACGCATTCCCGAAAATCGTTACAACAAGGTCGCGTTCACGCAGATGTCCGAGCTTACGCCCGATTTTTCGTGGAACGATTATGTCGCCGAACGCGGTGTTACCGGTCTGACCGAGATCAACATCGCACCGCCGAAATTTTTCAAAGAAGTCGATGCGATGATGAAGGACGTTCCTGTCGAAAACTGGAAGACCTATATGCGGTTCATGTTGATCAATGCGTCAGCGACCGCGTTGTCGAAACCGTTCGTCGATGCGAATTTCGATTTTTACGGCAAATATCTTGCCGGCACAAAGGAGCAGGAACCGCGTTGGAAGCGCTGCACGACCGCAACGGACCGAAATCTCGGCGAAGCGCTGGGTATGGAATTTGTCAAAAAGACTTTCACTCCGGCAGCGAAAGCGCGTATGGATGAGCTGATCTCGAATGTGTTTGCGGCGCTCAAGGATCGGATCAACGGCCTCGAATGGATGAGCGACGAGACCAAGCCGAAAGCGTTGGCAAAACTCGCCGCGATCAAACGAAAGATCGGCTACCCCGACAAATTGCGCGGATACAAAGGCTTGACCGTTGACCGCAAATCGTACGCGGGCAACATCGTTCGCTCCGGTGAATTTCAGGTCAGGCGAAATCTTGACGATATCAACAAGCCGCTCGACCGCACGCGTTGGGGAATGACGCCGCCGACCGTTAATGCGTACTACAACGCGAGCTTTAACGACATCAATTTTCCCGCGGGCATTCTGCAGCCGCCGTTCTTTAATCCGTCGGCCGACGACGCCGTAAATTACGGAGCTATCGGCGGAGTGATCGGCCACGAGATATCGCACGGTTTCGACGATCAGGGCAGCAAGTTCGACGCGGACGGAAACCTGAAATCGTGGTGGACTACGGAAGACCGGACGAAGTTTGAGGAACGCGCTTCGTGCGTCGCCGACCAGTTCAGCGGTTACGAGGTTCAGCCCGGCCTGAATATAAACGGACGTTTGACGCTTGGCGAAAACATCGGCGATTTTGCCGGTTTGACGATCGCCTACACAGCATTCATGAAATCGCTAGAGGGCAAGCCGCGTCCCGCGGACGTCGACGGGTTCACGCCCGAGCAGCGATTTTTCCTCGGATGGGCTCAGGTGTGGGCCGCGAAATCTACGGCCGAGGCAGAACGTTCACAAGTGTTGGGCGATCCGCATTCGGCAGCGAAATGGCGTGTTGACGGCCCGATGTCGAACATGCCGCAGTTTGCCGAGGCATGGGGATGTAAACTAGGCCAGAAGATGGTAAGGGAAAAACCGTGCAGTATATGGTAGTTCCTTCGGTAAGTTCCAAGTTCCAAGTTAAGGCTTTGCCCAAACTCGGAACTCGGAACTAACCCGCGTTATATTCCTCATCGCTGACCTTTTCCAGCCATTCGACTACCTTGCCGTCCAGAGCTTCCTGAATTGCGATGTGCGACATTGCCGCGGTTGCTGTCGCTCCGTGCCAATGCCGCTCGTTAGGCGGGCACCAGACAACATCGCCCGGACGAATTTCCACTTTTGGACCGCCCTCGCTTTGAACCCATCCACAGCCTGACGTAACGATCAGTGTCTGGCCAAGAGGATGAAAATGCCATGCACTGCGTGCTCCGGGCTCGAACGTAACCAGCGCGCCGCGACCGCGAGACGGCTCCGGCGCCTCAAAAAGCGGGTCGATACGCACGCGACCGGTGAAATACTCGTCCGACCCGTAAGAGGAAGGCTGTGAACCGTTTTGCTTGATCTTCATTTTCCTGACTCCTTCAAAATCACTCGGGCGTTTCGTCCTCGTCGGGTGTGTCGGCATCGTCGGTTTGGTCCGGAAGTTCTCCGAGATCTCTGACATAAACGTGATACGTCACGGTGTCCCAGGCGTTGTGGATGCCGATGAAAAGCAGAAGCAGCGCCGAAGCTCCGACGCAAAACAACGAGCCTCGTTCATACCACAGAACCGCGACAGCCGAAGCACCAAGCAGCGCATAGGCAACTAACGGCAACACAGCGTGACATAACCAGTCTTCAAATTCCGGTTCATATGCGTGTTGGGCCGCCATACGCCGGATCACAACTAGCGTGTACACAACTCCGACCAAGCCTACGATACCCCACACCGTCGCCGCGGCCGTTTCCGTCCTCCATGGCGCGCGTACGAGCGCCGACACAAGCAGCGCGGCGGCGAAATGAACGACAGTCGGCGTTCCGAACGCTGCGCTTGCGTCAGCACCCTTTCGACGGGGAACGCTGCCGGCGATCAGCGTCATCACAACGAACTGCAATCCGATCAGCGCTCCCGAAGCGCCGCCAACGATAAGATAAAAGCTGTCCCATTCAGCTAGTTCGTGCATTTTGATATCAATTTATATTATTGCTGTTGATCACATTTGGAAAGTCAGAAGGCCGATTGGCAGCTTCCCAAATCTGCGCTGCCGAAAATAACTCCCGCAAAGGCCGCAAAGATATTTGTTGCTCCGTCGGGGCTGAAGTTTGTCAGAGACACAAAAAAGGTCAGGAGCATAACTCTCCTGACCTTATTTTTTAACGAAACTGGTTTATTGGACAATTAAAGGTCATCGTCATCTTCGATCTCGACATCGGGGCCAACGGAGTCGTCGTAGACCTCTTCCTCTTCGAGACTGAGGTCATCGAGCGTTTCCTCGGCTTCGTCGTAGCCTTCGTCGGTATCGACTCCGGGCACATCCGCGGGCAGCGGAAGATCGATGCCGCCGCGGATGTAATCACCCATTTCGTCAAATTCATCCTCCTCCTTGCGGTTCTCGGTCGCGTCGGGGGCCACCTTGACGTTCCGGTAATATTTCATACCGGTACCGGCAGGAATGAGCCGTCCCATGATGACGTTTTCCTTCAAACCACGGAGATAGTCGATGCGGCCCGAGATGGCCGCTTCGGTCAGCACACGGGTCGTTTCCTGGAAGCTTGCCGCCGAGATGAACGAATCGGTCGAAAGCGAAGCCTTTGTGATACCGAGCAATAACGGCTCGGCAACCGCGGGATGTCCTCCGGTTTCCCTGACGCGACGATTTTCGTCCTCGTACCGGAAACGGTCAACCTGTTCCTCAAGCAGGAACTCGGTGTCACCGACTTCCTTGATCTTGACCCAGCGCAGCATCTGGCGAACGATCGTCTCGATGTGCTTGTCGTTGATGTTCACGCCCTGCAGACGATAAACTTCCTGGATCTCGTTAACGAGATATTCCTGCAGGCGTTCCATACCGAGCACACGCAGGATGTCATGCGGGTTGAGCGGTCCGTCCATAAGCGGTTCGCCCGCCTTAACGTGGTCGCCGTCCTGAACGTTGATGTGCGTGCCGCGCGGGATGTCGTATTCGCGTTGCTCGCCGCCATCGCCCGTGATGATGATCTTGCGTTTACCCTTTGAGATCGAACCAAGCTCGACCGATCCGTCGATCTCGGACATAACGGCTGTCTCGCCCGGACGCCTTGCTTCGAAAAGCTCGACGACACGCGGCAGACCGCCGACGATGTCCTTGGTCTTGGTCGTTTCACGCGGAATTTTCGCGATGGTGTCGCCCGCCTCGACCTCCTTGCCGTCCTCGACAAGCAGGTTTGCACGAATCGGCATCTGATAGGTTTTCAGCACCTTGTTCCCGTGGCGAATCTCGATACGCGGCTGATTTTTCTCATCCGAGTCCTTGACCACGAGGCGTTTCTGTCCCGTAACCTTATCGATGTCCTCTTCGACCGTTTTGCCTTCTTTGAGGTCCTGGAATTTAATGGTTCCCGAAACCTCGGTAAGAATGGCGAAGGTGAACGGATCCCATGTTGCAAGAACGTCGTCTTCCTTGACCTTTTGGCCGTCTTTTACGAGCACGTGTGCACCGTAAACGATCTGATAGCGTGCGACTTCGCGGCCGCGCTCGTCGAGAATACCGAGTTCGGACGGCTG
>DATJGV010000345.1:0-6683 GCA_035494575.1 Pyrinomonadaceae bacterium | reverse complement strand
GATCCGGCAGCCGCGCTTCTTCTATTCTTACAGAGGCTCTTATATATATTTATCGACGACCTTTGCGATCGCCTCGCGCGTGACCGCTCCGACGATGCGTTCCTGTTCCTGGCCGCCCTTAAAGACGATCAGTGTCGGAATGCCGCGAATGCCGTACTGCTGCGGCACATTCATATTTTCATCGACGTTCATTTTATAGACCGACGCCTTTCCCTGATACTGTTCCGCAACGGCCTCGACGGACGGAGCGATCATGCGGCACGGGCCGCACCACTCTGCCCAAAAGTCGATAAGTACAGGTTTGTCGGAACCTAAAACGTCCTTTTCAAAATTAGAATCTGTTACTGCCTGTGCAAAATTTCCCATTTCTATCTCCTAAATATTACTCATGAAATTATAGCCTAACCCCAAAACCGTCCGCAAAACGCTAATTCACAAACTCTCGTTCGAGCGGAATTATTCCAAATTCTCGTCTTTCGACGCCCCTGATCACAGTGATCGGCTGCGAGATGCCAACCCGCTCTTCGGTCAACAAACGATGCAGTTCGTCTATTCCCTCGACCTTTTCGCCCGCAAATTCGACGATTATGTCGCCTTCTCTCAGTCCCGCAGCTCTCGCCGGACTCTGCTCGTCCATTGACACTACCAGAATGCCGTTTGTATTTTGCAGTCCGTAATACCTTACGATCTGCCGCTGAACGGGGACATTCTGTCCCGCCATCCCGATATAACTCCGTCTGACCTTGCCGTAGCGGATCAGCCGGCTCGCGACAAATTTCGCTGTGTCGATCGCAATCGCAAAACACAGGCCCTGCGCCGAAATTATCGTGGCGGTGTTCACACCGATGACTTCCCCCCTCGAATCAACGAGCGGTCCGCCCGAGTTTCCCGGGTTCAAAGCCGCGTCGGTTTGAATAACGTCATCGACAAGCCTTCCCGAGGTTCCCCGTAAACTTCGGCCGAGGGCCGAAATAACACCGGCAGTCACCGTCGATTGGAAACCATACGGATTACCGATCGCGATCGCAAGCTGACCGACCTTCAGGCCCGCCGAGGAACCGAGACTTGCCGGACCCGTGTTATGGGCATCAACCCTTATCACGGCAAGATCCGTGTCCGGGTCGTCGCCGATCAATTCAGCTTCGGACCTCAGCCCGTTGTGCATCAGCACGCTGATTTTTGCGGCGTTGTGCACGACGTGACTGTTTGTCAGAACAAATCCGTCCGGCGTAAAGATAAAACCGGAGCCGCTTCCAGTCTGGTTCGGCACTTGGCGGCCGCGAAACTTACGGCCTTTCGTCTCGATCTCGATCTTGACGACCGACGGACTGACTCTCTCGCTAGCACCTACAACCGCTCGCGAATACGCGTCGAAAAGATCGCTCTCATCAAATCCTGCTTCATGAAGTCCGACTGGCGGCACACCTATTTCGCCGTCAATTCCCGATAAAAACTCAAACCGACTTTTCATTGTTTTAATTGTAACAACTCTCGTTACAAATTGCAATTGCTTACCTAAGAAAACGCCATATCAAACCGTGACCACGACGCGACCGACCTGTTCGTTCGATTCAAGGTAACGATGAGCGTCGGCGTATTGTTCGAAAGGAAAATCCCTCGCGATCGCAACCTTCAAATTTCCTTTCTCTAGTCCATCGAAAACATAATCGAGGGCCTTCTGCCTTCGCTCATGGTCCGCACTCAGGGCATAGTTGTTATATCCACGAACTGTCGCCTGTTCCCCAATAATAAGCCGAGCGGCAATTCCGTAGGAACTGATCCAAGCGGCCCTGCATCGCCTAACGTGCCGTATAAAAAATTAACTCCTCCGGGCGCAGCCGAGGCGGCAAGTTCTCCCAAAATACCAACCGCGATTGGATCAAAGACCAGCTGTGCTCCTCGCCCTCCGGTGATTTCCATTACGCGTCCGCTCAGGCTTTCCTCGGTTGTTACTATGACGTGCGCGGCGCCAGCGTCGACAAGGGATTGCCGCTTTTGGGCGCTTCGGGTCGCGGCTATCGGTATTGCTCCCTCAGCATTCGCGATCTGGATGGCGGCAATACCGACGCTGCTGCTCGCCGCCGTGATGAGCACATGATCGCCTTTTCTCATCTTTCCCTGATCCACGAGTGCACCCCACACCGTTGTATAAGGTGCAGTTATGGACGCGGCCTCTTGAGGCGACAGGAACTCTGGATATTTCGAAACAAACGCCGCAGGTACAATAGCTGTTTCACCATGGACGCCGTACTTACTGACATCAAATCCGACCCACGTCAACACACGGTCGCCGATCTCAATGCCCTCGACATCTTCGCCGATGGCTTCGACGGTTCCGGCGGCATCCATACCGATTCGTGAGCCAGGCAGCGTCGCGTCGATAAAATAGGTGTTCCGTCGAAATAATGCGTCTGCGCGATTAAGGCTCATTGCCTCAACACGAATTCTGACCTCTCCGCCTTCGGGCTCGGCCAATAATGTCTCATCAAGCCTTAGCACGTCCGCATCCCCGTATCGATCGAACCTAAAAACTCTGGTTTTCTTATCTGTCATATTTCACTCGATCTGTAACTTCCATAGTTACACTTCAGAACAAAAAATTGGTGGCCTTATAATCGTCAAATTTTCGACAACTGGCCACCGTTTCGGTGTTATTTCAATTAACCCGCCGCTTGCGCGTTCACAAGCTTGGCATTAAGTTTTATTTCCGTGCCGGTGAGCGCCTTGCTGACCGGACAGGTTTCCTTCACCTTTTCGGCGATATCCAAAAAGGCTTTCTCATCTATTCCCTCAACCTCGGCATTTGTTTCAAGATCGATGCTTTTTATCGCAAATCCCGCATCATCCTTTCCGAAATGCACCGTCGCATTCGAGCGAACGCTTTTTGCGGGCTTGCCTTCCTTTTCGAGCGTCGCGTTCAGCGCCATCGAGTAACAACCAGCGAGCGCCGCCGCGATCAGCTCTTCCGGATTCGTACCCGGCTCGTCGCCCATGCGCGTCGCGAACGAGAATTTCCCTTCGAACGTTCCGCTGCCAAGCGACATCGTGCCGCTGCCATCCTTCAAACTTCCTGTCCATTCTGCCTTTGCTTTTCTTTCTGCCATTATCTCCTCCTTTAAGTAGGGCAGTGGCAGTTGGCTGAATGCAATCAAAACCGTATTCAATAGCACAATTCCTGCTTACTGCCAACTGCCAACTGCCAACTGCCAACTGCCTACTGTCTGCTCACCTATTTACACTTGCCATCATCGCCTCGGGGTATCGTGCTCCAGATGCCGCGTTCGGCGGGAATATATCTTCGATCTCAGCTAATTCTTCCTGGCTCAAAATAATCTCCGTGGCCGCAGCATTCTGTTCCAGATATTTCCGATGTTTAGTTCCCGGAATGGGAACGATGTCCTGTCCCTGTGCCAGCACCCACGCGAGCGCAAGCTGCGACGTTGCGACACCTTTTTGAGCTGCAATCTCTTCTACTTTTCTGACAAGCTGCAAATTCTTATTAAAATTCTCGCCCTGAAACCTCGGCGAATTCCGTCTGTAATCATCCTCGGCCAGGTCTTCAAATTTTTTCAATTGTCCCGATAAAAATCCGCGTCCAAGCGGCGAATAAGGGACAAACCCGATGCCTAGTTCGCGGCTCGTCGCCAGCACGTTGTTTTCCTCTGGGTCACGCGTCCACAGGCTGTACTCGCTTTGCAAAGCCGTGATCGGATGAACTGCCGAAGCTTTTCTAAGCGTTTCCGCCGAAGCTTCCGACAATCCGATGTGCCTTATTTTCCCTTCCTCGACCAGCCGCGACATCGCACCCACAGTTTCCTCTATCGGAGTGTTCGGATCGACCCTATGCAGATAATAAAGATCGACATGGTCCGTACCGAGCCGTTTTAAACTGCCGTCAATCGACTGACGAACGTATTCTGGCCGTCCATTGATACCACGTTTTGTCGGATCGTTCGGGTCGCGAATAATTCCAAATTTTGTAGCGATGACAAACTCGTTCCGCTTGCCCTCTATCGCTCGCCCGACAAGTTCTTCATTTGTGTACGGTCCGTACATATCGGCCGTATCAAGAAAATTTACGCCGAGCTCAAGCGCACGGTGAATGGTCGCGATCGATTCGTCATCGTCGCGGCCGGAATAAAATTCCGACATCCCCATGCAGCCCAGCCCGATCGCCGACACGACCAGATCTTTTCCCAGTGTTCGTTTTTTCACAGTTAACCTCCAAGATTTATCTAACCGGCGCTGCTTCCGCTTCCGGAAAATCGGCGCCTTCGGTAACTTCGGCCCACGCGTCAAAATCCGTCTTCAGCTCGTCCAATTTTATCCGCGCGTTTTTTAACGCTGCCTTTCCAAGAAGCAGATAAAATGGAGGCTGCGCCGACTCGACCGCCTCAATAATAGCCTTTGCGGCTCTCACCGGGTCGCCGGGTTGGTTTCCGCTGTAGCCGCGAATTGCCGCCTGATTTGCACCCGCGGTTTCGGCATAATCGGAGATGCTTTTCTCAGCATCGTTGGCCGAGCGTCCCGCCCAGTCGGTCCGAAATCCCGACGGTTCAACAAGAACCACTTTGATGCCGAGCGGCTCAACTTCCTTCTTAAGAGCTTCTGAAAAGCCGCCGACCGCAAACTTTGTTGCGTTGTAATACCCGACGCCTGGGAAACCAACAAATCCGCCGATTGATGAGATATTGACAATAGTTCCGCTGCGACGCTCGCGCATTTTTGGCAATGCGGCCCGCGTCATCTCTGCCAAGCCCCAAAAATTGGTTTCGAACATCGAGCGAACTTCCGCCTCGTCGCTCTCCTCGATAGCGCCGAAATAACCAAATCCCGCATTGTTGACCAGGACATCGATTCTGCCAAAATGGCTCTCCGCCTGGGCTACGGCTTCTGTAACCTGCTCCTTTTTCGTTACGTCCAGTGCGATCGGCAAAGCGTTTTCCTTGTTGATCGCAACCAGATCCTGGATCTTACTGACGTCCCGGGCCGTTACGACCACGCGGTAATTATTTTCCAGCAGATGCTTTGCTAATTCCCGCCCAAATCCGGTCGAACATCCGGTAATGAACCAAACCTTGTTTTCACTCATCTATAATTCTCCGTCTAAATTTCTTTATCCATTTGCCGAGGTCGCGGAGCGGTCCGCCTTCAATATGTGAGCAACGATCTCGTATGACCGCAGGCGAGCCCCGTGGTCATAGATCATTGCATTTATCATCATCTCGTCCGGTCCTGCCAGTTCGAATATCCGCTCCAGCCCTTCGGCAACTGTCGTCGCACTGCCTATCACCGAACCGCCCAAACGCGAATCGACCGCCGCTTTTTCCTGTTCCGTCCAAATTCCGTCCATGGTGTCCACGGGCGGCTTTAGTTTGCCCGGTTTGCCGCGCGTCAACGCCAGGAATGATTGGAACTGCGAGGTCGCGAGCTTCCACGCCTCCTCGTCCGTTTCCGCCGCGATCACGTTTATGGCGAGCATTGCCAATGGTTTATCGAGCGTCTCGGACGCCCTGAACGACTGCCGGTAAAGATCAAAAGCCGGCAGAATGAACTCCGGTGAAAAATGCCCCGCGAATGCGAACGGCAATCCCAACTCTCCCGCGAGCCTCGCGCTGAAGCCGCTCGAACCCAGCAGCCAGATCGGAATGTCCAGTCCGGCACCCGGTACCGCCCGCAACTTTTGCGCTTCGTCTGCTTGTTTCAGAAAGTAACGCAATTCCCGAAGCTGTTCGGGGAATTCGTCTTCCGCTTCCAGTCTTCGACGCAACGCCCTCAGGGTCAGCTGATCGGTTCCGGGCGCACGGCCCAACCCGAGGTCAATTCGTCCCGGGAAAAGCGACTCGAGTGTACCGAACTGCTCGGCGATAACAAGCGGAGCATGGTTTGACAGCATTATGCCGCCCGACCCGACCCTGATCTTTGTCGTTCCGCCCGCCACATAGCCGATCACGACCGATGTTGCCGCGCTCGCAATTCCCGGCATCGAATGGTGTTCCGCAAGCCAGAACCTCTTGTACCCAAGCCTTTCGGCATGCTGAGCGAGGTCCAGTGAATTACGCAGCGCGTCGGCCGCCTCCGATCCTTCGGTCACGGGCGACAGATCCAGGATCGAGTACGGAATATCTCTATAGCTCGTCATGATCTTACGCCCTCGCGCTCAACGTTTGTGCAGCTTCCTTCGCCGTCAGGGCCTTGTTGTATATCGGCGTTCCGGGCTGCTGCGAAGCTCCGCCATCGTGTAAAAATCCGGTATCGACCGCCGCAAATCCGACCTCCTCGATCAATTTTGCGACGATTTCCTTCGCACCCGAATCGTCGCCGGCGATAAATATCGCACGCCGTTCCTCGAGCGGCAGCTTCGTATCGCCCTGAGTTTTCAGGTGTTCGAACCAGATCGTATTGAAACCTTTCACGATCCTTGCTCCGGGCAAATGCTGTTCCAGCAGCTCGCTCGAAGTGGTTTTGCCTTCGTCCAGTTCGGCGATCTGACCGTCACGCTCCGGATAGTAGTTGTTCGAATCGATAACGATCTTGTTTTCCCACCCTTCGACCGGAAGTTCCGTATAACGCCCGAGCGGTATCGAAATAAAAACGATATCGCCAAAATCCCGCGCCTGTTCAACGGTTCCTGCGCTCGCATTATCCCCTAATTGGTCAACCAGGCTGTCGAGCGTCTCAGG
>DATJGV010000344.1:0-5913 GCA_035494575.1 Pyrinomonadaceae bacterium | reverse complement strand
TGTTCACCAGGCAAAAGGTCTGGAGTGGAAAGCCGTGTTCATCATCTGGGCCGCCGAAGGCAAATTCCCAAGCCCTCGCTCCCTAAAAGAGATCGACAGCGAAGAAGAGGAACGCCGCCTCTGGTACGTCGCCCTCACCCGCGCAAAAGACGAGCTTTACATAACCTACCCGCTGCTCATGACCGATTACAACCGCCAGGCCGTCCTGCAAAAGCCGTCCCGATTCGTCACCGAATGCCCGCCCGCCTTGTTCGAGATCTGGAACCTCGAAGAAGAAGCGCAAACACCCGCCTATGAATCAGCTCAGATCGAAAAAGGCGAGGAATTTATCAACTAGATTGCCGATAAATCGTTGCGATACACAGATTGCAAAAATATTTCCGGCCTAAGCAACCAAACAAAAAACTCATCGCATCAAGGTAGTTAAAAGACGCGTCATTCTCAAGTTCCATTCGGAACAAAATCGTTCAGAATTTGTCTAATTATTTCGGCGAACGCTCGTTTAGCTTGCGTTTAGTCTTAGCGAGGATACGTGTATGTCAAAAAAAGATTTTTACCGCCAAATTGAAATAAAAAACCCATGCTCGCAGGATTGGGAAACGATGCACGGCAATGACATCGTCCGGTTCTGTGACCATTGCACAAAAGAGGTCACCGACGTCTCAACACTAACGCGAAAAGAAGCTATGCGCCTCGTCCGCAGGTCAAACGGAAACATCTGTCTCAGATATGAACAGGATCGCAAAAAGCGCACGCCAATTTTTGCGGATAAACTTTATCAAATTACCGGGCGAGCCGGACTGGCCGGAAGCTTGCTATCTGCGTCGATAGCGCTTTCAACGGCTGCATATGCTCAGAGCGAAACGCCACAACTTCCAAACGTCGAAATTGCTGGCCAACAAAACCCGGTCGTAAAGAATACTGGAATATCGGGCTATGTGACTGACCCTAACGGCGCCGTCATTCCGTACTCGCTTGTTTCACTCATTAATGAGCAAACCGGTGACTACCGCACGACGAGCAGTTCTGCCGAAGGGTTCTATGAATTTAGCGCATTGCCCACCGGAACCTACAAGATTAAGTTTGAAGCGGGCGGATTCGGGGCTACAGAAATCTCGGCAATTGAGCTAAGTGACGGGAGCAGCATTCGACGAGATGCCCAACTTCAACTGCCACAAGTCCAGGAAGTCGTGCAGGTAGGCGGCGGGGAAAATATCGAGGGAGATTCGCTTGGCGGCGTTATCGTAAGCATTGAGAATTCAAATCCACTCGTTGCCGCGGCGATGAGAGACGACCTTGAAGACGTCAAAGCGCGCGTGATGATGGGAGCACGGGTCAATTCGCGTGACAAATCTTATAACGGGATATCGCCCTTGCATGCAGCCGTGGAAACAGGAGACCTCGAAATGATCCAGTTTTTGTTGGATCGTGGAGCGAGACCGAACCGTAGAGATTACCAAAAACGCACGCCGCTAATGATGATGGACGAAGATGCGACTCCTGAAATCTTTGATTTGCTTATAAGATACGGAGCCAAAATGAATCTTGTTGACAAAGAGGGAAACACCGCGCTTCACCACATCGCGGAATTTGAAGGTAAAGCCGATATTATTCAACTCTTGATCTCGCACGGAGCTGATGTCCATAGTCTAAATAAGGAGAAACAAACGGCTCTGGCTATCGCAAGCGAAAACGATAATTTGGAAAACGTTAAAGCATTACTGAATGCCGGATCCGATGTCAACGCTGTTGACGGCAAAGGCCAAACCGCGTGGGAACTAACCGACTCGAAAGAGATAAAAACGCTGCTAGAGACTTACGGGGCAATCGCAAGAATCAAATAAAGGGGGCACGCTCTCAGATTTATCGAGAGTTTGCATGACGCCCTTACTTCGGCCGTCGACCATTGCTCTGTTGATGATTTGAACTGATTCGACGGGGAGTTGGAACTGCCATAGGAGATATACAAATGGACATCCTTGAGGTGATATATCAGCAGTATCCAGATTTAGATCATTTGAGGAATGATTGAGCCGTCTGCAGGTGGAATTAATCTGTAAAGCTTTATGGTAGAAAAAGATTGCTCTTCAGATTCAAAAAAGAGCGCTTACATCTTAATTAGCATGGCTGAACAGAAAGGCTATGAGTTCTTTGGAAATCCGAAATCCTCTGGTGGCCTGCCGTGAAGACCTAAGTTTGTTTGGCCTTCAATCCCCTCGTACAGGATGGTACAACCCACATAAGCTCCCCCGTTACACCTACCGGTCTGCTGTTTTAACAAAACCTTTCATGTTAGAATGCCTAACGATGCGTTCGCTCGCGTTAAATTCACCAAAACACATTCATGCCTATGAAATATTGCCCGACCTGTCAGACTCGGTATGACGAAGAAATAATTCGCTTTTGCACCAAGGACGGCACGCCGCTCGTTTCCGAAGAGGAACCGAACTTTATCGAGATGCCGAGTGAGAGCCTGGCGGAACAGCGGGTCGAAGAAGAAGACGACCCGAGCGAGGTCACGATAGTCCGCAACAACGTCTCGGCCCCGCCTCCGGTGCCCGACGACGATATGAATTTCGACGCGGAGCCGGCGCAGCGGATCGTTGTCCCGACCGAGCCGCCGCCGACGGGTTACGGAGCGATGCCGCCTCCCGGACAACGCGCGTATCAGCCGCCGCCAAGATCGAACACATTCAAGGTCGTCGTTCTGACATTTCTCGGCACCGTCATTATCCTGGGTGCGGCCGGACTGGTTTTCTGGGCTCTGGTTCACGAACGCGGCAACGGCGCAAACACGAACGCGAACAGCAACCTGTCGAATCAGAACACGAACGTCAACACGATGATCGACAGCAATTTCAATTTCAACGTCGGCAATATCGAAAACGCAAACAGCAACGCCAACGCAAACGCAAATCTGAAAACCCCGACGCCAACGCCAAAGCTTTCGCCTTCGCCGACAGTATCGCCGACCGAAACACCGTCTAACGCAAACTCCGCAAACACGAACGCGGCCCCGCCGTTTTCACCGAGACCGACGCCCGTGATTTCACCGACGCCGCCGGGCACGCCGTCAAACCGCGGTCCGGTTAATGCAGGCGCACTGAACGGCAGAGCGATCAGCCTTGCGACGCCAACATATCCTCCGGCCGCCAGGGCGATGCGGGCTTCGGGTCCCGTCACTGTTCAGATAATGATCGATGAAGGTGGAAATGTTATCTCGGCACACGCAGTCAGCGGCAATCCGCTGCTGCGTGATTCGGCCGAGGCCGCCGCCCGACGCTCACGCTTTTCTCCCGTGCGTTTATCCGGCCAACCTGTTAAGGCGACCGGTTTTGTCAGTTATAATTTCGTGAGTAACTGAAACGCGGGCTCCGCTTTTTACTTCTCGCTGGCTACCGCCATTTCCACAGCCTTTCTCGCGTCTATCACACCCCAGCCTTGTCTATCCACTTCGTAACCGGGCAAACGCTCGGCGGTTGAGATCAAAATTCGTTTGATCTGCTGCGGCGTCAGGTTCGAATTAGCTTCGATCATCTGAGCGGCGACGGAGGAAACTATCGGTGCAGCGAACGACGTACCGTCAACGTATTTATAATCTTTCGTGATCACGTTTTCACGCCGAATTTTCAGCGTGATTATCTGCCTTATGCTGTGAACCGGCCGGTCCAGTGCCGCATCGAGTTCATCGACCACGCCGGCGTTCGCCTTAATTATCGAGTGAAGATCGTCGTCGCTGGCCTTGTCCAGTTTTTCAAGAAGCTGCGCCTGCTGAGCCGTCGGAGTATTTGGCAGAATAGGCGCCGGAACCCAAATAGATTGTGCTATGACCTCTGGTTTTTGCAGACCGTCGAGCGTCGGTCCGTACGACGAACGATACATCCCGCGTTTTGCGCGGTTTATAGAATCGTGATCGTCCAAACCGCCGACAGCAATAGTTGACGGCGCGCTCGCGGGCGGAAAAACCGGATGGTTTGGCAGATGACCGGCGTTGCCGACGGCGCATACAACCACGATGCCTTTAGCCGCACACTCTTCCGCCGTTTGCGAAAGCGGGTCGTGCAGATAGCTCTGTTCAAAATCGCCGCCGGCCGAGATGTTCACAATGCGAATGTTGTATCGCTCGCGATGTTCGAGCACCCATTCCAACCCGTCCTGAATGTTCTGTTCCGAAATGCGCCCGGTGCGTGCAAGCTTTACCAGCACGACATCCGCATCCGGCGCGATGCCGCGGTAAAACCCGTTCGACAGCGATCCGTTTCCCGCAGCGACGACGGAGGTCATCATTCCGTGCCAGCTCGCGACATCGGGCTGAAACAGCGAGCCGAGATCGCCGTCGCCCTCGACCATGTTGCGATACGCGATGATCCGATTTTTAGGTGTCGTAAGATCGACGTGCGGATAAAAGCCCGAATCGAGAAACGCGATCGTGACGCCTTTACCAGTGAACCGTTCGTCCGCATCCAGCCGAAGCGGCGTCGAGAGCACGTGCGAACCGTCCTTGCGAACGGCAGCGTCGTGAATGATATGGTCTTTTGCACGCGTGAACAGACGAGCGCAGCGCTCGCAGATGATCTCACAAGCGGTCGAGTCCGGCGCGTTCGCCCTGATAAGTTTGCGTAACGCCTCGTCAAGCGAATCGAGACGGACAGGTTCGCCGCGGATCTCGCGCGAGCAAACCGAACAGGCCGTTTCACCTGCCGCGACATCTGCTTTTGTTTTTTCTCTCGGGAATTCGAGCGTTTCTTGTGGAGTCATCTACGGCGTTTAAGTTTTCCACAAACAAAGTCTAAAATCAATTTGGGAATTTGTGCCCGTGAATGGCGCGAATATAACGAACAAAGATGAAGCACAATTTTCAGAAACCATGCAAATTGCTTGTTAGCCTTTTTCTATTCGCGTTTTTTCGCGTGATTCGCGGGCAAAATTGTTATGAGTAGAAAAAAGATCGGCCTCGCACTTTCAGGTGGCGGAGCACGTGGTTTCGCTCACGTCGGCGTGCTCAAGGTGCTTACCGAGCACAACATCCCGATCGATTTTATTGCCGGAACATCCGCCGGGTCATTCGTCGGCGGAGCGCTCGCCACAGGCCTGACGATCGATCAGATCGTCGAGATCGCCGGCAAGATAAGCTGGTCCAACATGACCGGTTTTTCCTATTCACCGCGGGGCGTGCTTTCGAACGCCGCGATGGGCAGGTTCATTCGCGAACATTTTCCGACCCTGCGTTTCGAGGAGCTGAAGATCCCCTTCGCAGCCGTCGCGTGCGACCTTGAAAGCGGCGAGGAAGTGATCCTCAAAGACAGCGGCGATCTCGAACTTGCCATCCGTTCGAGCTGCGCCGTGCCCGGCGTTTTCCTGCCCGTCAGCGACGGCAACGGCCGCATGCTCGTCGATGGCGGCGTTGTCGCACCCATACCCACACAGGTCGTTCGCGAAATGGGCGCCGACATTGTGATCGCCGTCGATCTGCTCGCGAGCGGATCGAACTATCGCAAAGCTCCCAGAACGATTCTCGGAATGTTATTCCAATCGGCAATGACGATGCTGCGCACCGCATCGAAACATCAGCATTATCATGCCGATATTATAGTCGTTCCGCAGATCGGCCATCTGCGGCCCGATGAGATCGGCAAACGCGGTGAATTCATCAAACTTGGCGAAGAAGCGGCACGCGAACGAATGGACGAGATCAAGAAACTGATCGATCCTGCAGGCCGCATCCGAGGCTGAACAAATGGCAAATTCTGCTTGCAACTATTATGGAAACAAGGCATCATAAATCCTGTTAATCCTTCTCTCGCGCATCAACGGTGGTGCGCCCCGACTGATAGAGTTTTATTCGACGGCGTTTTGGAAGTTCGAGGGTGGGTTTGTTTTTTGGTTTTAGAAGTAGCATCTGCAGTTTAGAGC
>DATJGV010000343.1:0-4906 GCA_035494575.1 Pyrinomonadaceae bacterium | reverse complement strand
GAGTAGCTGTCCCAACCCTGAAAAAAAATGACAGAGTAGTCTTTTGGATATTTTCTGCCTTCGTGGCGAAACCACGCGCTCATTACAAGCTGTGGGTCATTAAACTTTTGGAGGGCGGTTTCGACGTCGAACTCGGGCTGTTCATCAACTGTCCCGAGGTCCTGTACTGCGTCGTGAGTATGTGCGGCAACGAGTTTACGCTCAACAATTTCCTCGATCTTGCGCTCAAGTATTGTCTCAAAACTCATACGGTTGCTGTAACCCGCGTACATCTCGCCGGTTCCCGTGAGCAGCCAGTTGAGCGAAATATTTGTTTGATTGGCGATTTTTATCAGAACCTCGGGCGAAGGCAGCCGCCCTTGAAAATAATTACGAATCGTGGCGTGCGGCAGGCCTAATTGCCTTGCAATGTCGGCCATCGATCGATGGTCGAACGCTGATCTGAGTCTTTCGATAAAGTCGGATGTCATTTTGCTTAAATTACAACGTACGTTGTAACAGAAACTACGAAACAATTCAATTCAAATCCTTAATATCATTTAGCCTTCGCTTCGTGGAACGCCGGCGAAGCAACCTGCTTTGACTGATAAACTTGACATTGCATCCTCACGAAACGTATATTTTTTAATTCGGCTATAGCCGCTGATATTGATGTTGGCCGCTAGTTTTTGAAACAAGCCACCCTAGCTCAGTTGGTAGAGCATTCGATTCGTAATCGAAAGGTCGTCGGTTCAAATCCGACGGGTGGCTCCATTAAATCATTAACTTCCGCGCACTGGCGAGCGATTAGGGACAAACGCTTTAGCAAAATCGAATTATCCTTTCCTACCCAACTCGAAATATTTTCAGGTTCTTATCAACGTGCCGAGCGCGACTCCTGGGCAAGTTCCTGCTCATTAATAGCCTTGCGGAACTGCACCGCTGGTCGTCGAGCCATTAGTGTCGGACGCCCTACCGATAATTTGCCTCTCGAAAATGTGAATATTGCCAACCCGCAAGTGGTAAGACCCAATACATAGGCAGGAAAAATTGGTAATACTGAATAGACAGGTGCTTTTCTGCAGCTATGCGTCATAGTTTTCGATGTAATCAAGGCAGAAACGCGAGATGTGGCTTGGAAAACACAGATGTCAAATTTCTGTACTTGCATCAGTGGTATGACCAATTATAAGATGTAGCCACTTTCGATCCGCATTGACATTGAGGTTATCGAGTACATTCGCCAGCCGGCAACAGGATCGCAGGTCGATTATCTACTAGGCAAAGGTTCTTATTGACCTCTGCGCGGAGCATCTTAATGAAAATTCAAAAGGTTTAATGAAGCTGGCATTTCTTGCATTTCTGATCACGATGTTCTCGGTTTCATTCGCCGACGCTGACGTTACAGTGGCGGCCGACGGTTCGGGTGACGTGCGGACCGTGCAGGAAGCGGTAGATAAGGTGCCGCAAAACAACCGACACCGATTTGTGATCCGCATCAAACCAGGAATTTACTCTGAGCAGATTCGCATTCCCGCCAACAAGCCTTATATCTCTTTGATCGGCGAATCGCCCGAAAAAACCAAGATCACTTACAATCTCAGCAACAAGGCCGCAGGCTCGACCTCGGCGAGCTATAGCGTATATATCGGCGGCCACGATTTCTACGCCGAGAATGTCACGTTCGAGAACTCGTTCGGCACCGGTTCGCAGGCAGTCGCGGTCCTCGTCGAGGCGGACAGAGCAGTCTTCAACAATTCACGATTTCTGGGATGGCAAGATACGCTATACGCCAAAAATGGGCGACAGTACTACAAGAATTGCTACATTGAGGGCCATGTCGATTTTATCTTCGGCGAGGCCGCAGCGGTCTTTGAAAACTGCACTATCCACTGCAAAGGCGACGGCTACATCGCGGCGCCGATGCGTTTCTCGGCGGACGAGCCAAGCGGGTTTGTTTTCGTAAATTCGATCATTACAAGCGAGAACACAAAGAATGGAATTTATCTCGGCCGCCCGTGGCGTGATTATGGCCGGACAGTTTTTCTCAATACAAAAATGGACGCGGCGATACGGCCCGAAGGTTGGAATCACTGGCTGCCCGAACGCGAAAAAACTGCATATTTTGCCGAATACCATTCGTCCGGAGCCGGTGCTGACTCAAGAGCACGGGTGAATTGGTCGCATCAACTTTCGGAGTTAGAGACCAAACCGTTTCTCCCCGAGAATTTCCTAAAGGGCCGCGACGGCTGGAACCCGAAAGCGGCCGATTCAGACTGGCTCGAAAAGACTCCGCCCGATTGGAAACTGGTTACATGGAACGAGGTTCTCAAACAAGAACCATCGTGGTATCAGACAGACGAAGCGGCTCGTATTGCCGATCAGGTCCTTCTTTATCAGAAGGAGAACGGCGGCTGGGAAAAGAATATCGATATGGCTTTAATGCTGACGCAGCGGGAGAAAGCCGACCTGCTTGCCGAACGCTCCGACGCGTCAGAAACCACGATCGATAACCGCACTTCATACCCGCAGGTTGCTTATTTGGGAAAGATAATTACTGCCAGTCTTCAAAAAACGACGCCGCCGAATAATTTTCTTAAGTACAAAGAGGCGTTTAACAAAGGCCTTGATTATCTTCTGGCGGCGCAATACGAGAACGGCGGATTTCCACAGTATTATCCGCTCAAAAAAGGATATTATACGCACATAACCTTCAACGATGACGCTATGATCGGGGTTTTGCAGGTCCTTCGGGACGTCGCCCGAAAGGAAGCCGATTACCAATTCGTGGACGAACAGCGACGTGCCAAAGCTGAGGCCGCAGTTGCCCGGGCTGTTCCCCTGATATTGAAATTGCAGGTTGATGTTGAGGGCAAGAAGACCGTATGGGCACAGCAGTATGACGAGAACACGCTTAAACCGGCATGGGCCAGAAAGTTTGAACCGCCCTGTCTGACCGCGGGCGAGAGTGTCGGCGTTGTTCGTTTTTTAATGGGAGAAAAACCGACGCCCGAAATCAGTGGAGCAATCGAATCCGCTATCGCCTGGTTCCGCAAGAACGCGATCAGTGGCATCCGATGGGATAGAAAGAACGGCGAAAATGCGGTTGTTAAAGACCGATCCGCGTCGCCTATCTGGGCCCGCTTTTACGAGACCCCGACAATGAGGCCGATCTTTATTGGCCGTGATTCGGTGATCCGGTACGACGTCGCGGAGATAGAAGCCGAACGACGGAACGGCTACGCCTGGTATGTTACCGAGCCGGACGCACTGCTAACAAAAGATTATCCAAAGTGGAAACACACTGCAGGTGGCGTGCCACAGAGCCGCTAATACATTACAGAGAACATAAATTAGCTTGGAAAAAGTTAACAATGTCCAACAGACGCGAATTCGTTAAAACTTTACTCGTTGGCGCGGTCGGCGTCATCGTGCTGCCGCAATTTGCGAAAGCTCGCACAGACGACCCATGGGTAACCGAGGTGCCAAAGATACTCGCTCGCATAAAGCCGCCTGCCTTTCCTAAACACGACTTTGTGGTCACAAAATTCGGCGCGAAAGCCGGAGCGCAGAATGACAGCACGGCGGCTATAAATGCCGCCATCGACGCGTGCAGCAAGGCGGGCGGCGGACGCGTTGTTATTACTGAGGGAGAGTTCCTGACCGGAGCAATTCATCTCAAAAACGGTGTGAACCTTTACATTGCCAAGGGTGCAACGCTCAAGTTCTCGACAGACCCGAACAAGTATCCGCTTGTCCACACACGCTGGGAAGGGATGGAGTGTATGAACTTCTCACCCTTTATCTATGCATATGAACAAAGCAATATTGCCGTTACGGGTGAAGGAACACTTGATGGCCAGGCAACTAGCCAATATTGGTGGCCCTGGATCGGTCGGGTTCAGTACGGCTGGAAAGAAGGGGAACCCAACCAACGGGCCGCACGCGCCAAACTATACAAAATGATGGAGGACGGCGTTCCGGTCGAGAAGCGGGTCTTCGGTGAAGGTTCGTATCTTAGGCCTAACTTTATTCAGCCAAATCGTTGTAAGAATGTTTTGATCGAGGGAGTGAAGATAATTAATTCGCCAATGTGGGAGGTTCATCCCGTTCTTTCGGAGAATGTGATCGTGCGGAATGTCCGGATCTCATCGCACGGGCCGAACAACGACGGCTGCGACCCTGAGTCATGCAAAGACGTTCTGATCGAAAATTGCTATTTCGATACCGGTGATGACTGTATCGCGATCAAGTCGGGGCGCAACGAGGACGGCCGTCGTCTTGGTGCTCCGACCGAAAACATAATTATTCGCGGCTGCGAAATGAAGGACGGCCATGGCGGGGTAACCATCGGCAGCGAAATATCCGGCGGCGTCCGCAACATTTTTGCCGAAAATTGTCGGATGGACAGCCCTAATCTAGATCATGCGCTGCGCGTCAAGAACAATGCGGCGCGCGGCGGATTGCTCGAAAATTTTTATTTCCGCCACATCACTGTCGGCCAGGTCGCCCACGCCGTAATCACGATCGATTTCAACTACGAAGAAGGGGCCAAAGGAAAATATACGCCCGTCATGCGTAATTATGTGGTAGAGGATGTCCGCAGCGGCAAAAGCGAATTTGCCGTTGATCTGCAAGGTCTCGATAACGCACCGATCTCGAATGTGAAACTGAAAGATATGACATTCCAAAATGTGTCAAAAGGCAGTATCGTCAAAAACGTCAAGGGGTTGACGCTGAACGATGTAAAGGTAAACGGAAAGATCGTCGATAAGCTAAGTTAGGTTCTCAATTTCGGCTGGCAAAGGAATTTGCGACGACAAGCCAAAGCCCGGAAAGATCTTAAAAGATGAGTCTCATACAGAAAATTACCTCTGTTGCCGTACTTGTCGTGCTCGGCATTACCGTTTCGGCACAATCAAAGCCT
>DATJGV010000342.1:0-5870 GCA_035494575.1 Pyrinomonadaceae bacterium | reverse complement strand
TTGTAAGAGAAGCCCCGAGCCCGGCAAAAATCGCTTCTGCCCGCCTCAAACCATATTAAATAGTTTGCGTGGTGGGCGATCCCCATCTGGTCCGTTTCGGCATAACGTACACGGACCTCGGTTTCATGCCAGCCGTCCATAGAATAGTTGTCGGTGGTCAGTGCTCGGCGGCCGGCTTGGAACGACTTTTCCAACAACTGGCCACCGGGCACTATCGCTGATTTGTTGGCTGGGAGACAGGGATTCGAACCCCGATAGGCAGATCCAGAGACTGCAGTCCTACCATTAGACGATCTCCCAGCATTTGCTTTTTACAAGCAAACGACAATGTTAGCAAAACGACGTCGATTTCGGCAAATACTGAGCGGCAACTTCGCGAACGCTATTTCTGCAGGTGATACGGCACATTCGTTACGATAATTCCCTCTTTGAACAGCAGCGCACCCTTCAGCAGCAGCGAGCTTTGATTGTGCAATAAATGCTGCCACCATTTTCTTGGGACAAATTCCGGCAAAACGACGGTTACGACATCATCGTCGCGTTGGCGCTCGACCTTGTAGATGAAGCGGAGGAGCGGACGCGTTAGTTCCCTGTATGGCGAAGGCAAAACGACGAGTTTGATGCCGAGATTCAAGCGTTCCCAGCGTTCCTTCAATTTTGCGGTCGCGTCCTCGTCAAAATCGACGTAAACCGCTGTCACGTTATTTGGGGCGATCGATTTGGCGTATCTCAACGCTCCCATCACGCCGCGATGAATGCCGGAGATCGGAACAATTACAGTATGTATGATCGGCTCGATCCTATCGCCGATCGCTTCCATCGAGAGCTGCGTTGCGACCGAGACATAATGTTTATGTATCGCCAAAAATAGCGTTACGAGCGCCGGTATCATTACAACCACCAGCCATGCGCCGTGCATAAATTTTGTCAGAACAAATACGGTAAGCACGATCGCCGTTGCAACTGCGCCGATCAGGTTGATGACCAGGGATTTCTTCCAGTGAACCCGTTCGGTCACTTCGTCCGTCACAAATCGCGGGACACGGCTTTGTTCAATAGCCAGGTGCGCATCGGGAATCGCGCGGTCCGATTCGACCTGGCTTTCATGGATCGATTCGTCGTAGTGCTCGAACCGCCGCACTTTGATCCAATGCCTCACCATCCCCGCCTGCGACAGCGTAAATGAGAGGAAAACGCCAACCGCATAGAGCGGTATCAATCGGCTAGTGTCGCCGGCGAAAGCAACGACGAGTACCGAAGCGAGCAGGCCAAGAATTACGATACCGTTCGAGAAAACCAGCTTATCGCCGCGGTTTGCGAACTGGCGCGGCAAAAACCTGTCCCGCGCAAGCAAACTCGACAAACGTGGAAAATCTGCAAAAGCGGTGTTCGCGGCAAGTATCAAAATAGCCGCGGTCGCAGCCTGCACTACAAAATAGAACCAGCCCATGCCTCCCGTGAAAATGTGACGCGCAAATTGCGAAATTACCGTCTCGTCCTCGTGCGGATGAACGCCGAATAGATACGCAAGAACGCCGGTGCCGAGGAACATTATTCCGAGCAACAGCGCCATCGCGAGCAGTGTTTGCGAAGCATTGCGTGACTCCGGTTTTTTGAATGCCTGAACACCGTTCGAGATCGCCTCGACGCCCGTCAGCGCCGAACATCCATTGGAGAAAGCACCTAACAAAAGAAAGACCGTCAGCGCCTGCGGCGCGTAGCCTTCGGCAAGTTTTACGCTCTCGGCGGCCGGTGCCGCGACGACGCCGTCGTATACGAAATAATAGATCAGCCCGTAGCCGATCATGAATAAAAAGGAGACGAGAAAAGCGTAGGTTGGAAAAGCAAAAAGCGCACCCGATTCGCGAACGCCGCGCAGGTTCGCAACCGCGATCAGGATGATAAATGCAAGACAGATCGCGACGCGGTGTTCCGAGATCCACGCAAACGAAGTCCCCTGCGCAGCCGAGGTTATAGCCGCGACGCCAGCCGAGATCGAAACCGAAACCGTCAGAACGTAGTCAACCAGAAGCGCCGCGGCGGCGGTCAACCCGGGAACCGTTCCAAGGTTTTCCTTTGCCACGATGTAAGCTCCGCCGCCCGTCGGATAGGCGTGGATGGTCTGCCGGTAACTGACCGTTACGATGCCGAGCAACACTGCGATCGCAATAGAAACTGGAATCACGTATGCGAACGCATTACCTTGCCCAAACGCGGCCGCCGTTGCAAGAACGAGCAGTATTTCCTCAGTCGCATAAGCCGTCGACGACAGGGCATCCGACGAAAAAACCGCAAGAGCGACTTTTTTTGAAAGCCGCTCGTGTACCGCCTGTTCGCTCCGCAACGCTCGTCCGACGATCAGACGTTTAAGTTTTCCCAACACGCCTTTTCGATTGATGGAGATATAGTCTTCCCTTGCCTGGGCCGACTTGATGCTTTCCTCTTTCTTTAATGCAATGCTTGCACTCATATATTCGGTTCAAAATCAAAAAGTGCGAAGCCGCTCAGGCGCCGCACCATCGGTGTTCTTCACTTGTTCCTCTTTTGATAAAGCTTTTTGAGGTTAATCGGGCCGGTAGTAAATAAAGACGATCTTATACGCACGTAGCCTCTAACTTTTCCATGCAGCCGCGAGTCCGCGCGGCCACCAACAAAGCGAATAGTTTATCCAAAACTTTATAAAGATTTCGTAAGGGAAGAATAAAAAGAGCATAAATTTTGTAACTCCTCCTTCCGTGTTGTCCCACCTGCTCCTACAGGGTGTAACGCAGGAATTTAACGCAAAGACGCGAAGCCGCAAGGAAATCAAATTTAGCCGAGAACAACAACAAGCATTCCTTGCTTTGCGTCTCTGCGTCTTGGCGTTAAGATTTCCGATGTTAAGACCCCTCCCCAACCCGATCCATCAAAACCGATCCCAGCAAGATCAGCGGTATCGAAATGATCATCAGGACCGTCCCGATACGGTTCAATAAGCCGTCGTTAAATATCTCGTGAAATATAAGCAGGATCAGGCCGAGAAACGGTGTCGCAAATCCCGCAAAGAGACAGGCAAAAGCCACGGCTATCTTTGTTGTGCGTTTGCCGGGATGTGGCAGTGCGATTGTTGTGGTTTCGCGTGCCCCTCGGAACACTGTTGTTGATATATCTTGCATTTCCCGTTTGCTCCTCATGGTTAAAAGCAGACATACGCAAATGCCTACAACCACAGATTACAGATCAGGAAATAAAATAGGAGTAAAAGCTTTATAAAAGGTTTGTAAGGATTTCGGGAATCTATTTCGACCCTGACGCGTCAAAGCGGTAGCCGACCCAAGGTTCGGTCTGAATATATTTCGGTTGCGAAGGGTCCTGCTCGATCTTTTTTCTCAACTGGCCGAGAAAAACTCGGAGATATTCGGGCTGTTCCGTGTAATTGCCACCCCATACTTCCGCCAAAATCGCGCGATGCGTCAGAACCTTGCCGCGGTTTTTGAATAGAAATACGATCAGGTTAAATTCGGTCGGCGTCATGTGGACCTCAAGCCCACGAACAAAGATCTGGTGGGTCGAAAGATCGATGCGAAAATCGCCGTCCTCCATTACAGTCTCAGTCTGTTCCGACGATCGCGCGGAACGACGAAGCGACGCCCGGACGCGCGCAAGCAGCTCGTCTATTCCAAAAGGCTTTGTCACGTAATCGTCCGCTCCGGCGTCGAGCGCGTCAACTTTTGATCTTTCCTCACCCTTAACAGACAAAACGATGATCGGCACGGACGACACTTTGCGTACTTCGCGGCAAAATTCGATTCCGTTCATTTCCGGCATTTGCAGATCGGTGATGATGAGATCGGGCTTCCAGTCATGAAATGTATCGAGAGCAGAAATACCATCTGCCGCCGTCCGAACGTCATAACGATGAGCCTTCAAACTGCCCCGCAGAACGCGGGTAATCTGCGATTCGTCATCGACAACCAGAATTTTTTCGGGCTGGATCATGTTGTTCGGAATAATGCTCCCTTGCTCATGTTGTCCACTGTCTAAAGCTGGTGGCAATTTATAAAGAAACCCGACGTCTTATTCACTCACCGGTATCACAAAAACGAACTTCGCGCCTTTTCCGCCGTCTCCGTCCTCGATCCTGATATTTCCCTTATGCGCCTCGACAATTCTACGTGCGATCGCAAGGCCCAGTCCAAGACCGCCGGCGCGTTTATCCAACCTTACAAATTTTTTGAAAACAGCCTCGCGCCTATTCGTTGGTATTCCAGCCCCTTCGTCAACGATATCTACCTCGACGCCCGCATCAGTGACAACCGACCTTATCGTGATCGTCGAACCCGCCGGCGAATATCTTGCTGAATTATCAAGCAACGTATAAACGACCTCAGCCAAGGCGCGGGCATCTCCTCGAACAAGCGGAAGCTCAGGTTGAATATCGATCTCAACTTTATGATTTACCAACAAAGCCTCGCTTCGCTTTAGAGCATTTTGGATTATATCTTCGATATTCGAAAACCCTGCCTCGTTATTTGACGCACCTGCTTCGAGCCGCGCAAGTTCGACCATTCCTTCGATAAAACCGTTCAGCCGGTCGGTTTCTTCGTTTATGATCTCAAGAAATTCCGACCTGCCTTCACTATCTAATTCGATCGTCCGGTGCCCGCCTTCGCTGTCTAGCAGGGTCGTGACAGAAGCCTTGATCGATGTCAGCGGCGTGCGAAGGTCGTGTGTTACGGCATCGAGCAGTGCCGATTTCAGATGCTCGCTTTGCTCAAGAGCCTCGGCATGCGCCGCTTTTTCAAACGCTGATCGCAATTCGGAATAAAGATCTTCGATCTCGATCTTGCGCTTTTCAGCCTCCCGCGCCCGTCGTCTTGCATACGTCGAAAGCTCGCCGGCTATTAACGCAGTGATCGTGAAAGCGGCCCACGCAACAAGATTTTGCGAATCAGAAATTGTCCACGTGTAAATGGGCGGCAGGAAAAAGAAGTTAAAGGACAACATCGCTGCAAACGACGCAAGCAATGCCGGATTCCTGCCAAAAAACGTCGCGGTAAACAGCACGCACAACAACAGTGTCAATGAAACCGTCGTCGGGTTAATGTGATCGCCGAGCGTCCCTAACAATAATGTAGCGATCAACACCACAACCACGGCAAAACCGTACCTCACGACCTTTGACGAAATTATGTCGGGAAACCGCATTTATCGCCTCACTACCCGAATCCCGCTCAAAACCGGTTCACCAACGACAGGAACAAATTCGACCGTCAATCCGCCGTTTGCCGCCGTCGTAAACTTTCTGTCAAACGCGTGTCGCGGTTTCGCGGTTGCCGCAACGTCGAGATTTTCGATCACCGTTTTACCGTTTATCTTTACCGAAAATACGCGCTCGCCGGGCTGCTCGAATTTTGTTTCGGCGAAAAGCAACTCAACCTCGTAATTGCCATCGGGAACGTCGAATCTATAAGAGCTCAATCCCTCCTGCATTGTCTGGTACACAGGATCGTCGGTTGTTCCTAAAATATTACGGTCAGGCGGCGACGAATATATCCATTTTGCGCTGTCGCCGATAAATCCCCAGCTGCCGGCGGTGTAAGGCTGATCGGCAAGCCACACGCGGTTTTGCTCATCTATAAAGTCGGCATTCGAGCCGACATTGACCGCAATTTCCGGCGATGCTGTTGTAACAACGCGGTAGTCGATCTCGGCCGCATCGGTTATCGTGCGAGTTCCCTTTCGCCCGGTTGCCGTCAGCCTGTTTGTGCCGCCACGCATTTGCAAATCCCACGTCGCTTTGTGCGAACCGTCGATGGTTTTGCGGCCCAGCGGCACTCCGTTCTGAAACAACTCAACCGCGGGCAGGTTCGAATAAACTTCTATCCTAT
>DATJGV010000341.1:0-5307 GCA_035494575.1 Pyrinomonadaceae bacterium | reverse complement strand
GGCTTAAATATACGCTGCTTCGTGGAGCAGTTCACCTGCGGCAAACCGCGAAAAACTCAGGCACGAAACATCGAGAAATTTTGCCTCTCCATCCAGAATGATCTCGGCCAGCGCTCGTCCTGTCGCCGGCGAATGCATCACGCCGTGGCCCGAAAAACCATTGGCCAGATACAATCCCTCAACATCACATTTTCCTAATATTGCGTGATGGTCCGGCGAATTTTCATAAAGCCCGGCACGGCATTTTTCACGAACGACAGCCGTCTCGCAAAGGAAAGGGGCGCGGTGCCGTGCCTTTTCATAAACCTTGCCGATGAACGACTCGTCAAAATCCGTTTTCGCACCCGGCAACTCGTGTTTATCGGGATAAGCGAAAAGTATCTCGTCGGCCGAATCCTTAGCTGGCCGAAAATGAAACCCATTCGACAGGTCGATGACCATTGGCAAATTCCCCGGCAACTCCCGTTCGCATTTTGCCCAGACGATCTGGCGCTTTAGCGGCTCGACGGGCAGCTCGATGCCAGCCGTTTTCGCAAGCGGCGCTGCCCACGCGCCGGCGCACAAAACCGCATTTTCGCATTCGATGATACCTTCGTTTGTCTTAACACCCGTCACGCAGCCATTGCGCGTTTCGATCGCCGCGACTTCGCTGCACATTTCGACCGCAGCGCCGTTTTCTTTTGCCTTATTCGCAAAACCGTTCAAAATACCGATCGGGTCGATAAATCCGTCCCGCGCTCCAAAGCTGCCGCCGAGAATGTCGTTGCAATTCAAACCCGGAACAAGTTTCGCGATCGTCTGCGGATCGACGATCTCGACATCGTTGTGACCCACGGAACGCTGCAACCGGATACTCTGGTTTAAGAACTCCAATTGTTTTTCATCGGTCGCCAGGAACAGGTACCCACGCGGATCATAACCACAATCGCCGCCGGTCAACTCGTTAAATCTTTCAAGAAGATCGAGCGAATAAAGCGAGAGCCGGATATTTATCTCGGTGCCAAATTGCGCGCGAATGCCGCCGGTCGCCTTTCCCGTCGAACCGAGACCAAGAACATTTTCGCGTTCTAGAATAAGAACATCCCTGGCACCGCGTTCCGTCAGATGATAAGCGATGCTCGCACCAACGACGCCGCCGCCGATAATTATCGTCTCCGCTGTTTTCATTTAAAGAATCGAAGAATAGCTGACAGCTAAAATTCATTTTGCAAAGACCTGCGAAAAATCGTTAAAGCCTTTGAACTCAAGCGCGTTTCCGCTCGGGTCGAGAAAGAACATAGTTGCCTGTTCGCCGACCTCGCCTGCAAACCGGATCTTCGGTTCGATGACAAATTTGACGCCTTTCGCTTTGAGCCGCTCGGCAAGCTGCTGCCATTCGGGCATCGGCAATACGATCCCGAAATGCGGTACGGGTACGTTGTCGGCATCGACTTCGTTTGCGGATTTGACGCCGGACGCTTCGGGCGAAAGATGAGCGACGATCTGGTGGCCGAAAAGATCGAAATCGATCCAGCAGTCAGAACTGCGTCCCTCGCTGCATCCCAACACGCCGCCGTAAAATTCGCGCGCGGCGGCAAGATCGCCGACTGGAAACGCCAAATGGAAAAGGTTTTTCATTTCAAAACTCCTGATTGGTTCTCAGTGGCCAGCTAAAGCCGGTGGCAACTCAAAAGTCAACAAAACGTATTTGCCTAATTATCGGGCCCGTTGTCCGGTGAGTCTGAATCGTCGTCATTATCATCACTGTCGTCTTCGTCATCGGTATCGCCGGGCTTCTTTCGGCGGTAGATCTCGTAATTGTTCAGACTTTCGACGTGTTTGAATTCGGGTTTTAGGACATCAAAGATCTTGTCCTTGTCATCGATCGTCTGGTCCGCCTCTATCTGCAGGTCGTTTTTTATGATAAGCCATTCGGTAGATCGCGACCGAACAAGATCGAGGATCTGATCGGCATTATACGGGTTGTTCGTCACATCGAAAAGCAGCACCGGAAATTGCGGGCGGCGGCCTGTGGTGTAATAAAAAAGGTCCTCGCCGGGCAGCAGCAATATCTTGTCGTCGCGCGGAATGTTCTGGTCAGTGTAGGCGACAAGCTCTTCGAAATCGGGCAGATACGAACCACGCATAGAAAGGCCTTTCAATGGCGGAAGCTGTGAATGCGCCATTTCGCCGTCTTCGAAATCGACGTAATCGAGCCGTTCGTTTGAATAAATATAAGATCCGCCCGCGATAATAAGAACGATCGAAATGACGGCCGCATAGGCCGGGGCCGGCCATCGCGGTCCGTCTTCCGCCAGATTGAACAGTCCCAAAAATATTGTTCCGACCAGAATCACCAGCAGCGGCCAGATGCCGTAGGTCGATCCCCAAAGCTGCTGCGAAAGAAAAACTCCGTGCGCCGTGCTGATTAGAATGAAGGGTAACGCCGCTTTTATGCCGCTAAGCCGCCTCGTAAAAATATAAGTCAGCGCAAAAGAAACGATCATCACAAACGGCCACACGTTTACAAGCCGTTCGGCGCGCTCCGACGCGTCGGCGTCAATGAACAGATAGATCACCGGCCACAAAAACGGCACGGACATTAGGGTGAGTGAAAGTATCGTCTGCCATCTTCTGGCGGCCGCATTTTTGCGAAGCAATAACGCCCCGACGCCAAAAACGGCAAGCCAAACCGGCAGCATCCAATTTGCGTAAACAGACAGCATATCGGCAAACGACGGCGTCCGCCGTGCCGTCGCAAACGTTAAGGTCCAGTATTTGTAATTTTCGAGTCCGACAGTGAATTCGATGATCAGAAGAGCGATCGCCAATCCTGTCGCGGCTCCGGCGATAAGCAAAATATACCCGCGAACGGACTGCTTTTTCCACGCATTAAGAGCGATCAAGATCAGGAACGCCAGCCCCGCGCTGCCGAGAAACGCGAGCCCAATATTTTGCTTGATAAAGAGTGGAACCGCGAGAAGCACGCCAAGTAAAAAGGCAGGTATCGGCGGAAATGCCTTGCGTTCCAAGCGAAGCAATCCGAAGACGCAGATCAGCAAAACGAAGCAGCTATCGGGATCGTAAAACGGATGCGGAAAAATGCAATAAATTCCCAAGATCACCAACGGCGACGTGAGAAGAAACGCCGTCAAACGCGGTGCAGGCATCGTTTCACGAAAAAGCTCCAGTAATATAAGCCACGTGAGAACCGTTGCGATGCCGGCAACGACGCAGCAATAAACAATGTGGTGCCAATAGACCGCGCCGGTGAGCCTGATCAACTCAGCCTGCATCAAAAAGGTCAGCGGCGCGTACGGAAAAGGAAAATCGCGATACGGCAGATCGCCTTGAGAGATTCGAAATGCGTTTTCCAAAACGCCGCAGAGATCGTAAAGAACGGTCAACCGAGTATTCTGCCACCAAACGACAGTGGCCGTCCCGGCAAACAGAAAGAGCCCTGCCGCAAGGTCAAGTAATAAATTCAGCTTTGAAGATTTTAAATAGTGCAACGATTTTTCGCAAAACAAACTAGCTAAAGGTTAGGCTCAGCCTAAATTAGGCTAGAGCGAAAAGGAAATGCTTCCTCTCTGATTTCGGCTAAAGTCTGTGTTCCTGCCACTTCCACTAGCTGAAGCTAGTGGCAATTTATATTAAGAAAAATGTCAACAGAACTTATGTTCAGCCGCCCGCTACCGCAGGTGGTACTGACAGACCTATCGCCGCCCCAAATTTATTTCTATTCCAAAATCCCGCGCGTGACGGGAAAAGCCTGTTCGCGAGAGCGCAATACCGCCGAGCACCGCCGCGAAAATGAATAATTCTACAAGATATCGCGGCTCGGGATTTTCGAGCGTCCCGAAAAATGCGATCCGCGGAACTGATAGCAGCAAGACCATTAACAGCCATAGCCAAGATCGCCGGTATTTACTCACTAAAAGAAAAATGGCTCCGGCCGCTGCCAGAAGTGTATAAAGCCAGACAACGGCGGCAAACAACGGCAGCCAGACCTCCTGATAGTTATCGAGGTCGAGATCCTTCATCGGAAATAATTCGCCGTTGAACGGGTAATAGTCGGAATGCGTATCGAACCACATCGACGAAGCACGCTCGGCCGGCAGCGTCACGTAAAAATGAACCGGGCGGCGGGCGATGCGCTCCTCTGCAATTTGTCGAAACGCCGAGTCGACTTCGGGAGAAATTTTCAGATCTAATTCCTCAGGCTGCTGCGGCTGATCGTCCTGATCGGAATCATCCGATTGATCGTCGCTCTGATCATCCCCGCTGTCATCCGCGCTTGAATCGTCATTATCATCCGAATCAGCCTGCGTCTGCTTCTGATCGGCAACCATCGGGTGGTCGGGGTCTGAATTGTTGTATTGGTCAAGAAGCGCGGCAACCTCAGATCTTTCCTCTTCGGAATCGAACGCGAACGCGGGCACCTGCTCGATCTTTATTCTTTGAATTTCAAGTCCCCATTGCATCGTGGGAATGTAACGCTCGTCGTTGATCCAGGTTCGCAGCCACAGGAAATAGCCGTGCGGAACAAATTCACCGGGAGCCTCGGCGTGCGTCGGAGCAAGCGGCTGAAACATGCCGAAAACGCGTTCGTTGCGTACCGTCCACGGCACGAGCGGCAGTGCAAATGCCGCCGAGAATAAAATCCCTTTAAAAACAACGCCCGCAAAATTTCGACCGAATTTCATCTCGGACGGACGTTTGAATAAGACCGAAACGGCAAGCGTCAAACCTGATCCGAGAGCAAACAGGCCGCTGTCCGGCCGCAGGTAAACTGCAAATCCGGCGATGATGCCGGCAACGGCCCACCAGAGCCCCGATGCGTTTCTCTTTGCGGACTTTAACGCGTACGTCGCCGCCAGCGTCATCGCCGCGAGAAAAAACGTCGTGAGAGTTTCCGTCAGAATTACTGCCGAAAAGATCGCTGTGAACGGGCAAAGGGCGGTGAGTAAAAATGCCCACCACGCGGCTTTTCTTCTCCGGCGCCGCTTCCCTTCTGTCCAGTTCCACGCGAGCAGAGCGGTGAAAACACAGGTTATCGCGTAAAGGATTCCCTGTGTCACGCGAACCGCAGTGTTATTTCCGTGTCCGAAGATCGAATAAACGCCGGCAAGAAAGATCGGGTAACCTGGCAGTCGTATGAGCGTCGGCGTGTAGGGCGGCTGCGTATCAGCCGAGTAAACGTGCTGTTCGAGCAGGACCACCGCCATCCGCGAATACTGAATGCCGTCGCCGGCTTCGTCGCTGGCAAGATAGACGGCTATCGAAATGTGAAGTACAAGTGCGGCAATAAATGCGGCGCAACCGATG
>DATJGV010000340.1:0-3371 GCA_035494575.1 Pyrinomonadaceae bacterium | reverse complement strand
GCGAACCTGCAGGAAAAGAAAAGCGGAACGGCCGAAAAGCTCTTCGCCAAATTTAAGACGGACTACCCGACCTCAACCTACCTCGCCCAGCTCGAAGAATGGCTCGCCGACGCGAAACAGAAAAAGAAATAGCCGTTTAGCGAAGCCTCAAGGTTGTGGGAGAGACGTGGCTGCCGGCCGATCAGTTTTCGGGCGGGCCGGTGACGTTTACGACCGCTGTCGTCGATGTGCCTGTGCCGACGCCCGGCGACGTGAAAGTTACGTTGATAGTGTTGCGTGGACCCTTTACGGCCTCGTCAGCGTTTTGAAGCAAGGCTTGTATGTTGCCGTCCTTTGAGGCGACGTTCATTACGTAAATGCCTTCGGATGGCTCGGTGATGCCGGGTTCCTCGGCGTCTTCGACGTGTTTGGTGAGCCCAAGCGCATAAATGTAGATCGAGCCTTTGCATTCACCGAGATACGGATTTTCCGATTCGGCTTCGCACCAGATCCAGAATCCGAAAGGCGATCCAGCAAGGGACGACGTTTCGTCAAACGTACCCGTTCCGCTGAATACCACCTGTTCCGAAGACTCTGCGGCCTTCACGCGCGCACCATCCGAAGCCGTGAAAAGAGACGCAGCCCCGACAATAATTACACCCAAAACCGAAACGATGGGCCTAAGCCCAAAATTGAATATTCTGTGCATAGATACTCCCTCTGTATGTAGAAACCGACTGACAGGCGCCGAAAAAGACAGTTCGGCCACAACTCAGCCAAATACTGTCAAAGATCGGGCAATGACGTAATGGGAATAAATTTTGGGATAATTTGAAGATACTCCGCCAGGCAGGCGAAATCAAGAAGTTTTTATTGAAGGATAAAAGATATTTATGATACAAAAACCTTCTGCTGTTTAATTATAAAATTAGTAATTAATAATTGAATAATTAAACAGCAGATTTGAGCGAGAGCTTATCTCAAGAGTCCCTTGCCGTAAAGCGGTTCGCCCGGCATCGCTCCGGTCATTTTGGTGCCGTCGAAAACGACTTTGCCGTTCACGATCACGTCCTGAAAGCCTTGTGCATACTGGTGCGGCTGGTCGAAAGTCGCTTTGTCGCCGACGGTGTTTTCGTCAAAAATAACCAGGTCGGCGGCGAAACCTTCGCGGATCTGACCCCGGTCGCGGAGGCGAAACGTCTGTGCAGGCAGCGAAGTCATTTTGCGGATCGCGTCTTCGAGTGAGATCACTTTTAATTCGCGTACGTAATGGCCGAGCACGCGGGCGTTATTTCCGTAACCGCGCGGGTGCGGCATACCGACATTGAACGCGCGGACGCTGCTGTCCGAGGCGATCATCGTGAACGGCTGGCGCATGATGTTCTGGACGTCTTTTTCATCCATTACGCGATAGACCATGCCTGCTCCGCCTTTTTGATACATATCGAATATCTGTTCGATCTGCTCGTCGATCTTCTTTTTTCCGCGAACCATCTGGGTGATCTCGGCGATGTTCTTGCCGTTGAATTCCGGGTTCGCGCGATAGCTCGCCACGTAGGCAAAGCTGTAATCCTTGAACTTCTTTTTCTTGAGGTCAGCCTTCATCTGATCGACGATCTTGGCGCGGGTTGCGGGGTCGGCAAGGCGTTTGATGCCTTCTTTTCGGCCGCCCGCGACCGCCCAGCTCGGCATCCGAACATCGAGCGATGTTGAGGACGCCGTGTATGCGTATTGATCGACGGTGACCGTCAGGCCGCGTTTGCGGGCGTCTTCGACTAAACCGATGGTCGTCGGCGATTGTCCCCACAACGCTTTTGAAGATATTTTGAAATGCGAGATCTCCACCGGCATATTTGCCAGCTCGCCGATGTTTATCGCCTCTTTTATCGCATCGACAACGCCGTTGCCCTCGTCGCGGATGTGGCTTGCGTAAACGCCGCCGTACCTGGACGCGACTTTTGCAAGCTCGACAACCTCGTCGGTTTTTGCGTAAGTGCCCGGAACGTAGATCAGCCCGGTCGAAAGTCCCACGGCGCCGTCCTTCATGCCCTGTTCGACGAGCGCGTCCATCTTTGCTTGCTCTTCGGGCGTGGGAGCTCGGTTATCCAAACCAACGACGGCCGCACGGACCGAGCCGTGCGCGATCAGTGTTCCAAGATTGACGGCGATCGGCGTCTGCTTCATCCGTCCGAGAAATTTGGCGATGTCAACCTCCGATCCGCCGCAGTTTCCGGTTATCAGCGACGTGACGCCCATGCGGATAAAATTTTCGGCAGCGGGGTTGTCGTAAATGTCTTCGACGTGCGTGTGAACGTCGATAAAGCCGGGCGCCACTATGTTGTTTTTCGCGTCAATGACCTGTTTGGCGTTGCCCGCGTCAAACCAACCGACCTTTGCGATGCGGCCGTCCTTGACGGCGATCGAGCCCTTGAACCACGGGTTGCCGGTACCGTCTACGATGCGGGCGTTGGTGATGACAAGATCATATTGTTCGGGCGTTTGAGAAAACGATCCGCCGACTGTTGAAAGCATAAGCGACACAAGGAGCAAAAGGGATGAAATTCGCATGGGAACAAAATCGCGCGAACCGGCGGAGTTGTCAAGATTTATGAATGTTTTGGATGTGATAAGAACGGGTTATAGTACTTTTCCGATAAACTTTAGACTGTCCGGGAACGGGTTGAACCCAAAATCTATATCGCGAACGCTTGAGGTCAACAAATTCAAATTTGTTGGCAATTATTTGATCTTTATACTTACCGTGACTTCGATCTCGGTTTCGGCGTCGTTCTGGATCTCAACGGTGTAATCGCCGTTTCGCGGCAGGCGCGCCGTAACGTTGTTTGTACCCGCCTTGGCCGGCATATCGCCGAGCAAACGGATGGCCGCTTTGTCAGTATCGACGGAAACCGTAAGCGTTTGGCCGGCCCGGGCGCCGACTGCGTAGCGTTTGCCTTCTTCGAACGGAATGCGGACCTTGAATGTCGTGCCCGAGGTGCCCCGGTCAAACTTGACGCGTTCTACAGGGTACAGGCTCCGCCGCACGGGTTCACCCTGCTGCTCGAGTTTGGTTCCGACCAGCATATAGTTTGTCGTCTCGGCATACTCAGGGCAACAGGCACCGCCTTCTTCGCCCATGTAATTCGCATCGATAGTGAGAATATTGCCCGTGATCCATGCACGACGCAATCCGCCGTCAGCACGATCGCCGCCGGGGATGTTTGCGATCAACACGGGCTTTCCGGCTTTCATCATAAAGACAAAGCCTTCTGTAAAGTTACCGGTGCCGCCCGTGTTGCATGACGTCAAAACGACAGCCTCGTCTTTGCTGTCCCCGTTCAGGTCGCCATACGCGACATCAAACACATTAAAATAGAAATGATCGACGTAAC
>DATJGV010000339.1:0-7950 GCA_035494575.1 Pyrinomonadaceae bacterium | reverse complement strand
GGTGCGAACGGCGTCGCTATTGTCGAGACCCTAAAAGTGATCGGCGAAAAAGGCGTCCGCATCACGCCGGACATTATGGCTTCGGGCGGTGGATCGGGCGACGGCGGTGGCATCGGCACATTGCTGCTGCTTAATCTGTTCCGTGACCAGATGAAGAAAAACGACGGCTCGCCCGTTGTACCGACAAACGGGTCGAATTGATTTTGGATTTCGGAACGCGTAATGCGGATTGGAACGGGTTTAGGTTGCTAGTTATAAATGATAGTACTGAGAAATCAGAATTACCCTTTAATAACCAAAAACCGGATACCTAAGACCAATCCGCATTCGCTTTCGGCAATTTTCTTAGTGTGCTCCTTCGATCGGCTTTGCATGCACCACGCGCTTGAAGAGAAACGCCGCCGGAATACACAGCGCGCACAGCACAGTCAGCAGCCAAAAACAGTCAAGATACGACAAAACCATGGCTTGTTTAACGACCATCCCGTAGATAGCCTGATAAGCCTGCTGCGTTGCGGTCACGGCATCTACACCCTGGGCTATAAACCCGGCCTTTAATTGCTGGAATGTTTGCTGGAACGCGATGTTGTATTGGTTTATCTGTTCAACCAGGTAATTTTGATGGATCTGCGACCCGCGCGTCAGCAAGAACGCTAACAGGGAAATACCGACGCTACCGCCGGTGTTACGCATCAGATTGTAGATTCCCGTAGCGTTCCCGATCTGATCCTGCGGCAGTGTTGCCATCGTCATCGTCGTTAGCGGCACAAAAATAAAACCGAGTGCAAAACCGCTCACCAGCATTGGATATACGATGTTGCTTTGTGCGATATACAGGTTCAATCCGGTGAACATGTAGATCGAGATCGTCAGCACCACAAATCCGAACGTTATCAGGTAACGTGAATCTAGTTTGCTGATCAGCCGCCCGACGATCACCATCGATACGATGGCGCCGATGCCTCGCGGACTTACCGCCATGCCGCTCTCAACTGCCGGATAACCGAGCAATGTCTGCAAGAATAGTGGTAAGAGCGCTGTCGAGCCATAAAGCACTATGCCGACGGACGCAATTAGGGCGCAGCCAACCGCAAAATTCCGATTCAGGAACACACGCAGATTAACGATAGGTTCGGGCGTGAATAACTCCCACACAATGAACGAGATGATCAGCACGGCACACGATATGGCCGTAAATACTATAAACGGCGACGAAAACCAGTCTTTCTGTTGGCCAAGGTCAAGTGTCAGTTCGAGCGCCGAAAGACCCAGGGCCATCAAGCCAAATCCTATATAGTCGATGCGACCCGGCTTTTGATTCCTAAGATACGGCGGGTCCTCAACAAAAGTGTTCGCCATAAAAGCGGCGACCGCGCCGACCGGCAAATTGATGTAAAAGATCCAACGCCAGGAGTAATTATCGGTTATCCAACCGCCGAGCGTCGGCCCGATGATCGGCGCGACAACGACACCCATTCCGTACAGAGCCATTGCGGCGCCGCGGCGTGACGGAGGGAAACTTTCGAGGAGAACAGCCTGCGCGATGGGCTGCAACGCGCCGCCGCCCATGCCTTGCAGCACACGCGCGATGATCAATATCTGAAGATTCGGCGCCGCGCCGCATAACGCTGATGCGAGCGTGAAAAGCACGATACAGATAATTAAAAACCGCTTGCGGCCGATAAATTTACCGATCCAGCTTGTCGCCGGCAGGACTATGGCATTCGAGATGAGATAGCTTGTCAGGACCCACGTCGCCTCTTCCGTCGTGGCTGAGAGATTACCCGAAATGTGCGGCAGCGCGACGTTGGCGACGGAGGTATCAAGGACCTCCATGACCGTCGCAAGCATAACCGACACGGCGATCAGCCATGGATTAAAGCTTGGTATCCATTCTTGTTTTGGTGCGGCCGATTCTGCCATCTTGCCCGTCTTACCTTACCTTTACTGTAGGCTCAACGGACATTCCCGGAGAGAGCCGCTTGATCTTTTCAGGCGATTCGTCAAAGACGATCTTTACCGGCACGCGCTGAACGACCTTGACATAGTTTCCCGTCGCATTTTCTGCAGGCAGCAGGCTAAATCTTGAACCCGTACCAGCCTGAAAACTCTCGACCTTTCCGTGAAAAGTCTCGCTCGGAAACGCGTCAACCTCAACATCGACCGACTGGCCGACTTGCATGTGTTCGAGCTGTGTCTCTTTGAAATTGGCAACGACCCAGACGTCGTCCGACTCCGATATGGCCATCATTGGGGTACCCGTTTGAACTAACTGGCCTTCCTCAATGCTCTTTTTCGTGACGTAACCGTCTTCGGGTGCGTAGATCTTTGTGTATGAAAGCTCAAGTTCGGCCTGATGGACGGCGGCTTGGGCAACCTCGATGGCTGATGCAGCCGTGCCGACCTGCGATTCGCTCACCGCGACGCGTTCCGGCGCGGCGTTCGCGTCTTCGAGCCTTCCCTGCGATTCGCCAACTTGCGACTGCGTCAGATCGACCTGCGCCAGCGACTGGCGATAATTTTCCTCTGCGGTCCTAACGCCGGCGTTCGCCTCGTCAACGCGCGCCTGCGCGGCGATCACCTGTTTTTGCGCCGCATCAAGCTGCGCCTGAGCGTTTTGCAGAGCGTTGGTTGCCTGGTCCAGCGCCTGTCGCGAAATGTCACCCCGATTAAAAAGTACATTGCGCCGATCGTACTCGACTTGCGCAAGTTTGAGGTTCGATTCGGCCTGTGGTATCTGGGCTCGCGTCTGGCCCAAATTCGCCTGTGCCGTTCGCGCGGCAGCCTGCGACTGAGCTATCTGACTTTGTTTCGAACCGGCCGCCAGGCGTGTCTGCTCAACGTTATTTTTCGCCGTTTCAACGTTCGAACTGGCAGTTGTGCGGCTTGCGCTAGAGGTTTTTTCGGTCAGATCGACATTTGCCTGAGCAGCGCCGTGCTGACTTTGAGCCGTTAGGAGCTGCGCCTTTGCCTGTTCGAGCTTTACTTCGTAATCAGTAGGATCAAGCTCGACCAGCAGATCGCCTTTATGCACGAACTGGTTATTGCTTACGTAAACTTTTTTCACATACGCAGAAACCTTAGGGCTGACCTGAACGATGTCGCCGTCAATGAATGCGTCGTCCGTTGATTCGTACTGTCGCGCGTAGAGCCAATAACCCGTCCCAAGTATCAATCCAATAACTAAAACCCCGGCGCCGATGAACAAGATCTTGCGTTTTTTCGAGCCGTTTTTGACTACGGGTTCGCCTTCATCGCTGTTTTCATCCGTTTGCTCGACAGCTTCGGTTTCGGCGTCGTTTTCGTCCGAGGCACTGTCGATCGCCTTTCCGTGCCCATTGTGTTTGGCCACGTCAACTTCTTCCCTTTCAATAACTTTCTCGCTCATAAAGCCAAAATAAGTGCTAAGTTAGTAAGCACTTACTTTCTCATTTTGGACTGAATTTGTCAATTTCTTTTTGTGAAATATTTCGCGACCAATAAAAATCGGCTTACGCCGCTGGTGGTGCGCAAAGAGGGCTTTTTTGTTAGGATAGCTAATTGCTCAGGAATTGATGTCCGAAAATATACAGACCACTAGATTTCCAAACGGTCTCACCGTCATCACTGACAGGATGCCCGATGTGCGCTCTGCGACGCTGGGGTTTTTCTTCGATCGCGGATCGCGGCATGAGCCGGCGGAGCTTAACGGGATCTCGCATTTTATTGAACACACAGTATTTAAGGGCACAACCAAGCGGTCGGCTTTGGAGATCGCGGTCGAGCAGGATAGGCTCGGCGGCAATCTTGACGCGTTCACGACGCACGAGGAAACGGGATTTGCGATAAAGGTGATCGACGACCGGCTCGAAGAGGCGTTTGAGTTGATCGCGGACATGCTGCTCAATCCGCGGTTCGATGAAAAGGAGCTTAAAAGCGAGCGCCGCGTGATAATCGAGGAGATCAAAATGGTCGAAGATTCGCCCGAAGAGTATCTCGGCGACATTTTCACTGCCGCATTTTTCCCTGATCATCCGCTTGGACTTTCGATCTCAGGTACGGCGAAAACCGTCCGCAAATTTACTTCGGGTCTCGCACGCGAGTATTTCGGTCTTGCGTTTCAGCCCTCAAATCTCGTGATCACGGCCGCCGGTAACTTAAACCACCGTCAGGTTGTTCAGTTAGCGGAAAGATCTTTTGCCGGCACCGTCAAAAAACAAAAGCGAAATTCCAAAAACCAGCAACCCGTTTTTGCGGCGCCAATAATTGTTAAGAAAAATCGAAATCTGGAGCAGGCGCACATGATCGTCGCGACACCCTTTGTTGCGGCAGTGAACAAACAAAGATATGCGGCCGACCTTTTGGCAAATCTGATCGGCGGCGGCATGTCGAGCCGGTTGTGGCAAAAGGTGCGCGAGCAGCGCGGGCTGGCATACAGCGTCGGAGCAAGCGCAGCGATGTTTCGTGACTGCGGATTCTTTTCGATCTTTGCGGCGACCTCGCCAAAGCAGATGGACGAAGTGCTGGATCTTGCCATCAACGAAATCCGGCTGATCGTTAAAAACGGCGTCTCGACGCAGGAGTTGGAACTTGCCAAGCAGCAGTCCATTGCGTCGATCTTGTTAGGGCTCGAAGATTCCGCAGCCCGCGCGGCCATCCTCGCTCAGTGTGAGATGCTGCACGGCCGCTACATTCCCAACGCCGAAACACTTGCGGCGATTCGGGCCGTTACCGTAGAGGAAGTAAATGCGCTTGCCCGCAAGTTTTTCAGAACTGAAAAGATTGCGTTCGCCGCGCTTGGTGATCTGAATGGGTTAAAGGTAAAACGCGATCGGTTAGCAGTAGAATAAGAACTGCGATTTTGATTTGTGCGGAAGGGCGAATGATCATTGTTTTCGTCGGTTTAGCATTCCTGATCATTGGCCTGGTAACATTTTCAAGGAAAAGAATCGGCCAAAATGAGTTATAAATTAACTCGTTAAGGGATTTATTATCTTCAGACCGTCAAATAGCCGGAAATCTCTGTCAGCGGAGGCTAAAGTTGCGCCGTGTTCGATAGCGAGAGCAGCTATATGTGCATCCATTAGTTTTGGCCCATTGATGCCGGCTTCATTTACGAGTTTTTCGAAAATGGCAAAGTGCCCGGATCCGGGCAATAGCATAGTTGAATTTTTTGCGTTTATGAGGCTTGAAACGATTTCGAGAGCCTCTTTTGCCGAGTATGGTTTAGGGAAGATTCGGCTATTGGTCGATATTCTTATAAAACCCATTATCGTATGCCACGAATGACATAACCGCTCATTGCTGTTCATTACGCCTTGAAGCCATGCGGCGGCTTTTTTGTAGGCCGCGGATTCGGTGTTGTAGGCGTAAAGAAGTAAGTTAACGTCAGGAAAAATCATTTGTAATCCTCTTCGTCAAGCATCGCCAGTAATTCGCTCGTTTTGTCATAATTTAAATGCGGATAAAGGCCCAATGATCGAGCTTTGACCTTGAACGGTTTATGCGGTTTTGATTCGATCTGCTCTTCGAACATGAATCCATGACGCAGGGTGTCGTTTACGGCTTCTTTAAAGGTTTTACCCTCACCCTTTTGCATTTTCCTTTTGATTTTCGCGACCACATCGTCGTCCAGCGTAACAGTAGTTCTCATACCAAAATAATATCATTGTGATGCAATGATGTCCATTTAAAAGCATCATGATGCTTTTAAATGGTATAATGAAAGTCTTTACAAAGAGTTGAAATCTGGCCTAGAATTCAGCAGTGGAAAATTGGAACGCGAAGAAGTTTTTTCTTTATTTGCTCACCTGTTCGATCACGCTTAGTGCTCTGATGGGTATCTGGGCGCTCATCTCTGGCGAATTCGGGGAAACGCAGGGGCGCATTCTTGGCACGACTTGCACCATCGTCGGTGCAAGCGTTCTGGGGTTGGCGTGCGGAGCGTTTCTTGAAGCTCCGAAATCGCGCAAACTACCTATATTGGCCGTACCTGTGGCTGGTATCTGTTTAGCTGCTCTGTCTGCGCTTATCACGCTTTACCTGATCTGGGTCACCAGCGAACCGTACAAGGGAACCTACAAATTGCTTTTTACTTCGATAGTATTTGCGTTTTCGTTTGCGCAGCTTTCGCTTCTATCGCTTGCGCGGCTGGCGACACGATTTAAATGGGCGTTGACGATGGCGTTCATTTCTATCCTGACACTCGCGGCGCTTGGTTCCGCGATAATAATTTCGGAAGCAAACTCAGATGACGGCATTGTATTGCGGTTGCTTGGAGTTTTGGCGGTTGTCGACGCGGCCGCGACGGTAATGATTCCGGTCTTTCATCGGCTAAGCATGGGCGAGGCCGCCCAAACAAGCGTGGTCACGTACAAACCCACAGTGACGGAAATAGATGCGGAAATTGCTGAGCTAAAACTACAAATATCCCGTCTTGAAAAGCAAAAAGCCGACATTCTAGATGAGACGGACTAACCGGCGATGTAGGGGATGGGATCCTTTACGCCTGCTTGCTCAAACCCGCGCAGGCGCAAAGCGCAAGAGTCGCACGTTCCGCAAGCGAAGTCCTCGTTTCGGTAACACGACCAACTCAGGTGCAGCGGAGCATTTAGCTCGATTCCCTTTTTAACTATCTCGGCTTTGCTTAGGTGAATGATCGGCGTTCGGATCTGGATGTGCGTTTCGGGTTTTGTGCCGGCGTCGATTGCTTTTTGAAACGCCTCGTAAAACACGGGCCGGCAATCAGGGTAACCGCTCGAATCTTCCGCAACCGCTCCGATATAGATCGCTCCTGCCCCTAACACCTCGGCCCAACTCGTGGCGATAGAAAGCATGTTTGCGTTGCGGAACGGAACGTAGCTCGCTGGGATTTCTTTTGATTGAAGATCGGCTTCGGTCACCGCAATATTTTTATCCGTCAACGACGAGCCGCCGATCTTCGCGAGATGCTCTATCGAAATGTCGAGACGCTTTTCGACGCCGTAAAACTCGGCGATGTCGTTGAATGCCTTGCGCTCGCGATTTTCGGTCCGCTGGCCGTAGGAAATATGCAGGAATGCAAGCGACTCGCTTTCCTGATTTGCAATTGCCGCCGTGACGCAACTATCCATCCCGCCGGAAACGAGAATAACAGCAAAATTTAGGAAAGCATCCATCTTAAGATTCTATATCCCGCAAAGCCGCGAGGAAGCAAAGCAATATGGGCTCCGCATTCACGTTGCCCGTTTTCTCATGCTCTTATCCTTTGCGTCTTGGCGGCTTTGCGGGAAATCATCCTTATCTTCCTAACCCGTCCTGAAGTATTTGCGATAGCTTCCAGAGCATCGCCAATCCCGGATTTTCCTGATCGTAAGCCACGACGCGCATGTCGTCGAGATAGATCGCCATCGCGATGCGGCCGCGTCGGGTGTAGATGATGCCGACGTCGGCGCGAAAGCGATCAAGGGCGCCGGATTTTGAGGCAACGGGTATTGTGTCCGGTTCACCTCGGCCAATGCCGTCCTTGTATTGCTGACGTTTCATTATAGCGATCATCTCGGCGGAGGCTTCTTTTGAAACAAGCTGGCCGTTGTCCATCATTTCGACCAGGCGGACCATCTGCCGCGGGCTCGCGCGGCCGAGTCCGAAGAGTTTGTTTCGAGGGTCGTTGGTCCACGCTTTCGAATCGCCTCCGCCGCCGATCTTTCGCATCGATTTAATATCCGTCAGGCCGAGCGAGTCCATAAAATCGTTGACATTGTCCGTGCCAACCTTGTCCAAAACCAGATTCGTCGCCGTGTTGTCCGACACGACGATCATCAGATGTACTGCGGTCTGGAGATCGATCTTTGTGCCGTCCGAGAATTCGAATAAAATGCCCGACCCACCCTGTTTCTTTTCCTTTGTCAGCTCGATCGGGTCGTTCCAGTGCAGCTTGCCTTCGGCGACCTGGTGAAATGTCTCGGCCATGATCGCAAGCTTTATCGTGCT
>DATJGV010000338.1:0-9875 GCA_035494575.1 Pyrinomonadaceae bacterium | reverse complement strand
AATCGTAAATAACATTGCCCTCTGCATTCTTTCTCACAACATCGCTAAAGCCGATAATGTATAGAACGCTTGGCCAGCGGTGCGTGTGTACGGGTGTCGAGTCACCTGGCCCTACAATCGAATCGAGAACGCGGACACGGTCATTTTCGAGCAGGACTTCGTGGTGATCAGGAGCCACGGCCATAGCGTCCAGCGATGCGGGCCATTCATTTTCATCGAAGCCAATTCCCGTCATATTTTCGCCTGCCTATCTCCTGCAAACCTGATATCTTCGCCTGTCAAAGCTATATGAATTCCCTGCGCGGCGAGTTTGCCCATCTGCGACGCATCGACGGCCTCTGCTCCGCCGTTTACGCAATCGCCGCCTGCGAAGATCCCCGGTTTTGAGGTCTGCATATTTTCATTGACGACGACGCGACCTTTTTCATCGGTTTCGACGCCGGCGACCTTCTCGAAAAACGACCGCATTTTCTGCTGGCCGACGGCTTTTATGATCATGTCGCAAGAGATGTCGAGAAGCTGAAGCGAGCCGTCGGTTTTTTCGCAGCGCAGGGAAAGCGCCGAGCCGTTCTCTCCCGCGAGAATGCCCACCGGCGCGGCCTGCCAGACGAATTCGACACCGTCTTTTTTGGCAAGCTCGTATTCGTAATCGTACGCAGGAATATCTTTTTCCGAGCGGCGGTAAACCATCGTTACACGCTCGGCGCCGAGGCGCTTGGCTTGCGTGACAGCATCGATCGCCGTATTCCCCGCACCGATAACGGCAACAGATTTCCCAAGCGGCACCGATTTCCAATCGCGCGTTTTGACCTTTTCAATAAAATGGAGAGCATCGACTACGCCGTCCATCTCCTCGCCCGGAATGTTCAATTTATTCGTTTCGCCCAAACCGACGGCGAGAAAGACGGCGTCGTGCCATTCCTGCAGCAGATCAAAGCTCACGCGGTTAATCTCACCTAAAACCTCGTCGTCCGGCGCGCCGGCAACGATCTTTGTGTTGAGCAAAAGCTTTACGCCCAGTTGCGCGACTTGTTCGACCTCGGCTTGCGAAACGCTTTGCGACATTTTGTACTCGGCCATTCCGTATGTGTCGAGCCCGCCCGGCAGAGCGCGCCGTTCGTAAACCGTAACGTCATAACCCAAACGCGCAAGATACATCGCACATGCGAGACCCGCAGGTCCCGAGCCGACGATGCCGACCGATTTGCCATTCGGCTCGCCCTTCGTAAAAAGCTGCTTGCCGCCCCCCATTGCATGATCGGTCGCATAGCGTTGCAGCCGCCCGATCTCGATCGGTTTTTGCAGCAGCGTTTTTTCGACACATGCGCCTTCGCACAAAACATCAACCGGACAAACACGTGCGCAGGTTGCCCCGATGGGATTCGCGTCGAATATCACACGCGCCGAGCCTTGCAGATTGCCGCTTGCGATCTTTTTGATAAATGAAGGAACGTCAATATGCGTCGGGCACGCACGAGTGCACGGAGCGTCGTAACAATAGAGACAGCGGTTGGCTTCGTAAAGAGCCTCTGCCTCGGTCAAAGCCGGGTTTATCTCCGAAAAATTTTGCTCGATCTGGGTTATATCGAGCGGTGAGCAGTAGTCTGTTGCCATAATTAATTTCACCACAGAGATCACAGAGAACGCAGAGATTCTAAAAACCTTTTAATTCTCGGTGCTCTCTGTGACTCTGTGGTGCGATCCTTCTCAGTCAGCCACGATCGGGCCATAAAGATCAGGCCTGCGGTCGCGGAAAAACTGCCATGTATTGCGGACTTCCTTGATCTTGTCCATATCCAGATCAGCGACGATCAATTCGTCCTGATCGCGGGTGCCTTCGGCAACGATCTGGCCGCGCGGGTCGCAAAAATAGCTCTGGCCGTAAAATTCGCCGATGTTCCACGGAGCCTCGGTCCCGACGCGGTTGATCGCACCGACAAAATACCCGTTCGCAACGGCGTGCGCGGGTTGTTCGAGTTTCCACAGATACTCGCTCAAGCCGGCAACCGTGGCCGACGGGTTAAAGATTATCTCCGCTCCGTTCAGGCCGAGACATCTTGCTCCCTCGGGAAAATGACGGTCGTAGCAAATATAGATGCCGATGCGCGCGAACGCCGTATCGAAACACGGATAACCGAGATTGCCCGGCCGGAAATAAAATTTTTCCCAAAAACCCGGAGCAACGTGCGGTATATGCGTTTTGCGATATTTACCGAGATATTTGCCGTCGGCATCGATCACCGCCGCTGAGTTGTAATAAACGCCAGTCTGCTCTTCTTCGTAGATCGGCACGATCAGCACCATGCCGTGCTGCTTTGCCACGTCCTGCATCAGCTTGACGGTCGGGCCGTCGGGAATCTTTTCCACCGCGTCGTACCAGCGCGTCTGCTGTTCGGCGCAGAAATACGGCGTAGTAAAAATTTCCTGAAAGCAGAGCATCTGCACGCCCTGCTTCGCGGCTTCCTCGACAAGCTTCATCTGGTTGTCGATGTTTGTTTTTTTGATTTCTTCGATCTGCGCATCAGCCGGCGCAACGTTGTGCGCCTGGATGAGACCGCATTTGATTATTCTTGACATAAGAGTTCTGGCCGCGGGATCGAACGATCACGCGGTTTATAAATTTATGAAAGTAAATTTTCTACCAGCAAGGCACCTGTGCCCGCGTTCAATTTGCCTGGCTAATATTCCTAAAAGCTAAGCCGCGCCGAAAACTGAAAATTTCTCGGACCGCCGCCGCCTAAAAACGGATTGCCTATGCCGACATCAGGTGTAACTGTTATCGGCAAAAACCCCTGCCCAAGTCCCGTAACCGGGTCAATTCCATTAAAACTTGCGTCCGCCGAAAATCCCGGAAGCAAGGGCGATGAAAAATTAGGATGATTCAAAATGTTGAAAACCTCGGCACGGAGCTGGAGCTTAATATTTTCGGTTATTTTTGTCGTTTTGAAAACCGAAAAATCAAGATTTTGATAGCCGGGCCCGAAAAGTGCGTTGCGTCCAAGGCTGCCGAAATGAAAAGAACCCGGAGCGCATTGCGATGCACTTCCGTCTCCCAGCGGATCGGGAATGAAAGTGCAAGGAACTTTGAACGCCGACAAATTCAGAAAATTGTCCGGCGTGCGCGTGCCTGCGAACGGGTCGCCCACGAGATCGGGACGCGGGAAAAATTCGCCGGTACCATTATAATCGTCGAACAGATTGACGTGAAATGGGCTGCCCGTGCGCAGTGTCAGCACGGCATTCAGTTGCCAGCCTTCGCCCAGCCGCGGGATACTCTTGATAAAATTAGGCACCTCGTAGCTTACCGCCGCAACAAAACGATGCCGGATATCGAAATTCGAATTGCCCCGTTCAAGATCTGTCCTGTAGCTGTTGTCCGGCTGAGTTGCATTTGCTACATAATCCTGGCCGTCCGATGCATTGTCGATCGAATGGGACCACGTATAATTGACCTGCCCGCTGAACCCTTTGAAACTTCGAACATTCAGGCTGGTCTGCAGCGAGTTATAATTTGAGTTGGCGCTTGTCTCGAGCAGGTTAACGTAAAAAAATGTCCCGCCGGACGGCGCGAACGGCCCGTTATCGAACGGCCGGGCGGTGGACACGGCAGGATCGACCGGCTGATTGATATCGCGGTATCGGAAAAGATTGGTTCCTATCGAGCCGACATATCCGATCTGCCAGACGACGTTCCTGAACAATTCGTGCTGCAGGTTCAGATTGAAGTTCTGGACCATCGGCGTTTTCAGCTTGCGGTCGACCGCAAAAACGTCTGAGTCGGAAAAAGAAGAATCGGGAAAGATCGGAACATTATTTTCGATCTGATCGACGGTCGAGAATGAGAATAATATAGGCTTCGGGCCGGTCGGGTTGTACGCCGGGCCGGGATTGAACGTGTTGAACGGTAACTGGCCGGTGAAGAAATCCTGCGAAAATGCGTCGTAGAAAAGTCCCCAGCCAGCCCGCACGACAGTCTTGCCTTTACCGGTGACATCCCACGCAAAACCGACCCGCGGGCTGAAATTGTTCCAGTCCGAATCGTATAGCTTTTTCAAGCCATTCGTTCCAACTTGCACCAGCCCGTTCGTAATGTCGAAATTGCTGAAGAGGTCGTTCTTTTCGCCTATAACTCCGAAATAATCCCAACGCAATCCGGCATTGAATGTCCAGTTTCGATTAAACCGCCAGCTGTCCTGAAGATAAAAAGCATGAGAGGTCTGGAACGTCTTGCGGTTCGAGTCGCCGCGTGCCGAACGGCTGCTGCAGCAGAGTGTTCCCGACAAGAAATCGGAGAGCGTAGCAAAGTCCAATCGTCCGCGATATCCGGCGTCAAAATATGCGTTTACATCGGTCCGGCGAAATTCATAACCGGTTTTGAGGTCGTGACCCTTGAATTTCCACGAGAAATTGTCAATAACGTGCCAGTTGACATCGGTTCGCTGTCGCGGGACTGAGAGATTGGCTCCTATCGATGCATAGTTAACAATATCGTGACGAATACGGATCAGCGGCAGCCCGAAATCTTTCGGGTCGGTAACACCTGTATTCAGTCCGATCGAACGCGGGTCGAAGTCCTGATCCTCGGGGAAAAAGCCTTCCTTGAAATTGTTATATCCAAACCGAAATTCATTCACCTTCGTCGGAGAAAAAACCTTAAGGTACGAGATCGATACAAGATGAACTTTAGTTGGCGTTACGGTGTTGTAGCCCGGCAGAATGTTGCTTGCCTGAAGAGCCAACGGGAATGACTGATCGCTCGTACCGTAATAATAGCGGCCCGTAAGCAGGTTGTCCTTATTGAAGGAATGGTCGATTTTCCCTATAAAGCTATCCACATCGTTAAACGCGCGCGTTGTTACGAAAAGATTCGGTCCCAAGCATGGGTCGCTAGGAGCCGGGTCCGGTCCACACAACGGAACAGGATGATTTGGCGTGCCCCACGGATTTCTTTGCAGGAGACGCGCTATTACAGGATTTGTCGGCCCGCCCAACGCCGCGATCTCGCGCGGGTCGGGTATGCGTGCGGTCGAGTTCAATCCGACCCGCTCGCGCTGGCCTTCGTAATTTGCGTAAAAGAACGTTCGGTTTTTGATTATCGGCCCGCCGAATGATGCTCCGTACTGGTTGTTTCGCAACGCGGTTTTGGGGTCGGGCTTGAAATTGAAAAAATTTCTGGCATCGAACCTATCGTTGCGGACAAAATCAAAGACAGCACCGTGGAAATCATTGGTTCCTGATTTGGTAACTATATTGACCACCGTACCGGAGTTTCGTCCGTACTCGGCTTCGAAATTCGACTGCACGGCCACTTCCTGAATCGCTTCGAGCGGCAGAATGGTCGCTGGCGTTCCGAAAACCCCAGCCTCATTTATTGCGGGTAAATTTCGGTAACCGTCGTTCATATCGGTTCCGTCAAGCAAATAATTATTCGACCTGCCGCGGTTGCCGTTTGCGCTGAATAATCCAAAGGAGCCTGGCGAATCGGTCGCCCCGGACGGGTCACCCGCAGCTCCGGGGACAAGCACCAGAAACTTAGTGAAGTCGCGGCCGTTTATGGGCAATTCTTCAACAGCGCGGCTCTGAATCGTCCCCCCGAGAGTTGTACTCGAAGTTTCGACCTGTTCCTGCGCTGCAATGATAACTTCCGCACTTGCGCCGCCGGCCGAAAGCGAAACATCTACTCTGCGGTCACCTCCAACCTGCACGACGACATCCTTAACGGTCCGCGTCTGAAAATTTGTTTGTTCAACTCTGACTTCGTAATCGCCGATAGCAAGCTCGGAAATGGTATAGTTTCCGGCCGTGTCGGTTACCGTAGAGCGCTCGATGCCCGTACCCGCGTTCTTGGCAGTGACCCGCGCTCCCGGGACGACCGCGCCATTCTGATCGGTTACCGTGCCGATGATCTGGCCGCGAAACGACTGTGCATAGCTTGCCGACGCGATAAAACAGAAAAGTAAACAAAGAAGTGAAAACCCGCGAACCACCCACCTTGAGAAAGCAGATCTATTCCGAAGCATATTTTTCTCTCCTTTGGGAGCGCAAAGTTGTAAAGATCTAAGACGCAACCGACTCGCCGGAATCAGCAACCGGCGGGATCGCAACGCTAAACGCCCAGTGGGTGAAAAATGCAACGCCGAAACCAACAAACCAAGCGTAATCGTACAACGGGCGAAGTATAGGAATTATCAGCCCGATCCACGCAAAAAAGCAACCTAAAATCGTTGCTGTGACCGCACGCCAGTTCCAGCCGCCGTAGATGCCCCGCGTTCGGTAAAGGTCACCCAGATTCAGGTTCCTTCGCCGAACCAGCCAGTAATCGGCGATCAGGACGCCGGCGATCGAGCCGAGGCCGCCCGAATAGCCAAGCAGCCATGAAAAAATATAGCCGCTCGGGTCGGCCAACAGCCGCCACGGCTGCATCAATATCCCGATTATTCCAGTGATCAAACCGCCCGTTCGGAACGAGATCCAGCGCGGAAACGCATTCGCAAAATCGTTGGCGGGCGAGACGACGTTTGCCGCAATGTTTACCGACAACGTCGCAACTACGATGGTAAACATCGAGATCGCAACTACGAGCGGTTCCGAAAATTGCCCGACAAGCTTGACAGGGTCCCAGGCGTCTTCGTGCTTCATGTGCGGGAAAACAATGACCGCAGCCGACGTTATCAAAATGCCCATCGCGGCGAAAACGACCATCGTCGTCGGCAGAGCGACCGTCTGGCCGACAACCTGTTCGCGTTGACTTTTTCCAAATCGCGTAAAGTCCGGCATATTTAAACTCAGCGTGGCCCAAAATCCGATCATCGCCGTCAGGCTTGGAACAAATATCGGCCAGAATTCGCCAAACGTTTGGAACTTGCCCGGCTCGTGCAGCAAAAATCCGATGCCGCCCGCCTGGTACAAGATCCACGCAAGCAAGATCGCGGTCATTATCAACACAAAAGGCGCCGCCCAGTTTTCCACCATTCTGAGCAGATTCATCCCTCGATAGATAATGAAAATGTTCATTCCCCAAAATATAAGAAACGACAGCCATTCGGTCGGCGTGTGGCCGCCTACTGCTTCCCCCAGCAGCGTGTTCCAGCCGGGTATGAACGATGCAAAAAATGTATGCAGCGCGGCACCGCCGATCCACGCCTGAATGCCGAACCACCCGCACGCAACGATCGCGCGCATGATCGCCGGCAGGTTCGAGCCCGTCGTACCGTACGCCGCACGCGCGAACACCGGGAACGGTATGCCGTATTTTGTACCCGGATGCGAGTTGAGCAATATCGGAACCAGCACGATCGTGTTGCCGAGCAGTATTGTGATCAGCGCCTGCCACCAGTTCATGCCTGCCTGTATCAAGCCCGACGCGAGCATATACGTCGGTATGCAGTGCGCCATCGATATCCAAAGCGCGGCATAGTTATACGTCGTCCAGTTGCGCTTCGTGATCGGCACAGGAGCCAGGTCGTCGTTAAATAACGGCGAGCCTTCGATCTCGTCAAGGGCGTGCGGCTGCAGTTCGACGCGGCCGTCCGAATGTTGAATGGTTTGTGTCATAGATCTTGAACATCAAGGGCATCAGCAGATTACTTAAGACCCGACTGCCAATTGAGGATCAGCGTCATTGGCAACCGGCTGGCTCCGTCCGCCGCATCGTTTACGAGAAACTTCTGCCCGGTATCCATAGGGACATATCGATTACGGGCTCGCCATGGATTATTAGCCGGAAAGCTTATCTGAAAAAGGTTTTCATGGTCACCAAACGGGATAGCGCTCGACGAATCGACCTTGACGGCAGTCAGATTCTTATCCGGATCGACGTAATAAAGCTCTTTTCCATCGCGGCGCCACATGGGCTGGATGCCGCCTTCCGTGGTAACTTGCCATTTTCCGCCCGATCCCGAAAAACTTCGTACGTAGATCTCCGGCCGGCCCGATTCATCCGAGACGTATGCAAGCCACTTGCCATCAGGCGAAAACCGGCCGTCTGATTCGCTTGCCGCAGTTTGCATATACGTGATCGGTGTTCGGTCGCCCGACGTCGGTATCAGCCACATATCGACGCTGTTATTTACGCCGTCGCCTATTTCGTAAAGGATATATTTACCGTCCGGCGACACATCCAGCGTGTACGCATTCTTACCATTGGTAGGCAGGAGCATTTCGTCGGCACCGGTTCCCGAAGCGGGCCTTTGAAGGATGGAGTTCGTACCGGTTCGACCCGAGACGAATATGATCTTGTCCCCGTTGACGGACCAAACCGGAAACACATCGGGCGCAGGATCAAAGGTCAATCTGGTGGACGCGCCGGAATTAACGTCGATCATCCATATGTCCTGTGTGCCTTCATCTTCGCGCGCAACAGCGATCATGGATCTGTCCGGCGACAGCGAGATATCGTGGTATATTGCCGGCTGGCCAAGTACCCCTAGGATCTTGCCGGTCCGGTCGACCAGCCTGAGCTGCGTGGTTTGATTATCTCCTGAAAGGAATGCGACGTGGCCGTTGGCCGAGGCGCTGAATGACGCCAAGGCTGTGGCACCGGATTCACCGGCATTATTCAGCACTTTTCCAACCAATGTTTTCCCTTCGCCAGCGATCTCGAACCGCGTCGGATCGAACGGCATGGCGATCAGCGATCCGTCACGGATCGCTAGTATAAATCCCTCATTTTGACCGCGAGCCGACGGAACAAATGCGGCTAGAAGTCGCGATCGGAAGAGAAACTTTGGCTGATCGGAATCGAGCGAGTTTACGAATATTCCTTCGAGATCTTTCTGGCTGCCGCGAGCAAAATATATGAAATGCCGGCCATCCGGGAGGAACGACGGCCATCGATGGGATGTTTCGGAACGTGATCGGTCGAGTGTTGTAACCGGTTTGGATGCGCCGCCGCCGGCAGAGATCGAAAACAGCGGCTGATCGATCGACGGTGTATAGAGGATCGTACCGTCCCTGCCCCAGCAGCCGCCTCGCGGGTCGGTTGAAACCTCAGCAAGTATTTCAGGTTGACCGCCCGCCGCTTCGATCTTTTTCAATTTTTTTGAGGCAAAGAACCCGATAAATTTGCTGTCGGGCGACCAAAACGGAAACTGTGCGTCTTCGGTACTTGTAAGTTGCCGTGGAGTCGATGAATCGAGCGAACGCACCCATAAAGTGCGTATTCCGTATCTGTCCGTCGCCGTAAACGCGAGCAGTTTTCCGTCAGGCGAAAATGCCACCGAAGGCCCGAAGCTCATCTTTTCCGGTACCTCGATCGACAGCTGCATCGGTGCATTTCCCGTTTCCTTTCCCTGAAAATATTTGCCTGCGATGACGACCGCCAGACCCGCAATGATCCCTGCGGCGATCCAGCCGACCCATCGATAACGGCGAGGCGGCAGGGCCTGAAAAGGCTGCGAGCTTTGGCTTGTATCGATCGCGTTGTGCCCGGACGTTTGATTACTGACCAGCGAACTAAGCGCAAATGCCAGATCGCTCGCGGAATGAAACCGCTGTTCACAGTTCTTCTCTATGCAGCGTCGCACGATGCGATCGAGATACGGACTGACGTCCCGAGTTTTATCGGATGGCGCCCTTGGGTCTTCGCGCAAGACGGCCGCGATAGTATCGGCCGGAGTACCTCGACGAAATGCTTTCTCCCGATAAAGCATTTCATACAGGACCACCCCAAAAGAGAAGATGTCTGTTCGCTGATCTATCGTCTTGCCTCTCAGCTGTTCGGGTGACATATATCCGACGGTTCCGATCACCGTTCCGGTGTCCGTTTTTACTCTGACTGTCGGAGAATCGTCACTTACCTCACCATCATCGACGTCGTCCTCGATCAGCTTGGCAAGGCCGAAATCCAATATCTTTAACTGTCCGTCGTTTTGTAC
>DATJGV010000337.1:0-5651 GCA_035494575.1 Pyrinomonadaceae bacterium | reverse complement strand
CGTTCCTTGAGATCGGTCAATTCCCACAGCGTTAAAAGTATTGTCCGCGCGACCTTTTCCATCTTCTGGTAATCGATCTTGTCCGGGCTGTCGCCGGGCTGGTGATAGTCCTCGTGAACGCCGTCGAACCAGAAGGCGATGGGGATCCCGTTCTGGGCATAGTTAAAATGGTCGGAGCGGAAAAAGAACCGGTTCGGATCTTTCGGATCGTCATACCGCGTGTCATAGTTCAGCTTCAAATACGATCTGTTCGTGCCGTCCACGATCGAGCCGAGTGTCGAGCTCATCATGTCCTTGCCGATCACGTAGATCTCGTTCTCGCCCGAAAGCTCCTTGTTTTTCGGATTTGTGTCGCCGGGTTTTTTGCTGCGGCCGATCATGTCGATGTTGAGCTGAGCTATCACGTTCTTGATATCGACGGTCGGGAATTTGTTAAAATATTCGCTGCCCCACAGCCCTTTTTCTTCGCCGCAGTGCCATACGAAAAGAACGGAACGCTTCGGACGTTTTTGCGCGTGTGCGAGCGCTTCGGCGATCGACAACACCGAAACGGTGCCTGATCCGTCATCGTCGGCGCCGTTCCAGATCTTGTCCGGACCGGGAGCGTTCGGGTTCATGCCGACGTGGTCGTAATGAGCGCCGATCGCGACCATTTGGTTTTTCAAAACAGGATCGCTGCCTTCCCAGATGGCAACGACGTTTTGCGTCCATTTTGTATCGGATTGGCTGGCGGTATTGATCTCGGCGGTTTTATTTATCGCGAACGCAGCGGCTGATGTTTTATCGGCGCTTTCACCCCCAAAGATCGCATTGCCTGCCTTTTCGGAAACGACGAGAACAGGAAAGGTGCTGGCTGAATCATTTCCCGGCGTTGCTTCGCGGAGTTTTTCAGGAAAGATGTTTCCCCGCGAAAAACGAGCTTTGAGCTGGCCCCATGCTCCCTGCAGCTGTGGTGAAGCGACCAGCATGATAGCCGCAGCGCCTTTTTCACGTGCATAAGTGATAGGGTCCGCCCAGTCGACACCTTTCGTACCGGTTAGTTCGGCGCGGGTAATTCCGGCCGGAAGGCGTGTCAGTGTCGATTGGCTCGGAAAGCCATCGGAATAAACGACGACGACCTTTCCTTTAACATCGACGCCGTTGAACGCGTCGAGGCCTTTCGATTTGATCATCCAGCCGTCTTTCGCAAAAACGAGCGGTCCGTTTGCGGCCGTATCACCCTGAAGGCGGAAAAAATCGTCGTTCAGAGCGTAATCGACGCCGTTTATCTTAAGGGTGTTTTTTGCGGGATCGGCGCTTTCCGATTTCAGGGCGATCTTCTGAAAAAATGTGCCGTTGTCGCCGGCAGGTTTGAATCCCCACCGTTCTAGATTCATCTTTATGAACTCGGCGGTCACGTCCAGACCTTGGGAAGGCGTGTCGCGTCCCTCCATAGCGTCGGAGGCAACAAAATAAAGATAATTTTTAAGCTGCGCGGCCGTGACGCCTTCCGCAACCTTGCGCTCGGCGGGCGTGATCTTGACCGCGGTTTGGGCAAACAGGCCCGGAGGCAGTATGAACGCAGTTAGCAATAACAGGATAAATAGATTTCTTTTCATCGGTTCTCCAAGAGATTTTATTCGCAGAGGTAACGACGAAGCTTGAACTCAAGCTCCGGCATCGGCTGACCAGATTTTCTGCGGGATCTAAGTAATTGTATCCGGTAATTATTACGCGGAGATGGCGGGTTTTGTTTCGCAGGGTGATCCGACAACGCAGATCTTGTTGGCGTTAGCGAGATCGACCATGTCGTCGCGATCAAAAATGAGCGTTTTACCGGCTGTTATGGACAAACACGTAGCACCCGCCTTTATCATCGTCTCGATAGTCGGAACGCCAACAACAGGAACGTCAAAACGCATGTCCTGATCGGGTTTAGCAACCTTTACGACTGTTAGTTTCCCTCTTGCGAGTTCGCCCGCGCGGCGGATGGTTGCGTCGGTTCCCTCCATAGCTTCGATCGCAACGCAGGCATTTGCCCGGACAACGATCGTCTGGCCAAGATCGAGCCGAGCGATCTCGTGGGCGATGTGCCGGCCGTAGGCAATATTTTGCTGCTCGATGTCGGAAGGTTTTCTTTTCGTCAAAACGCCGAACGGCGCGAGCTGATCCTGGATCAAATATGTCGAATCGATAAGTTCTATGCCTTCTTTTGCCATCTCGTCGGCAACGCCGCCTATGAGCGAATCTGTGTTACGTTTTGGCAGGTTCCAGAGCATTTTGAGCATCCGTACATCAGGAAGGGCTCCGGAAAAGATCTGGACATGCTTGACTTGTCCGGCCATTATCGCCTGAGTCACGCCTTGTTCTTTGAAGAATGAGATCATCTTGCCGAGTTGCCCAATGCCGACCCAAACGACAGTGTCGGCGACCTGCTCGATGAGCTTATCGGTTTCTTCTTTGATAGCGACAACAGCAAGCGAGGCACCTTGTTTTTTGGCACCTTCGACTACGAGGAAAGGAAATTGACCGTTGCCGGCGATCAGGCCGAATTTCATAGAGATGCAAATCAATTATGTGGTCTTGGATCTTTAACCAAACAAATTCCGTACTTGTTACTTGCCTGTGTCAGGTTCAGACGCTTCAAACTGGAATAACTTTAGCACTTCTCCATTGGGCATCGTTATGAGCCGGTCATAATTGAAACCGAGCTTCCCGAGGAGTTTACCGGAACTTTCATTGTCCTGCGAAGTGATCGCCAGAACCCGATCAAAACTCAACTTTTCGACGCCGTATCGCAAGATCGCATTTGCCGATTCGAATCCGTAGCCTTTGCGTTCATACTGCGGTAAAAACGCGAAACCGATGTCCGGTGCGGGCAACTCTGTGCGCCGGACGAAACCGCAAAAACCTATCGATCGCGGAATGCGGATTGCGGAATGCGGAATGGAAGAATCTTGATCTGCGTTGTCATTGGCTGATGTTAAATCACCGGCTTCCGCAGATGGCACTGACTCCCCGTCGCTGTGTCTTTCCGTCTCAGCGTTGGTAACCCGATCTTTTAGGTCGACTACGTACAATCCGTATCCGTGATCTTGGTAGCTTTTGCGATAGCGGTTTTCGATAAAATCGCGCGATTGATCGAGATCGCGAACGCCGCGGTCACCGATGTACTTGATAAACGAAGGTTGATTGAGCAGATCAAGCGCAAACGCGGCATCGTCAACCGTTATCTCGCGCAGGATCAGGCGTTCGGTTTCGAGAATCTTCACTGATTATTCGGTAAACGGCTGAATCTCCCCTGGCTTGCGAAGCATCTTGTTGACTTCGTCGAGGTGGAGCTCTTCGAGAACGATCATTTCGCGCGCGTATTCTTCAAGCAAAACTGACTTTCCTTCGGTCAGCTGGAACAGCTCGTAGTACGCGTCGAGCGTCGATTGTTCCTGCTCCAGGCTTTCGCGCAAGATGTCGCCGATGTCGTGCTTGTGTGTTTCGAGCAACGCACCGATCTTCAGCGACGGATGTCCGCCATGCAGAGTAACAAGCTCACCCGCCTTGTACGCGTGCGCAAGGCTCTCGTCCGCATTGCTTTTTAGCCAGGAGACGATCGGTATGCGATTGTAGCCAAAAACCATCAGCGAATAATGCGTGTACCGCACGACGCCGGCCAATTCTAATTCCATTATCTTGTTAAGAATATCGATCGCTTGCTGTTTTTCGGTTTCGTTCATTCAACTCTCTCCAATCTGTTTGCTGTTTTCTAATAAATGGTCCACGAGGCCCTATTCCGCTTGTTCGCGGGCATGATACGAGCTTCGCGTCAGTGGTGACGATTCAACGTGTTTGAAGCCCATACCTTCCCCGATCGTTTTCCACTCGGCAAATTCGGCAGGCGTGACGTAGCGTTCTACAGGCAGGCGACGTTCGTACGGCTGCAGGTACTGGCCGATGGTCATGATGTCGCACGAAGCTTTCCGTAAATCGCGCATGAGATCGATGACTTCCTCGAACTCTTCGCCGAGGCCGACCATGATGCCGCTTTTGGTAAGCATCTGCGGAAAAACCGCATCGCGGTAACGCGCGGCGCGTTCGAGCAGTTCCATCGATTGAGCATATTTCGCGTCCGGGCGGACCCGTCGATAGAGCCGTGCGATCGTCTCTGTGTTGTGGTTGAGAACGTCGGGACGAGCTTTGAGAACATTATTTAGCGCGGTTTCGTCACCGTTGAAATCGGGAATCAGAACCTCAACCTTGCACGTCGGGTTCATCTCGCGAACCTTTATGATCGTTTCGGCCCAGTGCATTGAACCGCCGTCCGCAAGGTCGTCGCGGTTCACCGAGGTGATGACGGCGTGGGCGAGATCGAGATGTTTGACGGCCTCGGCAACATGCGTCGGTTCCATCGGGTCAAGATCCATCGGTTTGCCCTTATTGACGGCGCAAAATCCGCAATGCCGCGTGCAGGTGTCACCGCCCAGCATAAACGTCGCGGTTTTGTCCGTCCAGCATTCGAAAATGTTCGGACATTTGGCTTCCTGACAGACGGTATGCAGGTTTAGGCCTTCGATAAGCTCAAGCACCGCGTTCTGATTGGACGGATCTCCCAGCTTTATGCGGAGCCAGTCGGGTTTGGGCAGGCGCTCGCGTTTTCTGTTAACAAACTTTTGGATTAAAACCTTTTCTTCGATCATAAAAATTCGGCAAGGCGTTATTTTAGCATCTGGCCGCTAAAAATTCATTTGACAAACCCTTGCCGTTGCTTTAGATTCAGAATATAGACTTTTTTGTAAGGATTCAAATGTGATAGGCAAAAGGCTTAAATCTCAGACGTGCTGTTGCAGGTGTTGCCGCGCTCAAAGGGCGCGCCGCCTGAGATTTGATGTCGAAACGTAAGAGTCGTTACGCAATAATCAATTTTTCAGCCGGTCGTGAAGCCAATTTTGGAATAGTTCACGACCGGCTTTGTTTTATTAATAAGCAGTTAAACCGCTCGCTGCCGCAGGTGGTACCGACAAAATGATACAAACAGCTGTTAAAGAAGTAGATGTGGTTCGAAATTTTAGGGCAGAGGAGATCTCACGCGGGCTGCTTGAGGCTGCTATCGGGAACACGCCGCTCATCAGGCTTCGGAATGTGACGCGGCACCTGCCGTCTAATGTCGAGGTTTTGGTCAAAGCCGAACACCTTAATCCGGGTGGTTCGATAAAAGACCGTGCGGCGCTGGCAATGATACTTGCCGGCGAGCGTTCGGGTGAACTCACGGCGGGCAAGACGATACTGGATGCAACGAGCGGAAATACAGGGATCGCATATGCGATGATCGGCGCTGCACGCGGTTATCCGGTAACGCTCGCCTTGCCGAAAAACGCGAGCGACGCTCGAAAGCAGATCCTGAAACTCTACGGGGCCGAGATCATCGAAACCGATCCGTTGAACGGTACCGATGCGGCGCAAGCGGTCGCAAGGGAGCTGGCGCACTCAGAACCCGATAAGTATTTTTATCCTGACCAGTACAATAACGAGGCTAACTGGAAGGCCCATTACGCCACGACCGCGCCTGAGATCTGGTGGCAATCGCACGGCCGGATCACACATTTTGTAGCCGGTTTGGGGACGACAGGAACGTTCGTCGGAACGACGCGAAGGCTTAAAGAGTTTAACCGTTTTACACA
>DATJGV010000336.1:0-3694 GCA_035494575.1 Pyrinomonadaceae bacterium | reverse complement strand
GCGTTTCCGAACCGATATAGATTTACGCTTTACGAACATTTTATCACCGACAAGATCGGCCACGATCAGGATATGGAACGTGCGCGAATCCATTTGCCGCAGCTTGCCGAATTTATCCGCGAAACGCTTGATCGGCTCGATCCGGAAAACACAACCTTCATCTTGACAAGCGACCACGGCAACGTAGAAGATTTGTCCGTTCGCAATCACACGCTGAATGACGTTCCGACCATTGTTTGGGGACGAAGGAGTGCGGAGATCGCGGAACAAATAAGAGATCTGACCCATATAACGCCGGCAATTCTGCGGCTTTTAACCGAATGAACAACACGGCAACTTATCCGCAGAACGACAGACGCGAGATCTTCGGCTGGTTGATGTACGACTGGGCGAACTCGGTATTTTTCACGACCGTCCTCGGCGTGCTGATCGGCGAATATATCACGGCCCTCGCACAAAAGGCCGTCGGCGAAAACGGCGTTGTGTTCAGCTTCGGCGGGCACGATCTTGTCACGGCAAAATCTCTGTTTTCATATTCCGTAGGTCTTTCGGTCTTTTTGCAGATATTCTTTCTGCCTGTGATGGGTGCGATCGCCGATTACACACATTTGAAAAAGACCTTTATGGCCTTTTTCTGCTATCTCGGCGTGATCGCGTGCTGCCTGCTGTTTTTTATCGGCGCTCAGACATATATCCTCGGCTGCGCATTTTTTATCGTTGCAAACCTAAGCGCGGGCGCTTCCATCGTTTTTTATAATTCATATTTGCCGGACATCACATCGGAAGACAGGCGCGACCGTGTTTCAAGCTGGGGTTTTGCCCTTGGCTATGTCAGCGGCGGACTGGTCCTGCTTGCAAATCTTGTATTGCTGAAAAACGCCGAATCTTACGGTATCAGCACCGATCTGGCTGTCAGAATTTGTCTGCTCACATCAGGAATCTGGTGGGGCGGGTTTTCGATAATTACCTTTTCGCTGTTGAAAAGACGCCGGCCCGCACGCGCCGTTCCCGAAGGCAAACATTATCTAACCGCCGGGCTCGGCGAGCTTTGGGGAACGTTTCGCGAGCTTTTTCGGTTAAAGCACACGCTGTTGTTCTTGATCGCATATCTTTTTTACAACGACGGCGTGCAGACCGTTATAACCAGTTCGTCGGTTTTCCTGTCACAGGAGCTGTTCGTTGCAAAAGGCATCGAGACAGACAAATCCGTTCTCGTCATAGCGTTCCTTATCGCACAGATCGTCGGTATCTTTGGAGCGATGGCCTTTGAGCGAATCGCTCGTTTCACCAGCGCAAAGACAGCGATCCTTACCTCGCTCGTCGTCTGGTCGGCGATCGTCATCTATGCGTATGCATACCTTGAAACACTAACTCAGGCATACATTCTAAGCGGAGCGATCGGGTTTGTGCTCGGCGGTTCACAAGCTTTGTCGCGTTCGCTCTTCTCGCAGATGATTCCGGCTGGACGCGAATCATCGTTTTTCGGCATTTACGAAATTTCCGAACGGGGAACGTCCTGGCTTGGGCCGATCGTGTTCGGCCTGGTGGCTCAGCTTACCGATTCTTATCGGCCTGCAATACTCGCGCTTATAGTATTCTTCGTAGTCGGCGCGATTCTTTTACTTTTTGTAAATACGGCGAGGGCGATTCATGAATCCGGTAATCTCACACCCGCCGAAGCAGGTGAGCATTAGTAATTTGTGATTGATCGATAACCGATTATAATAACCCGGTAACGCTCTAAATAATTTGTCGGCTTGGATAAAAATGTGACCGAAAGATCTGAAGAACGCATCATTACCATCTTTGGCGGCTCGAAGTGCGGAGAAAACTCGCCCGAATATCAACAGGCGAAGGAACTCGGCGCCCGGCTTGCCGAAGCTGGGTTTACCATTTGTACGGGCGGCTATCTAGGAATTATGGAGGCCGCTTCGCGAGGCGCTCGCGAAAAAGGCGGACGTGTTTTAGGCATCGTGATGAACCAGTTCAAATCGGAACCGAACCGCTATCTGACCGACAAGGTTGCCACCGACCATTTCTATGACCGCCTGCAAAATCTGATAACGCGGTCCGTCGGTTGTGTGGCGCTTCGCGGCGGAATGGGTACTGTGACCGAAATTTCCCTGGTCTGGAACAAGCTGCAAACCAGGGTTCTCGAACGACGCCCGCTTGTTTTGATAGGTGATTGTTGGCGTCAGGTGGTCGAATCGTGGAAGGAAAACCTGGTCGTCAGCGATTCTGATATTTCATTTCTCGATTTCGCCGAGAACGCCGAGGAAGCCTGCCGTTTGATCGTCGAAAAATCGCAAGGAGTAAGGGTTTAGAGATCTGTAATGAATTGTCCTAATTGCAACACCGAATTATTGCCGAACGCCCGATTTTGCGGATCGTGCGGTACAACGCTTCAGCCGCAGTATCAATCGGCCGTCCCGAATTCTCCGGCACCGCCAAGCGCTCCGCCGAACTTCGGAAGTCGATCACCGGGCGGAGCCTTTCACTTCGACGCGGACGGCCGCGGCCAGGGACGCGGTTATACATGGGAGATCGAACATCAAGGCGCGTTCGCATTGGCCGTCGTAAATCTTCAGCCGGAACAGGCGATCTCGGCTGAGGCCGGCGCTATGGTCTCGATGTCATCGAACATTGATCTTAATTCCGAACTTAAAGGCGGTGTTTTCGGAGCATTGAAACGTGCAGTCGGCGGCGAGTCCGCATTTGTCTCCACATTCACTGCACGCGGCGGTCCCGGAGAGGTTACGCTCGCTCCCGGCGCTCCGGGTGATGTGGCGGGTATAGAAATGCAGAACCAAACCTTTATGGTTCAGTCGAGTTCCTACCTTGCGGGCGATACGTCTCTGGTGGTTGATACAAAATTCGGCGGCGCAAAATCGTTTTTTGGCGGCGAAGGTCTTTTTGTACTGCAGGTCTCGGGAACGGGCCTTTTGCTTGTTTCGTCGTTCGGCGCGATCCACCGCAAAACCCTTCGCCCCGGCGAGCAATACGTCATCGATACGGGCCATCTTGTTGCTTGGGAAGGCCAGATGCAATATAGCCTTCGAAAGGCAGCAAAAAGCGGTTTTTTCCGGAGTTTTTTAAGCGGCGAGGGCATGGTTGCCGAATTCAACGGCCCGGGCGAGATTTTGATCCAGACGCGTAATCTTGCCGCATTTGCCGGATTGTTAAAGCCGTTTTTCCCGTCGCAGGGTAGCGGCGGCGGATTTAATTTCGGCAGCTAACGTGTAACATCAGGTCTTGCTTGTTATCATTGTAGAATGAGCGCTTTTGGTAATCCCGTTCCACAGCGACCCGGCGAATCAGAACAGAAGATCCGGGCCCGCTCCGTCTCCCGGGGCATTGCCATCGGAAGGATCGTCTGCCTGTTCGGCCAAAAGCGACAGTTCTATCGTCTTTTGCTCAAAGAATCGCAAATAGAAAGCGAGATCAAGCGTTTTCGCTCGGCAGTCAGAACCTCGGAAAATCAGCTTAAAAAGATCCAAAGTAAAAACAATGGTCCGGCAAGCGATGCTATCGCGGGAATATTCGACGCGCAGAGGCTGATCCTCGCCGACGCTTCGTTCCTTGCAAAGATCGAAACGGTAATTCACGAAGAAAAGGTCAACGCCGAATGGGCCGTTAAATCAGTCGCGGATACTTATATTGCGAAATTCAAGCACCTGCCGGACGAACACCTGCG
>DATJGV010000335.1:0-19757 GCA_035494575.1 Pyrinomonadaceae bacterium | reverse complement strand
AAAGGCAGGGTCGATAAAGCGGTGATCTTTTTGCCGGGCCGGCTGCAAAAGGTAAAGGACGATGTGAAGGAGTTGGTGATAGTTCACGAACTGATACACGCCTGCGGGCTGGTTGAAAAGAACGATCACGATCCCGTTGGCGGCGTCTTGTACGCCAGCCTTCAATTAGTCAACGGCCGGCTGCAGGAGCCTCCGGGCGACAGCAAAACCAAGATCGAGGGGATGCCTCCGGTGCGTGTCGGACATTGGACGCAGTGCCAGATGGCACACCTCTGGAATAAAAACGGGTGTCCGGACGAGAGCCAGTAGGCTATGTAACGCGGTGACGCGGAATTGAAGACATTAGTCACGGAATAACCTTAAAAAGTTATTCCGTGCATTTAGTAGTACGGGTCGCGTACGGATCGAGAGTCCGGCTGCTTGCATCTACATAGCTAGGCCGCCGTCGGCCTGGATAACCTGGCCGGTGATGTAGCGGGCCGAACCGGACAGCATAAAACAGGCGATCTCGGCGACCTCCTGCACGTTGCCGAGGCGTCCGAGCGGGATCTGTGCAAGCGCTTTTTCCCGGTATTCGGCGTTCATCTCGGCTGCCATGTCGGTTTCGATCAGGCCAAGCGCAAGGGCGTTTACGGTGATCTTGCGGCTGGCTACCTCTTTTGCAAGAGCCTTGCTCAGGCCGATCATCCCGGCTTTTGACGCCGAGTAATTCGACTGGCCGAGCATGCCGGAAACGCCGCTGATCGATGAAATGTTCAGTATCGATCCGCCGTTCTCATTGCGCATCATCGGACGCAGAACAGCTTTTGAAAAATTCCACGCTCCCTTGAGGTTCGTGTCGATAACCGCGTCCCAATCCTCTTCCTTCATCCGCAGAATGAGCTGATCGCGAGTGATGCCGGCATTATTTACCAGAAAATCGATGTTCTCGAACGAATCCTTTACCTGTTTTACAAACTCAGCGGCGGCTTCGGTATTGGCAACATCGCACTGTGCTGCGTACGCTTTGACGCCGCGTGCTTCGATATCGGCCTTCAGATTTTCGGCCTCGTCGGCGCTTTTCGAATAGTTGAACGCGACATTCGCCCCGCGGTCTGCAAGCTCCAACGCGATGGCTTTGCCGATGCCGCGCGTCGCCCCTGTAACAATGGCCGATCTGCCTTCAAATTGTTTGCTTCTCAAAGTTATCTCCCATGTTTTGGTTGAATTATAGGAAAGCTCGGCAAAGTTATCAAAGGCCGTTTTTCATCAATAATTTGATTAGATAGCGCGGGGAGGTTGGTATGGCTGCGAAAAAGAAAACGGAACAGAACACGAACCGCAACGGTTTGCGCGATTACTCGCACCTGCCGCGGCTTAAAGATTTGCAAAAACCCAAAAACTCACAAAGCTTCAAAACGAATTGATAGAAGCGACTCACGAATGGCTAAGGGCCATGGAAGACAAAGAAAAGGAATATGGAACGACCCTTATACGTCAGCATTCTCAACCTACAGAGAACAATTTAGCTGACACGATATTGCCGCAGCCTGTTTTCGTGCGATAATCCGGTTCGTCTATGCCAGATCTCGAAAAGCTCGCGAAAATTCCGCGCGGGAATACAGTTCCGGGCGTGAACCGTTCGATCATAGAATATCTGCTAGGGCGTCAAGCCGAGTGGAAAGATGCGGCTGCGTTGGACGTGCCGTGCGGCGACGGGGCATTTCTGGACGCGCTCAAGGACTTTTTTCCGGCGGCCGAGACATTCGGCGCGGATATAAAACCGTCACCGGAAAACTCACACCATTTTTTTACGATAGACGCGCGGCGGCCGTTCGAGATCGGAACGGACAAAAAATTCCGCTTAATTACATCGATCAGCGGCGTCACCGAGTTTGACAATACGCAGCAGTTCTTTGAAAAATTAGGACCTTATCTGGATGCGGACGGGGTTCTGATCGTCTCGAACGACAATATATTCTCGGTGCGAAATCGAGTGCTGTTTCTTTTGTTCGGCCGATTTCGACAGACCCATCTTTTCATGAAGCCCGACGAGCCGACGTGGAAAATCATCCCGCTGCAAAACCTCACGCGTACTCTATATGAAGCGGGATTTGAGGTCGAAGAAGTCAGGTACGTTCCGGCAAAAACGGCCGAGTGGCTGTGGCTGCCCGTTGCGGCGTTCGTTTACGTTTTTCAGTATCTCTATCTGCGTTTCGGCGAGACCCAAACGCCATTTGCTTCAAAAGCGGCGTTGTACCATTTCACGTCACTTATCGCCCGGCATTATTTTCTGGTCTGCCGTAAACTACGACAGGATGATCGGGTCAGTTGATCTTCTCGATCGGAGCTGCGAGCGATGTTTCCGTTCTTTGCTTAGCACCGATTGGAAGCGATGCAGCAGCGCGTATCGTCCGGCAAAATGCTTTGACGAAGTGGTGAAAATTTCGCCCGCCGACCATCGCGCGCCTGAGTTCCAGAAGATCGGGCGTCACGGAGTCCTCGGTCCAGCCGACAGGTTCTGTCGTGACGGCGTAGCGAATTCCCTGCTGACGAAGAAGCGATTTCGTCGCGGCGCCGAAGCTTCCGTACGGATAGGCAAACGACATCGGCACAATGCCTAGGTTCTTTTCGATCTGTTCGATCGATACCCTGATGGCTTCGGACTGAACGGCCTCGTCGTGCATGCCAAAGTGAATATGCCTGTGTGCGTGACTGCCGATCTCCCAGCCACGCCGGTGAAGCTCGCCGATCATTTCCCAACTTAGAATGTCAGCTGGCAGGTCTTCGCCGGCCTCGTCCCAAACCACATTTCGCTGTCCGACATCGCCCGTTATTACAAAAAGCGTCGCCGGAATTTTATGTTTGTGCAATATCGGCATCGCGTTTGTGAAGTTGTCGGCGTATCCGTCGTCGAACGTCAAAACCGCAATGCGACCGCCCGGCGCCGCCATAGCATCGCTAAGCGTCATAAACCGATAGCCAAGCATTCGCAGAAGCCTGATCTGAAAGTTAAGAAGTCGGGGCGACGTGAAAAGACCGCGAATTTTCGCGTTCTTTGGCGGATAGCCTACGCGATGAAGTCCGAGAATCAAAATATTGGATCGCATGTCGGAAAACTCCGTTTTAGTTGAAAATATATCGGCCACACGAATCCGTTCATCGTCTTATGTCACGGATAGATTTGTAACCGATCATGGTACGTAAACACACGGGTATCCTGAGCATTCGGGGGCCCGTATTTTTATATCCGCACCAGCGTGCGCGTTTTGTAGGAAGTAAATAAGAGGCGAACTCTATATTCGTCTGCGAATATAACTTTACACTTCTTTACAGTTCTTTACAAATCGGAAAGCGGTCTTTGTATGTTTTTTGGTTAGCAGGATCGTGCGATTAGGTTAAAGCATTTTCGATGCAATACTTTACAATGTCGGCGTTTGAGGTAAATCCCGTCTTTTCGAGGATGCGGGTGCGATAGGTACTGACGGTTTTTACGCTCAAATTAAGGTCGGCAGATATTTGCGAGATGCTCTTGCCTATAGCTATCTGGCGAAAAACCTCGAATTCGCGGTCGGAAAGGCGGCGATGCGGCTCTTCGGACGAATCGTGGCCGATGTAAGATGCGAGCAATTCTGCGACATCTGGACTTATGTATTTGCCGCCTTCGTATGCTTTGCGAATGGCGACGACGAGTTCTTCGGGCGCGCTTTCTTTTGTTATGTATCCCGACGCTCCTGCCTTTAAAACGCGCACGGCGTACTGGTCTTTCGGGTGCATGCTCAGCATGATCACAGATACGTCCGGTTGCCGACGTTTGATCTCTTTCAGCGTTTCGAGGCCGTTTCTGCCGGGCATTGTAATGTCCAGAACCACGACATCAGGAGTCGACCTTGCGACCAGCTCAAGCGCTTCGTCGCCGTTTCGCGCCTCGCCAAGGACGGTCATATCGCTCTCCGCGTTTACGATCTGAGCAAGCCCGTGACGGACAATTGTGTGATCATCAACGATAAGTACATTTATCATTTTTCTATGCTGTACTCCTCTTCTGTCTTGTCCGACAACTGCAACGATAGCGGTATCCTTATTTCTACACCAACGCCTCCGGAATGCCTGTTGTAGATCGAAAATTGAGCTCCGATCAAATTCGAGCGTTCCTTCATCCCGATGATCCCAAGCGAGTGAACGTTAGAAAGGCTTTTGGGGTCAAATCCTATACCGTCATCCTTGATCGTTATGACGATCGGGTCGGCATTCGAATCGATATCAACTGTAAAATGCGACGCCTGCGAGTGGCGGGCTATGTTCGTCAAGGCCTCCTGGAATATGCGAAAAACTGCGATCTGCGCCTGCGGATTCAAATTCAAATGGTCAGTATCGGTCCTGAAAATACCGGGAATTTCCGTTTTCCGCTCCGCTTCCTGCGCTTGCCATTCCATGGCTGCGATCAGTCCGAAATCGTCAAGGACAGAAGGTCGAAGCTCAGTTGCGATTCGGCGAACGGTTCCGATGGTCGCGTCGATGGTCGACGAAAGTTCATAAAGTTTTTCCGACATTTTATCGGCGGAAACGTTATTGCCGTTAGATCCCATCTGACGTTTCAGCAGGTGAACCTCCATCTTCAGACCGGTCAGGGCCTGTCCGAGCTCATCGTGTATCTCGAGCGCGATGCGCTTCTGTTCCGATTCGCGAACGGTTTGTTGACGTTCCGCGAGCGCCCGTAACTGCTCGTTCGAGCGGTCCATCGCGTCGTTGGCGATGCGGCGCGTTTCGATCACCCAACTGACGATGACGCCCTCGGCAAGGAAAATTATGAAGCGAATGATCTCGTCGCGGCCAAGATCAAATTCCAGTATCGGCGCGATAAAAAAATAATCAATAAGCAGCCCCGAAACGATCGTGGCAAAAACCCCTGCGCCGAAACCGCACAACCACGCGCTGGCAACAATGGCAACAAGAAACAGCGGTGTCGCGAGCGGGCGTTCGACCGCCAGCGAAAGTATCACGTTTATCAAAAGAGAGATCAGTACAAACCCAAGAGAAACAAGCAGACGAAGCCATACCGGTTTCGACGTCAGGTCGAGGCGACGGGTGCCGGCGCTGATCTTTGCCGGATCGGTAAACTCGTCGGATCTGGCAGGCCCCGACGACGCAACATCCGATATGGAAATACCCTCAGAAAGAGTGGCTGTATTATTGCCTGATCGCATCTTTTGAAAACAAACGGAAATGCCGCGCTCAAACTATAACACAACTATTATTGTCGAAAACAGAAAAAAGAGGTCAGCGGTTCAGTGCGTATCGTTGGATGGTAAAAAGCTGATTAATGCCCGTTTCGGCCATCGCGAGCATCTCATTCATTTGCTCGCGCGTGAACGGTTCGCGCTCGGCGGTCCCTTGTATCTCTATGAACTTTCCTGCGCCGGTGCAAACGATGTTCATATCGACCTCGGCGTTTGAATCCTCCGCGTAACAGAGATCAAGAATCGGCGTACCCTCGACGACGCCGACGCTTACAGCGGCGACCTCGCCGCGGATCGGAGAAGTTTTCAGCGTTCCCTGCTTCACCAATTTTTGAGAAGCGAGTGAAAGAGCGACGTAGGCCCCGGTAATTGATGCACAGCGCGTACCGCCGTCGGCCTGTATCACGTCACAATCGATAAAGATCTGGCGCTCGCCCAATACTTTTGTATCAACGATCGCGCGCAGGCTGCGTCCGATCAGACGCTGGATCTCCTGCGTCCGGCCCGACGGCCGCTGAATCTCGCGCTGGGTGCGCGTGTTTGTCGCGCGAGGCAGCATTGCATACTCGGCTGTAACCCAGCCCAAGCCTTTATTGCGGAGGAACATCGGGACGCGGTCCTCGACCGTAGCGGTGCAGATAACCTTGGTGCCGCCGACCTCGATCAGTGCTGAGCCTTCGGCATAGGGCGAAATGTTAGGCGTGATCTTGGTAGTGCGGATCTGGTCGTTTGCTCGATTGTCGGGTCGTTGGTAGCTCATAAATGTGAAAGGAGAAAAGTGAAAAGGTGAAAGAGGTGAAAAAATTCTTGCAGGCTTTTCACCTTTTTCATATTTTCACTTTTTCACTGGCTCATTTTAATTGGTCTCCGCCATAGATCTCGATCGCCTCGAGTTTTGACGGCTTTGCTCCTAAAAATCTTTCGGCGACGCGGGCGAAGCGTTCGGCGGCGTCAGTTACATAAAAATGATCGAGGTCGTCGCACAACTCCCGGGTTCCAGCAACGTTGTCCCGATTTGATAACCCTTTGTTTATCAGCAGAGTTTCGACCTCTTCGGCCGTCGCTTCACCCGAATCAATAAGCTTAACATTTTCGCCAACGGTTTGTTGAATTACCTGGCTCAGAATCGGGTAATGCGTGCAGCCGAGCACAAGTGCGTCGGGAGCGAAGGCGTTAATTTGGCCAAGATATTTGTTGGCGATCGAGAATGTTTCCGTTTCTGCGGTCCAGCCTTCTTCGGCAAGCGGAACAAAGAGCGGACAGGCGGATTGAAAAACCTCCGCGGTGGCCGATGCCCGGCGGATGGCCTCAACATAAGCGTTGCTCGCGACGGTGGCTTCGGTCGCGATAACGCCGATCTTTGGCCGGTCATGATCTTTGGTCAAGTGGACGGCTTTTCGGCCGCCGGGGCCGATCACACCGACGACATCGAGTCCGACCGCTTTTCGAATAGCGGGAAGCGCAAGGGCGGAGGCTGTATTGCATGCGACCACCAGAGCCTTGATGCCCAGCGATGCAAGGAATTGAGAATTTTCAATCGCGTAGCGCTCGACCGTGGCCAGGGATTTGGTACCGTACGGCACGCGCGCCGTGTCGCCCAGATAGATAAATCGTTCATTCGGAAGACGGTCATGCAATGCGCGATAAACCGTGAGCCCGCCAACGCCGCTGTCAAAAATGCCGATGGGTAGTTTGTTCAATCGAAAAAGTCCTGACGATAGGAATCGAAATAAAACTATAACCTATTTTCGTTATTCCATTCGAATATGGACGCGGATCGAGCAGGTAGATACGAAGATATCTATTCTCTGCATATGAGAAATCCACGCAATCCAATTATTCGGCGTTCACGATGGTCTGATTTAACCACCCGGTGTGGCACTGCGGCGAATTTTGTAATACGATACAGCGAAAAATCACAGGAGCCCAATTATGGAAGACACTGAGGCGATCGGTCTTTCGGCTGAGTTTCAAAGCGAGGAGCAGCTTGTCGATGCAAAGAGCGCCTCGTTTAAGAAAGAGCTCGGGCTGACGGATCTTGTCCTGACGCAAATATTGTTTATCGTCGGGCTTCCGTGGGTCGGAGTCGCGGCGAAACAGGGGCAGTCGCATATCGTTCTCTGGGTCGGGGCGATGGTGCTTTTTTATGTTCCGTCGGCGTTCGTGGTCATTTATCTGAACCGCGCGATGCCGCTCGAAGGCGGTTTGTACCAATGGGCAAAGCTAGGTTTCAGCGATGTCGTCGGTTTTATGGTCGCGTGGAATCTGTGGCTGTTTGCCATCCTGAACACGTCGGAGATCGGGCTGCAGCTGACTGAATATCTCGTTTATGTCGCGGGTTCAAGCAGCGAATCGTTGCTTTCTGCTCCGTGGTTTATTGCGTGTGTCAACGTGATCGTCATCGGAGCGTTGGTCATCGTAACGGTCATTGGACTTGGCGTCGGGAAATGGGTTCACAAGGTTGGCGGCGCTCTGATGATCGCCACATTCGCCGCGATCATCATTCTGCCGATCCTGAATTGGTTTCACGGCTCGCTGCGTGAGTATCATCCGCTTGCTTTCCAAATGCCCGTGCTTTCGATAATGACGCTTAATCTGCTCGGGAAAATGGGATTCGGAGCACTCGGCGGATTCGAATACGTTGCGATCCACGCAGGCGAGGCACGCGACCCGGTGAGATCGATCGGCAGGTCGGTCGCTCTCGCCGCGCCTATCATCGCCGTCATGTTCATACTCGGCACAAGCTCGGTTTTGGCCCTGATCCCACAGGACCAGATCGACCTGATCGCGCCTATCCCGCAGGTACTTGCGGTCGGTTTCGGGCCTCTCGGCGGTGTTGCGGCGATCGGTACGCTCACGATCGTCGCGCTGTTAAGCATTCGCCTCGCGCAGGCGAGCGTAATGTTCGGCGGTAACACGCGGCTGCCGATGGTTGCGGGTTGGGACAGCCTGTTGCCTGCATGGTTTACCAAGCTGCATAGCAAATATAGAACGCCCGTCAACTCGATAATTTTCGTCGGAGCCGCAACGTTGATAATGAGCATTGTCGGACTGATCGGCGTTGGCAAACAAGAGGCGTTTCAACTGCTTTGGAACGCAGCAGGCGTCTTTTACGCGCTCACGTATCTGGTTATGTTCGCCATACCGCTCGCCGGTCTGCGGGCCAGCGGGCAACGCGTTCCCGCGTGGTTGAAAATAACCGCGCTTTCCGGGTTTTTGATGACGCTGCTTTACGTCATTCTCGCGCTTGTCCCGATCATCCAGGTCGAAAATCGCCTAACGTTCGCGGTCAAGATCGGCGGGTTGATCGTGATCACAAACCTTATCGGCTTTGTGATCTATCTTGCGGCATCGAAAAAACGGGGTTCTGAGATAAATTAGTAAAGCCCGAACGGCGCCTTTTTATTTTGCCAAAACCGGGGTCGGCGGCTTCCGAACATTTTTTACAAGTTTGCCGTATTTCTGTAAAGGTTTATCATCAGGAGCAGGTATGTTTTGTCCAAATTGCGGCTCGACCCAGAGCGATGCTCTGAAATTTTGTAAGGCGTGCGGCGCAAATCTAGGAGCCGTTAAGACGGCCCTTTTGTCCCGTGAACAGGGCGACAAATTTGACTGGTCAAAAACCTGGGTTGCCGAGATGCTGATGTCAGGCGAGGAAAGCGTCCGTCGCGCCGCCGAGATCGAACGTTTGCAAGGTATAACGCCTGAGACCAAGCGCAGAAACGAGATTAAGGCAGGTGTTATCACGGCAAGCGCGGGTGTCGGGGTTACGATCACGCTCTTTGTGCTGATGCAGGGGATAATTCTGAGCGGTGTTTCGGGTGCGGCGGCTGAGATACTTAGCCGGATCTGGATAGCCGGAGTGATACCGATCTTTGTCGGCGTCGCATTGGTGATCAATGGGATGTTTGTCAGCAAACGAAGTGAGCCGTCTAACGTTCACCGAACCGACGCCGGTACGCCGAAACCGCTTTCGGAACCGGCCGCTGATTTTCTACCGCCGGCCGAGACAAACCAGCTGCGCGCGGGCGTGCCGTTCAGCGTGACGGACGAAACGACGCAGCATTTAAAAGAACCGGTTGAAAGAAAAGCGGCATCAAAAGCGGATTGACCTGACTGGTGCCGGCATCGTCGATCAGGCGAAAACTCAAACCACGAAGCCGCACCAAACAACACGAAAAGAAAACCGGCTCTTTACCTCATACGCAATATCTACAGCACCAACGGTCATTCGTGATAGCGCTTCTCACCGGCCGGAATTGAAACATTAAGGCGGTTCTGATCCGGAGGCAGCGGACACGTTGCAAACTCGGTAAAAGCGCACGGCGGATTTTCAGCCTTGTTAAAATCCAGCACGACCTTTCCGTTCACGGGTTTCGCCGCATAGAGAAATCGTCCGGCCCCGTATGTTTCAGTCTTGCTTGTCAGGTCGCGAAAAATGATGAAAAGATGATCGCCCTCTTCGACCGGAAGCAGCGAATATGCCTTTCCGTTCAGCCGAAAGCGCAAAACGCCGGGACTTTTCATCTTGAAAGTCGATCCGAGTACATTTGGTATCAAAACCTCTTTCGTCCGCGGGAACATTTCAAGCCTTGAAGTGACGCGAAATTTAGGCGAGATCGGGTACCATTTTAGACCGTGAAAATTCAGACGCTGTTCGCTCTTCGTGTCTTTAAGGCGAACGCCGACGCGGCCGTCTCGCTCGATCAGATAGAACGATTGGCTGTCGACGCTAACCACGGTCGGGTCGCTTTTTTCGTCAGAGAGCAGTTCGATCGATTTTATCGCTTTGCCGCCGCTGACAGCATTTACGCCGTCGCTAACCGTCAAAATCGCCGAGCCTTTTTCAAAATCGATCTCGCCAAATTTACCGCCCGCGAAATTTTTCGTCAGCTGTACGTCATAATCCGGCCCGGCGCCGACCGTGTTCACTCCGGGCTTTAGCCAAAATAGACCGGCAACGGTAAACCACCCCGAATCGCCCAAAAGCTCGGCCTGATGCTCGGTCCGCCATTTTTCGATCTGGGAATTATACGTCGTCTGGCCGTTTGCAATTAACACGAAAACTAAGCCGACGGCGGCGACCAAGATATTTTTCATACCCTTTGATCAATATTTTGGCACTGACGGATCGACCTGATCGGACCATGCACCGATGCCGCCTTTCAGATTAATTAGCCGTCCCGCAAAACCGGCAGCCTTTAAATTGTTGATCGCCTTTGCACTTCTAACACCGCCTTTGCAATGAACTATCGTTGTAACATCCGAAGCGATCTCGCCGGCACGCGCAACAACGTCTCCTAACGGGATCAGTTTCGTGTTCGGGATGCTTGCGATCTCGTGTTCGAACGGCTCACGAACGTCGATTATCTGTATCGCCTGCCCGGATCTGATCAGATCGTTAAGCTCCGCCGCAGTTATCTCTTCAAGAATATCGGTCGGCGACGCCGCCGGCTGTTTCAAACCGCAAAATGCTTCGTAATCGACTAGTTCCTTAATAGTCGCATTCTCGCTGCAAAGCGCGCAGTTCGGATCTTTTCGGAGCTTCAACTGTCTGAAAATAGACTGCCAGGCATCGAACAAGAGTAAGCGATTGATCAGGACGCCGTCCGAGCCGAGAATGATCTTCAAGACCTCGTTTGCCTGTATCGTCCCGACGATTCCCGGCAAGACGCCAAGCACGCCCCCCTCGGCGCACGACGGCACGAGACCCGGCGGCGGCGGTTCTGGATAAAGGCAGCGATAGCACGCTCCTTTTTCAGCCCAGAACACGCTGGCTTGTCCTTCGAACCGGAAGATCGAGCCATAAACGTTGGGCTTGCCGGTCAAAACGCACGCGTCGTTTACGAGATAACGCGTCGGAAAATTGTCCGTACCGTCCACGATCACGTCAAATTCCTTAAAAAGCTCCAATGCATTCTTACTGGTAAGCTGGGTCTCGAACGTCTCGATCTTTACGTTCGGATTTATGTCCTCGAGCCGTTCTTTTGCGGAGGCTATCTTTGGTCGTCCGATATCCTTCGTGCCGAAAATTACCTGCCGCTGCAGGTTCGACTGATCCACCGTATCAAAATCGACAAGGCCGATCGTGCCTACACCCGCCGCCGCAAGATAAAGCCCGAGCGGTGCGCCGAGCCCGCCTGTCCCTATGGTCAAAACGCGCGCGGCCTTAAGCTTTCGCTGGCCTTCGAGGCCAACTTCCGGCAATATCAAATGCCGCGAATATCGCGCGTATTCCTCCGTCGAAAGCTCCGGCAAAGCTCTCTCGGCCCGGACCTCGGCTGTAGTGCTGCCGCCGGCGATCGACGGTACGATAAGGATCGTCTCGCCATCCCTGATAGCCGTTTCCACACCGTCAAGATGCCGGATATCTTCGTCGCCGACGTAAACGTTTATAAAATTTCGCAGCGAATCCTGCTCGTTATAAAGGTGTTTCCGCAGTTCGCCGTGCTGGGCCGTAAGTTTATTCAACGCCTCGCCCGCCGTAGCAGCCTGAACCTCGATCTCTGAATTTCCGCCCGCAAATTGCCGGAGCGGAGTCGGTATCACTATCGTCACTGACATAAAATAAATGCTCCTCTATGAAAAATTTTCGGAATAGCTGAATCGAAGACAGGAAAGCTATTAGCCAATAACGGCTGTCAGCTATTCCGAAACACTTAATATTCGTTCGATATTTTCCTCGTTAAATCTCGAGCGGTCGTTTTCCATCTCCCACGACCGTATATCGACCGCCTTTCCTTCCAAAACCGATGCAATGATGTACGACCAGACCGGCAGCGCGTGTTCCAGATCGTATCGCGACGGAACCGCCTTATCGTCGGGATGCGAATGGTAATAACCGATGACGTCCAGCTTGCGTTCGCGGGCGTAACGCTCCGCTTTCAGCACATCGGTCGGCAAAATAAGTACGCGGTTGTGCCGGTCTTTTTCTTCGCGGGCATTCTCGAACGGAAGGGTCTCGACGACTGCCTTCGATCCGTCCGTCTCAAATCGCCCGACAAGCATACCGCCGCACTCGAACGGATATTCGCGTTCGGCGTGCTGCTTTATCTTTTCGATGTTTTCTTCGCTTATTTGAATCACAATTAGTCCCCACCGCTCCTGCAAATTCTGCGTGGCCCGCGCCGACGGCGACTGAAATTTCTTTCAGACCTGCAACGTACAGTGCTTGCTCTATATCTGAAATTACATCTTCAACGTCCTCGATGCCAACTGAGATCCTTATCAAGCCCTCCGTGATACCGATCGCCGCCCGCTTTGCCGGAGAAAGTTCGCGATGCGTCGCCGTCGCGGGATGTACGACTCCCGTAAAAATGTCACCGACGCTCGCCGCTCGCGTGCAAAGCTTTAACGAATTCATAAATCTGAACGCCGTTTCGCGTGTGTCCTCACGCAATCTAACCGAGATAATGCCGCCAAAATACGAGCTGTGAAATGTGCGGTCAACGACCTCGGCGTCCGTGCCGTCGAAAAATTTCGGATAGATAACACTTTCTATCTCCGGCAGCTTTTCCAGGTATTCGGCAAGCCGGTCCGCGTTCGAGCACTGTCTTTCAAGCCGCAAAGCGAGGGTTTTTATTCCCCTTAAGATCGAATGAGCTTCCCACGGACTCAGCACGCCGCCCGCAAGTGTCAGTGCGCCGAGCAACGCCGGCCGGTCAAATTCTTCTCGGGCGACAACGACGCCGCCTGTTGCGTCCGCATGGCCGCCAAGATATTTTGTCGCGCTGTGCACGACCAGATCGGCTCCGAGTTCCAACGGGCGACAGAGGAACGGGGTTGCAAACGTGTTGTCCACGATCAGTTTTGCTCCGACGCCGCGCGCGACCTCGGCACAGGCCGCGATGTCGCAAACCTTTAACAGCGGATTAGACAATGTCTCGCAAACGAGCGCCCGCGGCTTATTTTTTTCTGCGGCCTCGCGAACGGCTTCCAAATCGGAAAAATCCGCCGTAATTGTTTTCACCCCGAGCGAACCGAAGATCGTGTATAGCAGCTCGAACGTCGCTCCGTACAGGTCCTTTGATGCCAGAACGACCGAGCCGGGCGCCAATTCGCAGGCGAGAAGCGCAGCGTGCAGCGCGGCCATTCCCGAACCGTACGCAAATGCAAAACTGCCGCGCTCGATCGCAGCCATCGCATCTTCGAATGCCGCGACGGTCGGATTGCCATAGCGGCTGTAGACGAAATCGGAAACTTCGCCTTCGACGATGCGCTCGACGTCCTCGACCGATTCGTAAACAAATGTCGAGGTCGCGTAGATCGGCGTCGATGCCGGAACTCCGTTCGGAGCAGTTCGCCGTTCACCGGCGTGTACAAATCGCGTTGCGTCTGCCAGATTTCCCATATTATCCTCCGCCTTGCCGTACCCTGCGGACTTTGGTGTTATCAAAACATTTGAACGTCAGAGGCCGCCTAAATCCAAAAACCTTTGACCAATCCAAAATCTGCAATCAAAAATCAAAAAGGCTCTCGTGCTAAATTAAGCACGAGAGCCTCCAAAAAAATCTCTTCGCAGTTGTTTAGCAGTTTTTACAGTGGAGCAAGTTAACCTTAAATCGCCACTTTAAATACTTCCGGCCAATTCCGAAAGTTTATGAAAAAGAACTTTTGATAACTTACAGTAAAATCTTTCGCAATGTCAAGCGCAAATTTCAAAGTTCGTTCAGCCTACCTTTTTTCGTGACTTTAGTGCTCAGCTCTTCAAGATCTGAAAAAACAGGAACCCATAAATTTGCACACACAAGCGTGACCCGATCCAAACCAACCGTCTTTGCTGCCACGGTTTTGCTTGCAAATCCGCCCTTAAACAAACTAAACTTTTGAAACTTCCCGTGTTTCCATTCGTGAACACTTGCGGAGAAGCTTTGCCCTATGAACAATTTCAGATTTCGTCTTAAAGACCAGCGCGGTTTTAACCTTATCGAACTAATGATCGTTATCGCGATCATCGGCCTACTGATCGGCGTCGGCAGCATCGGCTGGGCGGTTATGGTCAAATCAGGAAACGAAAGCGCCGCGCAGCAGACGCTCGATAATATTCGCAAATTTCAAATCGATTATGCCGGAAAACATCAAGGCAAATTTGCGACGTTTGCGGATCTCATTCAATCAGGCCACCTCGACGAACGCTTCGCGGGCGAGGCTCCGGTTGTAAACGGATATATATTTACGATGCGCGTGGATGAACGCACAACTTCAAAACCTGCGTTTTACACCGTAAACGCCGACCCGCAGGTCGCGACCGGCGTTCAGGCGACCGGCAACCGACATTTTTATACAGACTCGTCACTCGGTACGATAAAATCGACCGATGAAAATCGCCCCGCAAAAGCCGACGATCCGTCGATCTAACAGATCCGCCGACTTAGCTCAGTGGTAGAGCACTCGCTTCACACGCGATAGGCCACAAGTTCGAATCTTGTAGTCGGCACCAATAAAGTCATACACTTACGGGCGTTCCAGTAACGCCCTTTTCTTTTGTCCTGGAATGCTGCGAGTTGAAACATTTCCGATTGAGATTACGTAATTTGGAAATGAACACGGGCAGCACATTCGGGCTGCGCAAAAACTTTAGGCCATAGGTAAGTATTCGACATCTTTGCAGAATGACGATGGGCGGCCGGGCGCAGAGCTTTTTGGTAGTACCTGTCTTATATTTTGTTATAATGTGAATGAAATTACTTGATCACTCAAAACTAATGCAGTCCCTTGTTTTCATTTCCCGTCTGAAACTGCGGTCGCGGAGCGGGCTGGTTGCCGCCATTGCCGCGTTGTTCTTTCTATCGCTGCCTGCCTTTGCACAAAAGGCCGATCCACAGCCGGTCGTGGTCCAGCCTGGTGCACCTGGTCAGCCGACCCGAACGCTGCCGGCGTCTACCAGGGGCGTCCTGCCGCCTCTTTCGCGGAAGGATGTGGAGTTCATGCAGGGGATGATAATGCACCACGCTCAGGCGGTCGAGATGACCGCACTCATCGACTCGCGTACGACAAATAAGGACCTGCGCTTGCTGGGGGCGCGTATCAGCCATTCGCAAGCCGAAGAAATAAGATTCATGAAACGATGGCTCGAAGCCAGGGGCCAATCCACCGAAATGCAGATGCCGGGCATGGAGGGCACGGACATGGCGGGAATGGATATGTCGAGCCACCACATGCTTATGCCCGGGATGCTTACCCGAAAACAGATGACCGCCCTGAAAAATGCAAAAGGTGCCGAGTTCGATCGCCTGTTTTTGACCGGAATGATACAGCACCACGGCGGCGCACTGACCATGGTGAAAGAACTGTATGACACGGCCGGCGCCGGGCAGGACGCCGAATTGTTCAATTTTACGACTGATGTCGATAGCGGCCAGCGCGCTGAGATCAGAATTATGCAAACGATGCTGGGTGAAAAACCCGTAGAGGAGAAATAATGAATCGAGTACACACTATTACCTTCCATTTTCTAGTAGCTTTCCTGGTTTTTTGTTCTTGTTTTGCCGCCCGGACGCTGGCCCAAACACCGGCGTCCGCGCCGCAGCTGCCGCCCGGTATGACCGGTTCGGATGTATCTGATCCGCGTGCCAAATTGACGCCCGGATTGTACGACGCGGGCGAAACGGCGATGGGTTTGAAGCATCTCGAGCTGCTCAAAAAACCGGACGCGTTTCAACTCGGCACGGACAACCCTGACGATCCGAGAGTGCAAAAGACCTTGGGCCTTCTCGGCGTCGGCGACACGTCAAAAATGCCTAAGCCCTTCCAGCTCGTTTTTGCTCAGCTTGCTTTTTCCAACTCGGACCTTGCGTTCCAGGGCAATCACCTGTTTCAGGGGAACTTTTACGGCGTAAATATCTATGACATCTCCGACCCTGCTCAGACCAGATTGCTGACTTCGCTTGTGTGTCCGGGTGGACAGGGCGACGTGTCCGTTTACAAAAATCTGCTCTTTATGTCGGTTGAAATGCCCAACGGCCGTTTGGATTGCGGCACCGAGGGCTTCCCGGCTGAGCCACCGCCCGCGGCGGGACAGGAAAATCAGCAGCATCTGCCTGTTGCACAAAAAGACCGCTTTCGCGGCGTGAGAATTTTCGATATTTCGGACATCAGCAAACCGAAGCAAGTCGCCGCCGTGCAGACCTGTCGCGGTTCGCATACGCATACGCTGGTTGTCGATCCGAACGATAAGAATAACGTTTACATCTATGTTTCGGGGACGTCTTTTGTCCGTCAGGACGAGGAGTTGGCCGGATGTTCAAGCGGTACGCCGGAAAAGAATCCAAACACCGCGCTCTTTCGCATTGATGTGATCAAGGTTCCGGTTGCGGCTCCGCAAGATGCCAAGATAGTTTCGAGTCCTCGAGTGTTCATGGATCCAAGGTCCGGCGAACTCGCAGGCCTCAGCAGCGCCGCTACGCATGGAACAGGCAAACCGACTCCGACCGACCAGTGCCATGACATAACGGTTTATTCGGCGATCGGTTTAGCGGCTGGAGCGTGTTCCGGGAACGGGATCTTGCTGGATATCAAGGACCCGGCCAATCCGAAACGCGTGGATGCCGTAAACGATCCGAACTATTCGTATTGGCATTCGGCCTCGTTTTCGAATGATGGGAAAAAGGTCGTCTATACCGACGAGTGGGGAGGAGGCCTGGGTGCACGCTGCCGGGCGAATGATCCGAATAAATGGGGAGCCGATGCGGTTTTTCATTTAAAGGACAATAAGCTGACGTTCGGAAACTATTACAAGCTGCCGGCCGCACAAGGCGATACCGAAAACTGTGTTGCTCATAACGGCTCGCTAATCCCGGTTCCCGGCAGGGACATCCTCGTACAGGCGTGGTATCAGGGCGGTGTCTCGGTTATGGATTTTACCGACGCCGATCATCCGCAAGAGATCGCATATTTCGACCGTGGGCCGATCGACCCAAAGATGCTTGTGCTCGGCGGCGACTGGTCCGCTTACTGGTACAATGGCCATATTTATGGTTCTGAGATCGCTCGCGGCCTGGACGTCTTTGAACTGACACCGACCGAACATCTTTCGCAGAACGAGATCGATGCCGCAAAATCGGTACAGGTCAATGAGTTGAACGTGCAAAACCAGCAGAAGATCGTGTGGCCTCGAAAGCTGGTCGTAGCCAAGGCGTACATCGATCAATTGGAACGCTCCAAAGGTTTGCCTGCTAACCAGATCGCGAGCCTGCGGGACGCAATTCAAAAAGCAGAAGGCTCGAAAAGCGATCTCGGAAAACTCAAAAAGCTCGCTCCGTCGGTGGAAAAGAGTGCAGGCTCTTCAAAGAATGCGACGGATACGGCCCGACTGCAGGCCCTGGCTGAGATCCTGAGAAAGCCAGAGCTTTGATCTGTTCGATCGTGACTGACAAAGGGCATGAAAAAAGGCAGCTCCGTTCAAGAGATGCCTTTTTTCGTTTGGAGTGTGACTTATATGGTCACTTTACATAACTTCGATCGCGTTATCGCTTTCGCGGAAATAGACCGCCAGTCCCGGCTTTTTGCCGCCCCGATCATTGTTGCCCTTTGGGTTTTCCTTCGGCTTATTGCCTTTATCCGGCGCGTTAATGGTCGGCGGATTTTTTGGCGGGCGTTTCGGCCCGTCCTTTTGTGCCATGGCCGCGGTGGAGAGTCCGATGAGAAACACGGCCGTGAATATGAGATTCTTAAAAATTTTCATTACTCTAGGGTTTCCTCTTTCCTTCTAATCACGCACAGGGGAAAGACGGAAAGTGCGTTTCCGCATGTTTACAAGGCAATCCGGGTGCCACAAACAGACTTTAGACGAATCGCCCGAGTTTTTGGTTGGAATATCGATTCGTCATAATTTATAGATTTACAAAACTTTACGTTTTCCGTAGTTTTTATACGAAATCGTGAATGTCACCGCCCGCTCCGTTAAGTAACGAGAGAAAAAGCGCTTTCTTTTCAGCGATTTATATCACTAATTATCCGTTTTGACTAGCGACCGATGCGTCCCATAAGATTGAGATACATTTTATGCCCAGCGAACCACTCAACGCCGACCGGATAAAGGCAATATTTGTTCCCCTAGCCACTGCCGGCACGGTCTTTTTCAATTGGGTTGCGGCGATGGGCCTGATAAACGGCGTTACTCCCGAAATGGTATCGAACAAATATCCGACGCCGCTGACACCGGCCGGATTCGGGTTTACGATCTGGATATTGATCTACATTGGTCTCGCCGCATTCAGCATTTATCAGCTTTTGCCGCAGCACGCCGAGCGTTTTCGCCCGGTACGAACGCTTTTTATCGTAAGCTGCATTCTGAATTGCGCATGGCTTTATTTTTGGGCGTTCGGGATGATCGGCATTTGTCTGGTCACTATTTTGGCGTTGCTCGCAGTAATTTTTGTGATCGATGCAAGATTGAGGAAAAACGAATCGACTGTTGAATACTGGGTTGCAAAAGCTCCTTTCGGCCTCTACTTCGGCTGGGTCACGGTCGCGGCGGCAGTGAATATCGCGGTGTTTTTGGTATACGAAAAGTTCGATATCTCACCATTGGCGATGAATATCGCTGCTTTGGCCCTGATGATCGTGGTGGTTGTAATTGTCGTCGCCGCCCGCGCGAAATTTAAGAACTATTTAGCGCCGCTGGCGGTTGCGTGGGCATTGACGGCGATCGCCATAAAACAAAGCGGCGACACTATGATCGTTGTCGCGGCCGCGATCGGCGTTATTGCTTGCCTGATCGCATCGTTGAGCGTCATCATGGATGTAAGCACGATCAACATGAAGGCCCGAAAATAGCGTAGCGCTCAGGAAAGCGGACTCTTCGGTTTAGTCGTGTTTCGTGTCGTTTAGTGGTTCCATTGATCGCGGAGGATCAAACCACTGAGCAAAACTAAAAACCCTTGATCAATCAAAATGAACAACGGACTGGTCTGCGTATCGGTGTGTGCCGACACCGCTGACAAATTCATCACCCAGATCAAACAAGCGGCGGACATCGCCGACGTGATCGAGCTGCGCTTCGATTGCCTCAGCGAAACCGAGCTTAACACCGCATTGGATCAGCTTGCACAACTCGCCGTCGGCAAGCCGTTGCTCGCAACATTTCGCTCGCCGGAACAAGGCGGAAACAGGCAATTAACCATACAGCAGCGAAAGGAATTTTGGAGGGACCTGCCCTCGTTTCGGGCGGCCGATCTCGAAGAAGATATCGCCGACATTCCGATAGCGGCTGAAGATCGTATCATCTCATTCCACGATTTTGACGGCGTACCGAATGATCTCAAAGACATTTACGAACGACTCGCCGCCCATGACGCCACCGTAAAGATCGCAGTCCAAGCCAACGACATCACCGACACCATACCTTTATGGAAATTGCTCGCACACGCGGGATCTGATGGCAAAAGACTGATCCCCGTCGCAATGGGCGAAGCCGGGAAATGGACACGAATCTTAGGCCTCGCATATGGCTCGCCGTTGACCTATGCATCGCTCGAATCGGGCAGCGAAACGGCTCCGGGCCAAATATCCGCACGCGATCTCGTCGGGCTCTACCGA
>DATJGV010000334.1:0-19131 GCA_035494575.1 Pyrinomonadaceae bacterium | reverse complement strand
GGTTCGCCGAGGTAATCAAAACCCGTCCAGACGAACTCGCCGGCAACAAATGGGTTTCGGTCTTGTGCTTCGAACTCCGTGTCGGGCGCCGTCGCCCAAGGCGGAGCGTACAGATCGTACGAGCTGACCTGAAAATCGGCGCGACCTTTACTCTTGTCGTTTTCGACAGGGAAAAAATATTCGCCGCGCGAGCTTACAGTCGATGCCGTTTCGCTCGCGAGCAGCGGCATGTTCGGGTTGGTTTCGTGAAATTTTGCGTACTGCGCGTAGCGGTAATTGTAGCCGAAGACATCAATGGTTTTTTGAAATCCGTTAAACCCGGCGTCTGCGAAATTGCATGCGGCGATGGTCGGACGCGTCGGATCTTCTTCGTGGGCGATCGCAGTGAGTTCCGCGGCAACGTGGTGCAGTTCGGGCTTTCGTTGCTCACCGATCTCGTTACCGATGCTCCAGAGAATAACGGACGGATGGTTGCGGTCACGGCGAATTTGCGATCGCCAATCCTTTTCTCCCCAATCGGCAAAAACCAGATGATTATCGTTTTTCTTTTTCGCTCCGACCCACATATCAAAGCCTTCGTCCATTACGAGCATTCCCAAGCGGTCACATATGTCGAGAAGCTCGGGCGCCGGCGGGTTGTGGCTTGTGCGGATCGCATTCGCGCCCATCTCCTTTAGCAATTCGACCTGACGTTCAAGGCCGCGAGTGTTGATTGCCGTTCCCAACGGCCCGAGATCGGCGTGGTCGCAAACGCCTTTGATATACACGCGTTCGCCGTTTAGAAAAAAGCCTTTTTCAGGGTCAAATCTGATCGTGCGGACGCCGAATCTGGTTTCCTCGCTGTCGATCGTTTTACCCCCGCGCGCGACGTCAATTACGAGCACGTATAAATTTGGAGACTGCAGATTCCACAAACGCGGATTTTTAAGAACAAGATCTAATTCGGTTGTTTTTGAGAGGTTCGGCGAGATATCGAGTTCGATCTGAGCTGTTGAAGCGACCGCCTTGCCAACTCGTTGTCCGTTTGAGTCCGTCGGAAAGACTGATGCTGTTATCTTCAGGTTTGCCGCCGCTGAGGTATCGTTATCGAGCGTCGTTTTGATCTTTACCCGAGCAGACTGTTTATTTGCTTCCGGCGTTGTGACGAATGTTCCCCAGTGCGCGATATGAACCGGAGCAGTTTTTACCAGCCAAACGTTCCGATAGATACCACTGCCTGGATACCACCGTGAGGATTCGGGCGGATTATCAAGCCTTATCGCGAGAACATTTTCCGCGCCGTATTTTATATACGGTGTCAGGTCAAGACGGAATGACGAATACCCGTACGTCCATCCGCCCACGAACTTTCCGTTGAGCCAAACGGCGGGATATGCCATCGCTCCGTCAATGTCAAGATATATTTGTTGTCCTTTGTCGTTCGATGAGAGATCAAAATGCTTACGATACCATCCGACGCCTGCCCACGGCAGCTTCCCGGTTTCACCCAGCAGGTCCTGCTGAAAATCACCTTCGACGCCCCAATCGTGCGGCAGGCTCAGCGCTCGCCACGCGGAATCGTCAAAATCTTCTCTTGTGTACGGAACGTCTTCGCCGAGATTGCCGGCTGGCCGAACACCTTTTGTTGCACTCGAGGTCAGAACGTACTGATTCCCGCTCGCTCGAACCCAGTCCTTGATCTTTTCGTATGCCAGCGCTCCTTCTTTTCCCGCCGGATCGCCTTTTTGAAACCGCCAGTTTTCGTTAAATAAAATGCGCTCCCGCGTACCCGCACCATTCACTTGCGATGCCGAACAAACGAGCAGCATCAAAATGAAACAGTAAACCCAACCTGCATTTTTGAAGATTTTTCTATGCATTCGTTTCGTCGGAAATTACGATAACATGCAGTTCGCGCGGGCCGTGAACGCCGATCGCAAGTGTCAGCTCAATGTCGGAAGTTCGCGACGGACCTGTAATAAACGTCACAGTTCGGCTCAGGTCGTTTTGTACTATCTGCAATATTTCGCTCATTGTTCCGCAAATATGTTTTGCATCCAAAATACAAATATGAACCGGCGGCAGCAGCGATGTTAGACGACTGCGTTCGCGGTCGGATTCCAAAACGAGCGTTCCGGTTTCAGCAATCGCGTACTGCGCCTCGGTGACGCCAACGCCGCAATCGAACAATTCGCTTTTCGAAGGATTTTTTAAAACCCTACCATTAGTATTTATTCGATTTAGCAGAGCATCTACCCGCGCCGAATCGGACACGGCTATCGTTCGTGGTTTTAATTCGTTGACGATGTCTTGAACTGCATTTGCAGCATCCTGTTCGCCGGATACGACCCCGTATTTTCCCGCGACAGCTTCAAGGTTTTCTTTGAATTGCGCCAGCAAGTTGGACGAAGAGTTCTCCCGCTGAACAATAGCGGCAGGCTGTGCAACAGGCGGGTGATGCTCGTGGTAAACCGCATCGAACGGCTGGCTGGCCGCCAGATTCCGACGGATCGAGCTTAATATTTCCGCCCTTGCTGCTGCGGTATCAATCATTCCTTTTGCTTAGCTCTTCCTTCCAGATTTCCCTGAATGTTTTTGGCGCGATTGCCGGGGCGTCACGCCATTGTGTCCACGCGCCGAGCGGCGGTACAAGGCCGGAAAAACCTGATCGTGCCTTGCCGTTCTTAACGATCGTGTTCTGAAAAGCCCGCGACAGCCGCGCGCCGAAACTGTACAGCCTTGGCCGTCGCCACAAAAAGCTATACATGGCAAACGCCGCTCGTTCGCCGAGCTTTTTCTTTACCTGCGTTTCCGCCGCAATGCCGTCCGATTCGCCATCGACGATCTCAGCACGCAGATGTAGCAGCAACGCCGGAATATCGATTTTTACCGGACAGACCTCGCGGCATGCGCCGCACAAGCTCGATGCATACGGAAGCTGTTTTGTTTTCTTCAAGCCTATAAGCTGCGGCGTTATTACCGCGCCGATCGGACCGGGATAAACTGCACCATATGCATGACCGCCTATTTGTTGGTAAACCGGGCAAGCGTTCAGACAGGCCCCGCAGCGAATGCACGCGAGACTCTGCCGCGTGACCGGATGGGCGAGCATTCTTGAGCGGCCGTTGTCCATCAGTATGATGTGAACCTCGTCGGGGCCTTCGTCATCACGCTCACGTTTCGTGCCGGTTATCAATGATTGATACGTTGTCAGACGCTGGCCCGTGCCGGATCGCGGCAGCAATTTCAGGAACACGTCAAGATCGGCAAATCTGGGAATGACCTTTTCGATCCCCATTAGCGCAATGTGAATTTTCGGAAGGCTGGTCGTTAGGCGTATGTTCCCTTCGTTTTCGAGAATTAGTATCGTTCCTGTTTCCGCCACGCCAAAATTAACGCCGCTGATGCCTACTTCGGCCTCGGCAAACCGAGAGCGCAAAACTTTTCGTGCAGTATTTGTCAGCACATCGACATCGTCCGTTTTTTCAATGCCGGTTTTTTCGACAAAGAGATCGGCGATCTGCCCTTTAGTTTTATGGATCGCTGGAACAACGATGTGCGACGGCGTTTCGTTTGCAAGTTGAATGATCCATTCGCCAAGGTCGGTTTCGACCGGGTTGACGCCTTCGGCTTCGAGTGCGTGGTTAAGGTGGATCTCCTCGGTCGCCATACTCTTCGATTTGACGACATTTGTCGCGTCGTGCGCATCGATTAGATCAAGAATAATGCCGCAGGCTTCCCGGCCGTCGCGGGCCCAATGAATCACGGTACCGGCCTTTTCAGCATTGCCGGTAAATTGTTCGAGATACCTGTCGAGATTCAAGAGTGTTTCGTCTTTTATTCGCCTCGCTTCGTTTCGCAAACCCTCCCAATCATCGACGGTTTTAATGACCTCCTTTCGACGGTCACCAAACGTCTTGACCAGGTTGTCGAGGGCACCGCGAAGCTGCGTGTCCCGCAGTGCAACCCGCGCGTTTTGGTCAAAAGTTTCTGAGGTGACTTGTGTCATTGTTTACTGTCCTGACTAGCCAATATTTCAGCGATGTGCATCGTCCGAACCTTTGATCCAAGTCTCGATAGCCGTCCGCCGATCTGCATCAGGCAGCTGGCGTCGCATGAGACGACAACATCGGCTCCGGTTTTTTCTATACCTTCGATCTTCTTATCGAGAATTGCGACGGAGATCTCAGGATATTTGACCGAAAAGGTTCCGCCAAATCCGCAGCAACTGTCGGCATTCGGCATCTCGACAAACTTAGCACTGTCCAGATCGTTCAATATTTTTCGCGGCTCTGCACGCAAACCCAGCTCACGTAAACCATGACACGCGTCGTGCCAGGTGACGCGGCCAGCAAATGACGATTGGAGTTTTTCTACCTTAAGAACATTTACCAAAAAATGCGTGAATTCATGCGTTCTGGCGGCGATGTTTTCCGCTCTTTCTCGCCAATCTTCTTGCTCGGGAAACAGGTTGTGAAAATGCTTTACCATCGCGGTGCACGAGCCCGACGGGCTGACTATCGCCTCCGCATCTGTTTCCTCAAATATCTCGATGAAACGCTTTGCAAACTTTTTCGCTTCTTTCCGGTAACCGGTATTAAACGCCGGTTGCCCGCAACAGGTCTGGCGTTCGTCGAAAACCACTTCGCAGCCGTATCGGCGCAAGACCTCCACCGTGCTTACGCCGACTTGCGGACAAAGCTGATCGACCAAACACGTTGCAAATAATGCTACCTTCACACTTTTATCAGAGATTCTTTTGTGCGGCTTGTTCGATCCGCGTGTCGGGCACGAGCCAAACCTGATTCGTATTAAAATCCGAAACGCCTTTTAGAACGAATGTCGGCCCGGTTCCATTTCGTTGTGCCTTTATGCGATGAAAATCAGCGCCTTTCACATCATCAAGAACGAACGGCGGCCGTGCATCATCTTTAATATAACTTACCTCGACATCGGTCATCGTTAAGCCCTTAACATGACGAATATAGAAACCATATGACGGCATTTCGCCAAACATTACAGGTTCGGGGTAATCGTCTTCTTTTTCGGGTGGCGAAAGCGCGGCCTGTTCATTTGTGCCGCCGCCCTGGTAATAAATACGGATGTTGTTGAACCTTACATCCTCGATATCGTCACCCGGAACACCTGAGATGATCGACGCGTATTTTGGATCGGCGTTGTACGCAACGATGTTACTAATAATAACGCGGCGGAGTTTGCCGGTCGTCAGCGTTTCCTTTGGTCCACGATCGCGGCTGCCCAATCGCAGAAAGATCGGTGAGTTAACAACGTCGCGCATGGTGATATTGCTGATGGCAACATCCTCAAGCAAGCCCCCGTCAACGGTTTCGAGTGCGAGCCCACGCGAATAGTCGAACGTGCAGTTCGAGATCGTGATGTTTTTAAATCCGCCGTTCGACTCGGTGCCGAATTTTATACGTCCGGTCGGACTGTTGTGGCTGTATTTATTGTATTCGCGTTTGTATGTCGCGTCGAGCAGCGTTCCCTCGTCATAGCCGCTCACCGCGCAGTTGGTTATCGTCACATTTTCGGTCGCCCGCGGGAAGCCTAGAGCATGCGAGCTTTTGAGACATATACCGTCGTCAAAAGGCGAATTAACGGACGTGTTCGAAATTCTCACATGCCTGCATGCGTCGATGTCGATGCCGTCGCGGTTGGTATCGATCTTCAAATTATCGATCGTCAAGTTATCCACTCCGGTTGCGAGTATGGCGAAATGTCCGCCATGCAATATAGAAATATCGCGGATAATTACATTGCGGCAAAGCTTTAAGCTGATCGATTTATTACCCCAGCCGCTTTCAACGGCATCGCGCGGATTCGGGTAGCCGAACGGCGCCGCGGCTTTATCTATTTTAATGTTTTTTATCGCGTCATTTTGCTCTTTAGTCCGCGATTGGTTCCCGCCGCGAACCAGGCCCTTTCCCAAGATCAGCCCAGGACCGAGTATCGAAATATTTTCGAGATTCTCGCCCCAGATAAGGCTGTTATGCCAGTGTGTATGTCCAAAATCCTGATACTTGTCCCACTTGTTCGGCTCAGGCGGATCGTATCTGCCGTCGCCGTCGTTCGGGCTTGCAGCAACCAGCGTGGAGCCCTGATCGAAATACAGCGTTATGTTGCTTTTGAGCCTGATCGAAAAGCTTCTGTAGGTTCCAGCCGGAATGAAAACCGTTCCGCCGCCTGCAGCTGCGGCTGCGTCTATCGCCTTGTTTATTGCCGGAGAGTCCAAAGCCTTACCGTCGCCTTTAGCGCCAAACGCGCGGACATTGTAAAGATTTCTAAACGGTGAAAGCTCGCTTGGCGGTCCAATAATTTGACCTGATACAGGGAACAGAAAAAAACAAGAGGCCAACAGAAGCAGGACAAGCGATCTCGAATGGATTTTCATTAGGTTCTCCTTGAACAATGGTATTACCAATTGTTCGTTAGAGCAAAATTTGTTTGTTTTTGCTTAAAACTGTTCTTGCATATGTTACCGATAAAAATTACAATTTCACAAGTCGAATATCAAGGTTGTCTCGCAACAGGACAGAAAACCTTCAGGATGGATGGCCTTAGATTGTTTACGGTAACATTTACCTACGCTTAAGATATGAGTGCAACTCTCGCAGACATAGCCCGTGAATTAGGAATCTCGAAGATGACCGTTTCGCGTGCGATAAATAACGACCCGCTTGTGAAAGCAAAAACGCGCGAACGCGTTTTGGAAGTTTCACGAAGGCTTAATTATCAGCCAAATCATTTCGCGCGAGCCTTGGTAACGAACCGGTCATTTCTGATCGGCGTGATCGTTCCCGATCTTATGCACTCGTACTTTGCGGAAATCATGCACGGCATTGGTGCCGTTGCCCGTTCGGCAAATTATCAAATAGTTATCGGCAATACGGAAGAGCACGTTGCCAGGGAAGTAAGCGAGGTCGAGGCCCTGCGTGTTCGCACCGACGGGTTGATAATCGCCACGTGCGCAACCGGCTCGAAAACTGAGCTTTATAAGAAAATGATCGCCGATGGGACGAAGATCGTGCTGATCGATCGCACGCTCGAAGGCGTCGAATGTCCGATGGTCACGACAGACGATGTCGAGGTCGGCCTGATAGGTACAGAGCATTTGATAAATCTTGGTCACCGCGAAATCGGTCATTTGCGCGGAACAACCACATCGACGAGTAAAAAGCGGCTTGAAGGATACAAACAAGCATTGGCAAAGCACAACATCGCCTACGATAAATCGCTTGTCCGCGATTGCGGTCTGATGGAATCGGATGGCTACCGCGTCATGAGTGACTGGGTTAAGGAAGGCGATCTGCCAAACGCGATATTTGCAGTCAACGACCCGACAGCGATCGGAGCTATGCAGGCTTTGCATGAAGCAGGCGTACAGGTAGGCAAAGACGTTGCGATAGTCGGCGGCGGTAACATTCACTATGGCGATATGCTGCGGGTTCCGCTGACGACCGTATCGTGGTCGCGCGGCGAAATGGGACAATCAGCGATGCGGTTGCTTATACAACTCATCGAAGGTAACGGCAAGGAAACCGCCGACCAAAAGGTAATTCTCTCTCCCACGCTGCTAGTCCGCGAGTCATGCGGAGCTAACGGTCGCGTTAACAAATCGAAATAAAAAATTGGTTGCGAATCAATAAAGCTCAAAATCGGCCGGAAATGACGATTTTAAACCTTCGCGAAATAAAAAAACATTTTGGTGCGACGACTGCGCTTAATGGCGTCGATCTCGACCTGCAAAAAGGCGAAGTACACGCCTTGATCGGCGAAAACGGCGCCGGCAAAAGCACGCTGATGAACGTTTTGTTCGGAGCATTGCGTCCGGACGGCGGAACGATGACGCTGAACGGAAGAGCGTATGCGCCAGGCAATACACTTGACTCGCGAATGAGCGGAATATCGCTTATTCATCAGGAACTGTTGCTCGCGCCGCACATGTCCGCCGCCGAAAATATCCTGATGGGGAACGAGCCGCGGCGGTTCGGATGGCTCGACCGCGGGGCGATGAACACACAGGCGCGAAAGGTTCTTGACAGCTTTGATCATCCTGAAATTGATCCGGAAGCGAAGGTCGGATCTCTTTCGATCGCCGCGCAGCAGATCGTCGAGATATGCCGTGCGATCGCGGCAAGATCGGAAATTATCTTGATGGATGAACCGACAAGCAGCCTGCCGCGCGACGACGTTCGCCGCCTGTTCGCGCAGATCCGGCGATTGAGCGCTGAAGGCATAAGTATCATTTACATCAGCCATTTCCTGGAAGAAATACGGGAGGTCGCCGATACGTTTACCGTCCTGCGCGACGGCAAAAGCGTAGCGTCCGGAAAGATCGCGGACGTATCGGACGACTATTTGATCTCGAATATGGTCGGCCGTTCGGTCGAAAAGTTGTTTCCCGCGCGTGAGCATCCCAAAGATGCCGAAACCGTTCTGGATGTTATCGAATTGTCCGCGCCGCCTCGTCTCAAATCAGCCAGTTTTGAGTTGAAACGCGGCGAGATATTGGGCATCGCTGGCCTAATGGGCTCCGGCCGAAGCGAATTGGTACGAGCCCTTTTTTGTATTGAAACCGCGGTGTCGGGTTCTATCATATTGAACGGCAAAACGATACACGCGACAAACGGCTCGCCGGCGGCCCGGATTCGCCAAGGCGTTGGATATCTAAGTGAAGACCGCAAGACCGAAGGGCTGGCACTCGCGCTTTCGATCGGCGATAACCTGACAATGACACGTTATTCGGCGTGTTCAAGATATGGCTGGCTGAATCTCGGAAAGCAGTCTGATCAGGCAGAAAAACTGATCGACGACGTTGGTATCAAGGCGCAGGATGCGGCACAGAAAGTTGCTGCCTTGTCAGGCGGAAACCAACAAAAGGTCGCGATCGCAAGATTGATCTACCAGGACGCCGACGTTTTGCTGCTTGACGAGCCGACCCGTGGCATAGACATCGGCAGCAAAGCGCAGGTTTACCGCACGATCGCCGAGTGCGCCGAAAAAGGTAAAGCGGTTCTCCTTATCAGCTCGTATCTGCCTGAGCTTTTCGGTATGTGCGACCGGCTTGCAGTTATGAGCCGCGGACGATTAACCGCTGCGCGGCCTATCTCAGATTGGACGCCGGAATCCGCAATGCGGGCCGCGATCGGCGGCAATGAGACCCAGACTGCAAATTGAATCGAATGGATGACGAGTTAACCAAGATTCCGGCAGTGCCGGTTCAAAGTTTTTTTAAGAGATGGCTCACGGTGCTCGGCCCGTTTCTTGGGCTTGCGCTGGTGATCATTGCTTTTTCGATCCTTACCGGAAGCCCCGAGAAATATCTTTCTCCCTTCAATATTAGAATTGTCCTTTCGCAGACGGTGATCGTCGCTATCAGTTCGATCGGCATGACTATGATCATTATCAGCGGCGGCATCGATCTTTCAGTAGGTTCCGTGATAGCTCTCGCAGGCGTTGTCACGGCGCTTTGCGTTAACGCGGGACTCGATCCGATATTTGCTGTCTGTGCCGGTGTTGCTGCGGGCGGCGTTGTCGGGCTTTTTAATGGTTTGGCGATAACGGGCCTGCGCGTCGTGCCGTTTATCGCGACGCTGGGAACACTAGGAATCGCACGCGGCATCGCAAAATGGATAGCCGGTCAGGAACCGGTGAACGTTGGATCCACATGGATAAATGAGCTTGTCGTGACCTTCCCGGACCCGCCATGGCTTGTTCTGTCGGTCGGTGTTTGGATCGCGATCATCCTGGCGGTCGTGATGGCGGTTGTGCTTCGTCGGACAGTATTCGGTCGGCGGGTGTTCGCTCTCGGCTCGAACGAAGCCGCTGCCCGCGCATGCGGTATCGCTACAGGCAAGCTAAGAATATGGATTTACACTTTGGCAGGCCTGTTTTTCGGCCTTGCGGGCGTGATGCAGATGTCACGGCTGCGACAGGGCGATCCTACGGTTGCCGCCGGTTCTGAGCTCGATATCATCGCTGCTGTCGTAATCGGCGGAGGCAGCCTGAACGGCGGGCAGGGAACCATTTTGGGAAGCATCATAGGAGCTCTTATCATGGCTTTCCTGCGGAACGGGTGTCAGCAGATGGGCTGGGCAAATTACGTTCAGGAAATAATTATCGGCTCAATAATCGTCGCCGCCGTTGCGATCGATCAATTTCGAACGCGCGACACGCGATAATTCTGAATAATGCAGAAAATACTGCGATATCCCGAACTGGGAAAGCGCAAATTTCGCTGAGTTAAACTTACTTTTCCCAATTCGAACGAAAAAATGTTTGACAGTACTTGAAAAAAATGTTATCGGTAAATATAATTTGTTATCGGTAACAAAAACCAATTAATTCGTGCCGCTTTAGCATCCGCAATTTCTCTCTGGATTTTGCTAACGGCCGGGTATCGAAAACGAGCAAAACGTCGAAGCATCGTTAACCAAGACCGAAGTTAAATATTTGAAATTTGAATTGAAAACATCTATTTGAGTCGATGTAAATTGGTATTACCAATTTATGGAAAGCAAAGGCAGTTTTGCTTGAGCAAGCCGGTCCAAACCCGGCGGGTTTTGTTGGAAAAAACGAATTTTAATTGGGCTTTATAATCTTGATTTCTTTTACGCAGACGATTTGGCAATCCAGGTCTTGAAAGAATTTGCCGGTCAGACTCTCAGTGACCGACAGGCGGCCTTGCCTGCTGTTGAAAATTAGCGACAGCTTCGGATCGGCTGATCAGGATAAGTTAAAACATTTCCACTTTAGGAGGTCCTCGATGTCTAGTTTCAAAATGTTCGGCAGCGGATTGTTCTCGGCGTTGCTAATTCTGGTTATGCTGACGATTTCCGGATTGTCGCAGACCGTGACCGGCTCGGTTTCCGGAACGGTAACAGATTCCACTGGCGGTATCATACCGGGCGCAGCCGTCACCTTAACAAGCGAAAAAGACGGAACAAAGCGCAACGTTGTGACAAATGACGAAGGCCGTTTTCAGTTCAACACTGTCCAGCCGGGGCCTTACACGATAAAGGTCGAGCGTGAGGGCTTCCAAACGCTGCAGCGCACGAACAACATTCTGAGCGCCAACGAAAATCTGGCTCTTGGGGAGCTTCACATGACGGCCGGAAATATCAATGAGGTTGTCACCGTTGCGAGCGCCGGCGCCACGGTCGAGCTTGAGAGCAGCGACCTGACGGCGCGGCTGACATCGGACCAGATCGACCTTATCTCGACCAAGGGCCGCGACATCACCTCCCTCCTTCGTCTCATCCCCGGAACGACCAATGAAGACGATATCGAGGCCGTTGGCGAAGGGTTTGGTACTAATCTCCCGTTTATATCAGGAAGCAGAGGGCGATCCACCGTGCCGACGGTTGACGGTTTGAATGCCGGTGAGCCTAGCGGTTCGAATAAGCTGAGCATGACGATCAACCAGGATGCTATCGCCGAGGTCAAGATCCTTCGCAACAATTACGCCGCCGAATACGGCAACAACGGCGGAGCGATAATCAACCTAATTTCCAAAGGCGGCGGTAAGCAGTACAAGGGTTCGGCTTATTACTTTCTTCGTAATGAAGCTCTGAACGCTACTCCGTTTTTTATCAATCAAACCGGTCTCGAAAAGCCACTTTACCGGCATAACGTTTGGGGTTTCAACTTTGGCGGTCCGCTGCCGCTGTTGCGTTTTGGTGAAAATGACCACATGTTGCTGAAGAACAAGGCGTTCTTTTTCTTTTCGTATGAGCGGCCGCACACGATCACGCCGACCGATCCGGCGACTGTTACAGTCCCGACGGCACTGGAACGAGCGGGAGATTTTTCACAGTCCAAGACAACGAGCGGCGGACAAGTGTTTATTACCGATCCGCGGCTTGCGCGACTGGGCAAGGTTTGCACTGCTCTTACGGGGACGAATAGTGATGGCTGTTTCAGAGACCCATCTCGTGCGACCACAGACAACCCGCTAGGTTTGAACATAATCCCGAAGGATCAATTTAATCCCAGCACCGCTGCGCTCTTAAACCTCTTTCCGCTGCCGAACGCAGATGTGCGAAATTCGAACGGGTCAACTCAGTACAATTTCGTCATACAAAAAAGCGTTGATGTGCCGAAACGAAGCATGGTTCTGCGGTTTGACGTCAAACCCACGAACAACGACAGCATCTTTTGGAAACGGCAATGGTTTACATCCGATAACGTCGGGTTTGGAACCTCCGGATGGCCAAGTGGAGACCAGAACAGGTGGGGGCTTCTGTCTCATTACCTATACAAGGACGGTGGGTGGTCGGCCAACTGGGCGCACGTATTTAACAAGAGCATTGTAAATGAGTTCAATTTCGGTATGCGGCACGATTCGGAAGGCTTTATCCCGGATGATTCGATCTTGCCGCTTGTCAGCCGCTCGACCGTTGACTATTCGGAGCCGCAGCTCTTTCCCACTAACAACGATCTTGGATTTATTCCGAGAGTCACGAGTTTTGGCGGCGTTCCCGGGACGCCCGCTCAGATCAATTGGTTAACACGCTGGGGGGCAGTTGGAAACGATTATGTGAAGCCCTCGTTCTCGGACAATCTGTCCGTTCTGCACGGCAATCATAGTTTGAAATTCGGCATGTACTATGAGCGCCTGTTAAATAGCGAAGCGGCCGGAAGCAACTGGTCGGGTACCTTTAGCTTCACCAACAGCACGAGCGGTGGGTGGAACGCGGCGGCAGGAAACACGGGTTTCGCTTATGCAAATGCTCTGCTCGGAAATTTTCAAAACTATTCCGAAGATCAATTTCGCCCGCATACGGATATCGAACAGGATATGCTGCAGTGGTACGCCCAGGACCAGTGGCATGTTAATCGTCGTTTGACCCTGAACTACGGGATGAGGTGGGGATGGCACACGCCGTTCTATCAGCGCAACGATGTGGGTTCGAGTTTTGATCCATCTCTGTTTGATCCCGCAAACGCTGTTGTTTTATATAGGCCCTGGTGTAAAGGCCAGCCGTTTGGCGTTCCCTCTACCAATGGCGTTCCTAATGGGACGGCCTGTTCGAGCAGTAGTCAATTTGCGGTGGATCCGAGGCTTATTTCGAGTACCGGAACTGTTCCGGACAGTGCTCTGTTAAGCAAGAGCCTTGTTCGTTCCGTAATTCCGGGAACGGGCGATCTGCTCAACGGATTACAGCTGGCAAAAGATCCCAACACTCCAAAAGGATACCGAAAATTCAGCAGGCTGTTCGACTGGGAACCTCGCGTTGGTTTTGCTTATGACCTGACGGGCAAAGGCAGGACCGTGCTTCGCGCGATGTTCGGGGTTTATCATACGCCGCGCGCGGGTGGCGGCACGACGGGCGACCTGACGCAAAATCCACCGGAACAGCGAAGCTGGACAATAACAAACGGTAATGTTGAGAATCTTCCGATTTTGCTTGAGCAGGTCGAGAAAACTGCGTTGGTGTTCCCATGGGGCAACGTTAGAGGACTGGAAATACAAACGCATACACCGGAGATCTATAATTTCTCGGTCGGCGTTCAGCGAGAGCTTGGTTGGGGAACCGTTATCGAAGCCAGCTACGTAGGGTCCAGGGCACGATGGCTCGGCGAGCAGCGGGACATCAATCAGATCCCCGATGAGGCGCGGTTTGTTAATTGCACGCTGGCCGCGCAGCTGAATGTTCCGTGTCATCCCGAAAACCGCGATCCGTTCACCGCGCTTAGTCAGACCAATATAACGAGCGGGGCCTTGAACGACGACTTCCTGCATCCGTATCTCGGTTACGGCGGCACGATAAACTATGTAACGTTTTCGGGTAACTCGCGGTATGACTCGTTGCAGATACAAATGAACCGCCGTTATGCAAAAGGCTTTCAGTACGGTCTGGCATATACGTGGTCGAAATCGATGGACGTCACCAGCGATGATCGAGACGGTCTGGTTTTTGCCACCGGTACGGCGTTGGGCGGTCGTGATTATTTAAAGTATAACTACGCTCCGTCCGACTTTGATCAAAGACATGTCTTTTCGGTCAACTACATTTGGGACGTTCCTGTATTCAATAAGACGGGCAACGGATTCCTGAGAGCTCTTCTTGGCGGCTGGATAGTATCCGGGACCACCTCTTTTGCCACCGGTAAACCGAAGGATATTTCCGTGAGTTACAGCAGTACGTCCGTCGGTATTTCGAAGGGACAAACGTGTCCGGTCGGCTCCCTGATAAACGTCACCGGGGACGCGTGTACACCGATCTCCGATTTTACCGGCGGTTCGTTTAACGCTCTTCCGTTCATAAGCTGCGACCCAAATCAGCGGGGCGGAGTTGATTCCCAAGGTACGCCGACGTACCTGTCGGATGCCTGCATCAGCAAGCCGACCGCGCTGGGGGACATCGGGGATCGCGTACGGAACGTCGCACGGCGTCCGAACATTTTTAACAGCGATATTGCACTGTTCAAGAATTTCCGATGGGGTGAAAAACGTTCGATCCAGTTGCGTTGGGAGACGTATAACATATTCAACACGTCCAACTTTAGCGACATCGACACAGGTGTCGCCTATGGGCTAGTGCAGGATTCGACCCGGCCGGTCACAAAGACCGATCCGTGCAGCGATACAAATATCTGTACGGTGCATTTTGCTCAGACAAATTCGCGTTTCGGTGCGGCGACAAACGCACGCTCGCCGCGCGTCATGCAGGCATCGATACGGATCAACTTTTAGTTTTTTTTGCGGTCTGGAATTGCCCACACGATTTTTTCGATCGTAACAAACCCGGGCCTTTATCAAGGCCGCTCGGCCACGGGCGGTCTTGCTTTTAAATTCGATAAATTTATGAACGATCTTTCACGACGGTATTATTTGAAACTGCTGGGAGCCGGCGCGGCTGTGGCGGCGTCCGGCATTACACCATCGATCGCGTCGGCTTCGCCGAATGACATCGATGAAAAAGCCGACCGCGAGCGCCGAATGAAATGGTGGCACGAGGCCAAATTCGGGATGTTCATTCACTGGGGCCTGTACAGCGTGCTCGGCCGCCACGAATGGGTCATGGAAATGGAAGGAATTCCGGCTCAGGAATACGAACAACTCGCAAAGCAGTTCAACCCAAAACCAAACGCAGCGCGCGAGTGGGCTCGACTCGCAAAACGGGCCGGCCAGCGTTACATGGTGATGACGACGAAACACCACGAAGGCTTTTGCCTGTTCGATACCAAAACGACGGATTACTGTGCGCCGAAACAGGCCGCGGGCCGCGACCTGGTAAAGGAATACGTCGAAGCCGCCCGTGCCGAAGGGCTTCGTGTTGGTTTTTACTATTCATTGATGGACTGGCACCACCCCGACGGGGCACGCTGCGCCAACGATGAGGCCGCTCGAAAACGCTTTGTCGAATACATTCACACGCATTTGCGCGAATTAATGACGAATTACGGCAAGGTGGACATCTTGTGGTACGACGTTTCCTGGCCGCTCGACGCAAAAGGCTGGGAGTCCGAGCGAATGAACAAAATGGTGTTCGAGCTGCAGCCCGACATCATCGTCAACAATCGCAACAAGCTTCCCGGCGATTTCGCGACCCCCGAACAGCGTATCGAAGCCGCAAAAGACACCGCTTGGGAAGCGTGCATGACGATGAACGACAGTTGGGGCTACCAGAAAGCCGATGATGCATGGAAGACACCAAAGCAGGTCATTCGAAATCTGATAAGCTGCGCGCATGACGGCGGTAATTACCTGATAAATATTGGCCCGAAACCCGACGGCTCGGTCCCACCCGAATCCGTAAAAATACTTACAACCGTCGGCGACTGGATGGATCGTAACAGCAAGGCTCTCTACGGCGCGGATATGTGCCAGCCGACGCGATGCCGTTTCGGCAGCTTCAGCCGTAAAGGGAATACGCTGTTCCTGCACATTCAGTCATGGCCGGGCAGCATGGTCGCGATCGCCGGTATGAAGGCAAAGGTTAGATCGGCCAAACTGCTCGCATCCGGGAAGAACGTCAATTTCAAGCAGGACGAGTACAGGATCCAATTTACCGGTTTGCCCGAAAAAGCACCTGATTATCCTTTGACCACTTTGGCAATTGAGTTCGACGCGGTTCCGACGCAGGACAACATTTTTGTCCGAAACCGCGACCGAGGACATGTTTGATCAATCACTGCCGCTCTTAAAAAGCGATCTGTTCGAACAAAGGGGAATTTCGATCTTGTTCAGCTTTCACCGTGAAAGCTGAGAAACCATCTTTTAGGATTCTCCCGGGAGATTAAGACAATGTGTTTGCGAAATGTATTTTCAGCGATCTTTCTTTTTTTCTTGTCGTCTTCCATTTTGTTCGGTCAAACGTCAACCGGCACGATCAATGGGACGTTAACGGATCCGACCGGCGCCGCCGTTCCCGGAGCCATGGTAAGACTTGTAAACCAAGCCACGAAAATCGAGAGCCAGGCCACGTCAAACCAGGACGGCTTTTTCACTTTTGTGAACGTGCAGCCCGGGAATTACACCGTCGGCGTCGAGGCTTCCGGCTTCAAACGAACCGTCACGGGTGTGTTCGCGCTTGGCGTAAGTGAAACTGCCACCCAAAATATTTCGCTTTCCGTGGGCAGCGTTGCCGAAACCGTCGAGGTATCTGCAGGTTCCGAAGTGATACAAAGCTCCACAACTGAATTGGGAACCGTGGTTTCGGAACGAGCTGTCCAGGACCTGCCGCTGAACGGCCGGAATTTCACTCAGCTTCTAACACTGACTCCAGGCGTAACGCCTGTCTCGACGTCGCAAAATAAAAGCATCGGCGGTGTCGAAGGCAATGTCGGCCTGCCGGGTTCGGGCTTTTCCGATGCGTCGTTCCATGGACAGGAAAACCGCTCGAAGCTTTATTTTTTTGACGGCATAATCAATACCAATATTCGCGGGCCAAATTATATCGTCATCCCGAACATCGATCTGATACAAGAATTCAAGGTTGTCGGACACGATGCAAAAGCCGAGTTTGGCGGCGCGACCGGCGGCGTAGTGAACATGGTTTCGAAGTCGGGTGGAAACAGCTTTCATGGATCGGCGTTCGAGTTTGTGCGGAACGATGCCTTCGATGCGCGAAACAGTTTCGACGTCTGCACAACCGCCAGATGCTCACCAGGCCAGGGCGTGCCGGACAAACCACTGCCGTTTCGCCAGAACCAGTTTGGAGCAGTTATAACAGGACCGATCTTTAAGAACCGCACGTTCTTTTCGGCGGGGTATGACGGATGGCGTTACAGCCAGCCGGGTTTAGGACTGTCGTACGTGCCTACCGCGGCTGAATTGAACGGCGATTTTACGAATACTCCATTTCGCCAGGGATTGATCTACAACCCGTACTCAACCAGGCAGACAGGTACAAATACGTTCACACGAGACCCTTTTCGGTGCGATGCCGGCGGCAACCCGCTGCCCGTGAACGCGCAGAACCAGCAGGATCAAACCATCGGCACGCCGTGTGCTAAAATCCCGCAGGCGTTGATCTTCGCTCCGATGCAGAAGTTTTTCCAGACCTATTCGTCGTCGCCTAATTTGGTCGGGGACTCGCAAAACAATTTTGCGCAGGGCCGTCCCACAACGAACAATTCCGATGGGTTTCAGGTCCGCGTCGATCACCGCTTTACCGACAAGGACAATGTTTTTTTTCGCTTTACGCTTCAGCGCGTCAGTGTTTTTTCGCCCATAGGCGACAGCGGATCGACGAGCGGCAGTTCGAACGGTTTCAATTACGGAGGCGCTTGGACGCACGTCTTTACTCCTAATCTTATATTTGATTTCAGAGCGGGCTATGCCGGACGACCCGGTGTTGACGCGGGGCAGCAAAACCAGCACGAAGCCGGTGTCAGTCCGCTAAGCGACGCGGGATTTAAGGATATCGATAAATACGCTGGGCTCTTGGTCCGCCTTTCGAACTGGACAGCGGGCGGCAGCAACGATTTTGGTGTTCGCGGCGACGCTCTTCGACAAAATCCTAACTGGAGCTTTACGCCGAATCTTACCTGGCTCAAAGGTGACCACAATATAAAGACCGGTTTTTGGTACATACAGGCAAAGCGTATTCAGCTGAACACATTTCAACGTTATACGTTCGCGAACGCACAAACATCCCTTCCCAATCCGCCAAAGGGCGTGAACGCCAGTGGATTATCGCTTGCTTCCGCACTTTTGGGTTTTCCGAACAGTGCCGATGCTCAACTGCCGGAACCGGGCGGCGGCACGGTCCAATTTAAGTATGCTTCGTGGGCTGCTTACGTGCAGGATGAGTGGCGAGTCAGGCCAAATCTGATGCTGACGTTAGGCCTTCGATACGATTACCTTAACCAGCCGAAGACGCTGGACGGGCGATTGTGGAATGCACTCGATCTTGAAAATCGGCAATGGATCATCGGTGCTTCGGAAATGCCGCCAAAATGCAGTGTTGCCGGCAAGGCACCGTGCATCCCGGACGCGTTCTTCTCCGACCCACACTTCAATAATGTTGTGCTGGCCGGAAAGGACCACTTCGGGCCGCCACCGATCAAGGATAACCTGGGCCCGCGTATCGGAGTCGCCTGGACAATAAATCCGAAGACCGTCATACGCGCCGGCTACGGATTATATTTCGACGCACTTCCGGCCCGCAGCCAGTATGCTCAGAACGATCTCGAAGCAACGGTCTGGCCCGACGCCACGGCTTTCGCGGTCAGCAATGCGAATGTGCCGCTAAACTTCGTCAACGGCACGTTCGGAAACATTATCCAAATTCAGGGCCAGGGTTTCGCAAACCCGATTCCGACAGATACTCCCTGGGGAGTTGGGGGATTTCCGAACAATCCGCGCTACAAGGACCCTTATTCCCATCAGTGGCACGTTGAGATTCAGCGGCAATTGACACCAACGACACTGGTCTCCGTTGCCTACGTGGGCAGCAGGAATTACCGTCTGCCGTTTAGCGGCTTTGCGAACGCTGCAAGCGAGGCGTCGATAAATACCTGCGCGGCTAATGACAAGGCTTGCAATGATGCATTTGTGGCGCACGTTGATTCATTACGACTTATGCCCTGGGTCAGCGCGGGACTAAATTATACGACCAATACCGGAACGAGTAATTACAACGCACTCGAATCAAGATTCCAGCGGCGCTTCGCAAACGG
>DATJGV010000333.1:0-3695 GCA_035494575.1 Pyrinomonadaceae bacterium | reverse complement strand
GCGGCGGGCCGGGGCATATTTTTAACCTCGGGCACGGTATTTTGCCGAACACACCGGTCGAGAATGCACGGTATCTGGTTGAGTGTGTGAAAGAGCTAAGCAGTAATTATCATTATAAAGATTCGGCAAAGGCTTAGGTTGGAGATGTTTCAGGGCACGCGGTTTCCCGCAAAGGAGCAAAGAAAAACAAAGCCAATGAAGTTAGTTTTTTTGTTCCTGGCATTTCGCAAGTTGGATTTTTCGCTTCTTTGCGTCTTGGCGACTTTGCGGGAAGGTGTTAATCAAAGAATGTCGGGAAGAAGCCAGTGTTAGAAAATGAGCAGTATAGATTTTGACGTATTAAAAAAATTTAAAAAGCCCGGGCCGCGATACACCTCGTACCCGACGGCGCCGCTTTTCTCAACGGAATTTACCGCGGAAGATTTTGTCCGCGAGATAGTAGAGACAAACGAGGCTGCGTCGCGCGGGATCTCGCTTTATTTTCACTTCCCTTTTTGCGAGAAGCTTTGCTATTTTTGCGGCTGCAATATGATGGTGACGCATGACCGCACCCGCATCTCGGAATACAACGAATACCTCAAGAAAGAGATCGACCTGCTGCGGCCGATGATCGCACCGGAAAGGAAGGCCGAGCAAATGCACTGGGGCGGCGGCACTCCGTCGTATCTTACTCCTGAGGAAATTCGCGACATTGGCGGTTATATCAAGAGCAAATTCGAGTTTGACGACGACATCGAGGCAAGTGTTGAGATAGACCCGCGCGGCCTGACGCGCGAGCACATGGAAGCGTTTCGCGAAGTTGGGTTCAACAGGACAAGCTTTGGCGTGCAGGATTTCAATCTGCAGGTGCAGGAGGCGATAAACCGCGTCCAGTCGGAAGAAATAACGCGGCAGACGGTCGGGTGGGCACGAGAGCTTGGGTTTCACAGCATTAATCTCGATCTGATCTACGGGCTGCCGTATCAGACCGTTGACACTTTTGCGGAAACGGTCGAAAAGGTCATAGACATTTCGCCAAACCGCATCGCAGTATTTAATTATGCTCATGTGCCGTGGTTGAAAAAACACCAGGCAGTAATGCCGGCCGAGGCCATGCCGTCGGCAGATGAGCGGCTTGCGATACTGCAAATGACGATCGAAAAATTGATCGCGTCCGGATACGTTTATATCGGCATGGACCATTTTGCAAAGCCGACGGACGAGCTCGCCATCGCGCAAAAAAATAATACGCTGTATCGAAATTTCCAGGGCTATTCGACAAAATCGGGGTGCGATGTTTATGCGTTCGGCTATTCGGCAATTAGCCAGTTCGAGAACATCTACGCGCAAAACTTAAAAAATCTGAAGGATTATTATGCACGTATCGACAGCGGCGAGGCAGCGACCAATGTCGGTTACCGCATGACGGCAGATGACCACATACGCAAAGAAACGATAATGCAGCTGATGTGCAATCTTGAGATCGACAAGCGCCGCGTCGAGTCGAAATTCGACATCGCGTTTGACGAATATTTTAAGGACGACAAAGCAAAACTCGACGTGTTTATCGTTGACGGATTGCTCGAGAACGATGCAGACAAGATCAGCGTTGTGGGCTCGGGAATTTTGATCATTAGGAACATCGCGATGTGCTTTGACGCGTATTTCGAAAAAATGGCGACGGAAAAGCCGGTGTTTTCGAAAACTGTTTAAGAATGGCTGAAACGACAGGAATAGTTCTACTCAACCTCGGCGGGCCGGATTCGCTCGACGCGGTGGAACCGTTTCTTTTTAATCTGTTCAGCGACCCTGACATTATCGATTTTCCGCTGAGTTTTTTGTTTCGCAAACGGCTTGCAAAATTGATCTCGACAAAGCGAGCGCCGCGTGTGATAGAGCAATACAAAAAGATCGGCGGCAAATCTCCGCTCAAAGACCACACGCTGAAACAGGCCGCGTTGCTCGAGGAAAAATTAAACGAAAAATTGCCGGCGCGCGTTTTTGCCGCGATGCGTTACTGGCACCCGTCGACTGACGAAGCACTGGACGCCATCGAGCGCGAAGGCATTAAGAAAGTTATTTTGCTGCCGCTGTACCCGCAGTATTCCAGGGCGACGACGACTTCGAGTGTTGAGGAATGGGAACGACGCGCGCGAGCCCGCGGAACCGTTTTGGATACTCAACTCGTCGAATCTTATTACGATTTTCCGACCTATATAGACGCGTTTGTCGAGCGGATAAACGAAGGGCTGAAACGATTTACTGCGGAACGACGCGGCGATGTTCATCTCGTTTTCAGTGCGCACGGGACACCGATGAAGCTCGTCAAACAGGGCGACCCGTATTCGGGCCATATCAAAAAGACGGTTGCGGCTGTGATGGAGCGCGGTGCATACAACCAGGCACACAGCCTTTGCTACCAGTCGAAAGTCGGGCCGATGAAATGGCTGACGCCGTCAACGCCCGACACGGTTAAGGATCTTGCTGCAAAAGGTGTAAAAGACATGTTGATCATTCCCATAGCGTTTGCTTCGGATCACCTTGAAACGCTGTTTGAGCTGGGCATCGAGTACCGGCATGTCGCGAAAACGGCGGGCGTCGAGCAGTATGAAGTGACAACTGGATTGAACGATTCTCCGATATTTATTGAGGCGTTGGCGCAGTTGGTTTTCGACAAGATAGGCGTGGTTTCAAGAGCTGCCGTGAATTGATGTGAGTAAGCGCGTTTGCATTGTCGGCGGAGGAATCTCGGGTTTGTGCACCGCGTTTGGTTTGCAGCGAGCCGGTGTCGATGTGACGCTGTTTGAAAAAGGTTCTTTGGTCGGCGGAAATATCGGGACCATACGGCGCGACGGATTCTTGATCGAACGGGGCCCGAACAGCTTGCTGGTTTCGCGGGAGCTGGTCGGTCTGATCTCGCAGCTGGGTCTCTCCGACCAAATCGCACCGGCAAAACCGGCAGCGAGAAAACGCTTCATCGTTCGGGACGGACAATTGACCGCGCTTCCGATGGGATTGGTTGATCTGATCTGCGGCCGCGCTTTTTCGGCAAGTGCAAAAGTACGGCTGGTGAAAGAGCCGTTCGTAAGAACAAGATCTTTTGATAGTGAATCGGTCGCCGCATTTTTTGAACGGCGGCTGGGACGCGAGATCGTCGATTACGGCGTCGATCCGTTTATCTCGGGTATATTTGCGGGCGACCCGGAAAGATTAAGCATTAGGCACGCATTTTCGCGGGTTTTCGAAATGGAACGCGATCACGGAAGTTTGCTCGCCGGAGCATTGCTTTCGCGAAACGGTGCAAAGCGGCCGAAAGGCAGTACGAGGACGATCTCGTTCAAGAACGGAATGCAGACGCTGACCGATACTCTGGCGAAAAAGCTTGGAGAGCGAGTTAGATTAAATACCTTGGTCCGGTCAATTAAGCAAAGCAGCCCCGGGTTTGAGGTTGAGATCGCAAGCGGCACAAAGGAATATTTTGACGCGGTTGTCGTCAGCACGCCCGCATGGGCTGCGGCCGGATTGATCAGCGAATTGGACAGCGATCTCGCTGATTCTCTTGCGGAAATTTACTATCCGCCGGTCGCGGTCGTTCACACAGGATTCAAGAACGAGAACGTAAAAACCGCCCCTGACGGATTTGGTTTTTTGGTTCCGGGCCGCGAAAACATGAAGATTCTCGGCAGCCTGTGGACATCATCGGTTTTTGAGGATCG
>DATJGV010000332.1:0-3904 GCA_035494575.1 Pyrinomonadaceae bacterium | reverse complement strand
CGTTCGCGGCACGATCTCGAAAAAAGTTACCGCCAGCATAAACCCCGCGCCGAGGGCCAGCAGATACTTCAGAAACCGCCGATAATCATCGTGAAGCCTCGATGGAAACAGGATCAAACCGCCAAGAACATTGGCTGCGGCAGCAATGACACCAAAAATTAGAAGCTGTAAAAGATTCGAACCCATAAACGATTGAGACACTATACTTTATCTTAAAACTCAACGAATGGAAACTTGGACAAACAGCAACCGGAACGCGACTTGCAAGTCCAAATCGTTTAAACACGTGATTAACAAAAACTGCAAATTTAATTCTTGACACAGCTCTCAAAATCGGCGTAATATGCTTTCTGTAATTGACTAGTGCCGATTACGTCACCCCAAATCGAGCCCGGTCGGATAAAGTAAGTGTTTAAGGGGTTAAGCACTTTTTCCAAAAAACTATACCTATCGCGCAAACGGTGCACAATGCACAAAGCCAAAGGGTCAGACGGCAATTAATAGTTTTGCGTGAGAATAAGCGGAATATTTCAGCTGCAGCAGTTCGCGGACGGATTGTTCGGGTGCGAAGTGTGCGCAAAAACGAGGGTGCTCTTTGAACGAACGGGAAAACAGGCCGGAAGATATACACGCGTCGGTCCTGCTTGACGAGACGATCAAGGTCCTAGATCCGCAGCCGGACGGCGTCTTTATCGACGCCACGTTGGGACTTGGCGGACACACGGAAGCGATTCTGGAAACTGCGGAGAATTCACGCGTCGTCGGGATCGATCAGGACCTCAAAGCGATCGCCATCGCGACGGAAAGGCTCGCAAGATTTGGTGAACGCGTACAGATCGTTCACGCAAATTTTGCCGGAATAAAACAGGTCGCGGCGGACGTGGGCATTACGGCAGCCGACGGCGTGATCGCCGATCTTGGGGTTTCGTCGCTGCAATTTGACAGCGAGTCACGCGGATTCAGTTTTAGGTTCGATGCACCGCTTGATATGCGGATGGACTCTGAATCCGGCGGTGAAACGGCAGCCGATCTGCTGGAAAGGCTTTCGGAAGAAGAGATCGCGAATTTAATTTACGAGTACGGGGAAGAGAGATTTTCACGAAGGATAGCTCGAAGGATAGTTGAAAAAAGGGAGGCGGGCGAGCCGGTCAGGACAACTAAGCAACTTGCCAACCTTGTTGAAAAAGCGGTAAAGCGAAGCCCGAAGGACAAGATCCATCCGGCAACGCGGACATTTCAGGCACTGAGAATTGCCGTTAACCGCGAACTTGAAATTTTGGAACAGTTCATAGCTGATTCCATAGATCTTTTGAAAAAGGAAGGGCGTTTTGTGGTCATAACATTCCACTCGCTGGAAGATCGGATCGCAAAGCAAACTCTTCAGAGACTAGCGGGGAAATGCTTTTGCCCGCCGCGAATACCGAAATGTGTTTGCGGCGCGGCAAAAATTGTCGAGGTCCTCACAAAAAAACCGGTTACAGCCGGTGACGACGAGGTAAATCGAAATCCGCGGGCCAGGAGTGCAAAACTCCGTGCCTGCATGAAGCTTTAAGTAGTTATTGGACAGGAGAGAAGTTATGAGAACGCGAACCGTTGCAGCCCGCAGACACCGAACCCAGCCCGAACGCAAACCCGTCGGGTTCACAGTACCGCTGAAATACTCGCTTTTGGCAGTACTATGTGCATCGATCCTTGTCGTTGGTTTTTTCTTTGCAGCGCGCCAGCATTTTGCCTCGATCGACTACGGCATTAAAAATTCAAAACTCAGAAAACAGCTTGATGAACTTCAAGCCGAAAAGCGCCGCTTGATGCTTGCAAAAGAGGTTTCACTCTCGCCCGCGCAGATACAAAAGGCCGCGCAGCGCCTTGGTCTTAATTTTGATGACGATGGCGTTGCTACACCTGCGGTTGTCGCCTCCGTAAAATCAAAAGTGCCCGCAGTACCGCAAGGCGAACCCGCGACACACGTCAAGACCATCGTAATCAGCAAACCCGTCAAAGCGGTTACTCCGGATAACGGGCCAAAGGTCGTAAAATCCGAATCGCAAGCTAAGAGAGACGCCGCTGTTAAAGACAGAAAGGGTTGATCCCAAAAACCGAAACCACGAAAAAACACGATAAAGTTTACGGCCAGAAGAGTCCTTGTGTAGAGGAAGCCAGATAGCCAAAAATGAAGACGGCAGCCCGAAAAAATAAACCGGCAAAGAAAAAAAATCTTAAGCAGGTCGCGTTTACGCGGTTCATGCTCGTGGTTGCGTTTTTCATTATCTGGATCGGCGGCATCAGCGTACGGCTTGTTCACCTGCAGGTTACGCAGCACGACTGGCTGCGTGAACGAGCGCTCGACCAGCGTCAGGATGTTAAGAAGAGCCGTCTGCTTCGCGGAACGATCTATGACCGCAACGGCCGGGCCCTTGCGATGAGCGTGAACGTTAAAACGCTATATGCGGATCCGACTCAGATCGCCGACATCAATGCGGCCGCAAAGGATATAAGTAAGGCGCTGAACATTAATCAGAAGCAGATATTCACACAGTTAAAGAACGGAAAGGACTCCGGCAAACACTATGTCGTACTGGCGAAAAAACTTGATGACAACACATTTCAAAAAGTGAATAAGACGCTTCAGCGCGACGAGGTAAAAAAAGCCGACCTGCCCAAATACGAGGGACTGTTTTGGACTGACGATCAAAAACGAAGCTACCCGAACGGGACGCTGGCCGCAAACGTCGTTGGTTTCAGCAACGCTGATGACATTGGCCAAGCCGGTATCGAGCAGTCGCAAAACGACATTCTGCACGGAGCGGTCATTAGGAAATTGCAGGAACGCGACCGGTTGGGACGTGTTTACGATGAGTCCGTAACCGATCGCGAACCGCCAAAGGACGTCGTTTTGACTATCGACAACACGATCCAGTACAAGGTCGAGCAGGCGCTCGAACGCGGCGTTAAAAATGCCAGCGCAAAATCGGGAATGGCCGTCGTTATCGATCCGAAAACCGGGGAAATTCTCGCGATGGCAAATTACCCGACGTTCGATCCGGCAAATTTCAATAACGCGGCGCCCGAAACGCACATAAATAAACTTATCCAGTCTGTCTATTCGCCCGGTTCGGTTTTCAAATTGATCACCTACGGTTCGGCATTGGAAAAACACCTGATCACGCCGTTAGGCCAAATTGACGCTGGCAATGGGTCGATAGAGGTTGCCAAACACAAGTTCAGCGACCATCACACCGGAGTGATGACATATGCCGAAGCGCTCGCGCACTCGAGCAACGTTTGCGCGATCAAAACCGGTATGCGGGTCGGCAAGGCGGATTTTTATTCGATGGTCCAGAAAATGGGGTTCGGACAGAAAACAGGCATCGAACTTCCGGCGGAAACATCGGGCATTGTCCGCTCGCCTGACCGTTGGAATGGGGACTCGCTGGCGTCGATGTCGATCGGTTATGAAATTGGCGTAACGGCATTGCAAATGGCGACCGCTTTTGCGACCATAGCGAATGACGGCGTCAAGATTCAACCACACATTATCAAGGAAATTCGCCAATCGGATGAAACGGTTCTTTCCGTTGCACAACCCGAAAAGGAACAAGTGGTTAGCCCGCAAACCGCGCGCGACCTTCGCACAATGCTGCGTGAGGTTGTGCTGTCAGGTACGGGCAGACGAGCACAGCTCGACGGATACACGTCCGCCGGAAAAACAGGTACGGCCTGGAAATTCAATCCGGCGACAAGACGCGTTGACCCGAGCAAATATGTTTCGTCGTTTATCGGTATGGCGCCGGCAGAGGATCCGGACGTCGTCATCGCTGTCGTGATGGACGAGCCGCAGGTCGGCGCCCGCGACGGCGGCATGGTTTCGGCTCCTGTTTTTAAGGAGATCGCAGAGGGGGTTTTG
>DATJGV010000331.1:0-5899 GCA_035494575.1 Pyrinomonadaceae bacterium | reverse complement strand
GCCTTGCTTGGAACGATAGGAACTGCTCTGACCTTCGTCGGAATTAATCCTTTTTGGGAAAAAGCGATACAAGGGGCGATCATTTTGGCGGCGTTAGTATCTGAAGCGGCGCTCGGACGCATGGAAAAGAATGGAAAATTTACTTTCTTGGCGCGAAGCTCCGCTTGAAAGCGAGCCGGGCTGGCGGGAACGATTTTTCCCAAATAACGAATGGGCACTGCTTATCGTTCTTGTTGGCGAATGCCTGATCTTCAGCCTTACCGGAAACAATTTTCTCACTGCGGGGAATGCATTTGAAGTTACGCGATTGAGCGTAGAAGTCGGACTTCTCGCGCTCGTGATGACCCCTATTATCATTACGGGCGGCATCGATCTATCGGTCGGCTCGATGATGGGACTCGCAGCAGTCGTGATGGGTGCACTGTGGCGCGATGCGGGGTTACCGATGCCGGCTGCGATCGCAATCGCACTCATAGTCGGGCTGATAGGCGGCGCGTTGAATGCTGCGGCTATTACCAAGCTGAATGCTCCGCCGCTGATCGTGACGCTGGGTACCTTTTCTCTCTTTCGCGGAATCGCGGAAGGTCTCACGCACGGCGTAGAGAATTATGCTGGATTTTCTCCGTCCTTTTTGTTTCTGGGTCAAGGCTATATCGGCGGCGTAATTCCCACGCAATTATTCTTTTTGCTTCCGGCGATTGTTGTCGTTTGGTGGTGGCTGCATCGAACCGCATTTGGGCGGTCGTTTTACGCGATCGGGTTTTCACAGGAGGGCGCCCGCTACGCCGGGATTAAGGTTAGGCGGCGGCTAAATTTTGCCTATTGTCTTTCGGGCTTTGCGTCGAGCCTAGCAGGTGTAATATATGTGGCCCATCTTGGACAGGCTAAATCCGATGCCGGTACTGGTTATGAGCTAATGGCGATCACAGCGGTTGTTCTCGGGGGGGCGTCAATCTTTGGCGGCCGAGGAACTGTGTTTGGAACGGTATTGGGCTTGTTTGCTATCGTGACGTTGCAAAACGGGCTCAGGCTTAGCGGACAACCTGCAGAGCTTGCCGGCATTCTGACCGGCGTATTGTTGATCGCAACAATTTTGCTTGACCGTTTATCCAGAAAAGCAAAGACCGGACGGCTTTCTCAACAAGTTACGGAGGAGGAATTCGAGGTGAAGAATTGGCAAATTGGTGTTTTGTCTGCTGTCATTTTGGTTGCGGCATTGATCGTTGCGGGAACCAACTGGCTGCTCGTTCGATCGATCAGGGAAGAAAAAGGATCTGTAACAGTCACTAACCCCCAACCGGTGAATGGACAACCGGCTGGCAAGAAGATCGTGATCGCGATGATGCCCAAAGCCAAAGGCGACCCGTATTTTATAAGTTGCCGACAAGGAGCCGAAGAAGCGGCCAAGGAGCTTGGCGTCGAGCTTTTATGGGATGGGCCGACCGACCTGGATCCGGTCAAGCAAAACGAAGTGGTCGAAGCATGGATCACGCGCGGCGTCGATGTTATAGCCGTCAGCGTAGAAAATAAAGAGGGCATTTCGACCGTACTGCGAAAAGCGCGCGCGAAAGGGATCAAAGTCCTGACATGGGATGCCGATGCGGAAAAAGATGCTCGCGACTTTCTGATAAATCAGGCGACACCGCAAGGGATCGGTGAGACCCTGACGGACGAGGCAGCGCGAATAATGGAAGGTAAGGGCGAATTTGCAATCATCACGGCGTCGCTGAGTGCGGCAAATCAGAATGAATGGATCAAATATATCAATCAGCGCCTTGCCGAGAAATATCCTGAGATCAAGCTGGTCGCGATTCAGCCCAGCGAGGGCGATCGTGACAGAGCATTCGCCGAAACGCAGAACGTACTAAAAGTGTATCCGAACGTAAAACTAATCATGGGAATTGCGGCGCCGGCCGTTCCCGGAATTGCAGAGGCAGTGAAGCAGTCGGGTAGGAAAGACGTCAAGGTCACGGGACTTTCTCTTCCCAACATGTGCAAGCAGTATATCAAAGACGGTGCGATAGATAGCATCGTTTTGTGGAATACTGTCGATCTGGGCTATTTGACCGTCTATACTGCGGCTGCGCTTAGCAATGGCACGTTAAAAAAAGGCGACACAAAAATAGAGGCGGGACGATTAAATGACATCGACGTCGTCGGTGACGAAGTGCGGCTTGGAAAGCCGTTCATTTTTAACAAGGATAATATAGACCGGTTTAATTTCTAGAGGTGCGGTGCTTCTGTTAATTGACCGAACCTCTACGCTGAATTAAACTAGCTCCGTTAAAATATGCGGATAAAAGATATAGCACGCGAAGCAGGCGTTTCGACGGCTACCGTCTCGCACGTAATCAACAACACGAAATACGTAACGGATGAAACTCGCGAAAAGGTCCAGCGAGCGATAAAAAAATTTAATTATCATCCGAACGCCCATGCCCAAATGCTCGCGCTGGGACGAAGCAAGATCATCGGTCTTCTGGTCTCGGACATCTCCAATCCGTTTTTTCCCGAGATCATAAAAAGCATCGAAGCTGCTGTTTTCGCGATCGGGTACAACCTGATATTGCTTAACACTAACTATGAAGCGGACCGCTCCGTCGAGTACGTCCGGCGGCTGATTCAGATGAAGGTTGCGGGAATAATCCTGATGATCGCCGAATTCGATGAAGAATTGATCGAAGAGGCAAAACGAAAAAAAACGAGTATCGTTTTTCACGATCTGGGTATAGTCGGCGAGAAGATGAGTAATATTATTCTTGATTATGCGGTTGGAATCGACGAAGCGGTACAGCACCTGGTGTCCCTCGGACACAAAAACATTGTCCACATAGCCGGCGCTCACGAAATACACTCCGCCCGGGTTCGTCGGGAGGCGTTTCTTAATTCGATGAAACGCCATCTGCCCGAAGCATCGCGTCCCAAGATCTACGAGGGGGACTTTCGATTTGAAGGGGGGCGGCTGGCTGCCAGCCAGATTCTCGAGGGGAAAACTCTTCCGACGGCGGTTGTGGTTGCCAACGATCTAATGGCGCTTGGTGCGATGCAGGAATTTAAAGCGGCCGGTCTTCACGTTCCGCAAGACATTTCGATCGTTGGTTTTGACGACATTTCGTTTGCGTCTTTGTCCGAGCCGGCGTTGACGACCGTTTGTTCGCCGCGCGTGGAAATCGGTCGGCGGGCCGTCGAAGCGCTGATGCTTACGGTAGACCGATCACATCAACAAGGCGTCGAGATCCGTATCCCGACGTATCTGATCAAGCGCGATTCAACAGCGCCCCCGAGCCGCCGGCGCCTCGGAACCTCCCGGTAGGGACCTGGTTTTCAAACAGCCAAAACCAGATGTATCTATTCGGGCCTTACGGTCAGATAAACCGTTTGTCCCTGTCGCGTCACCAGCAAAAGCACCGGGCCGTTGCCGGATTTTGCGATCGCGGCCTGCACGTCCTGTAGTGACTTGACCGGCTGACGGTTAATCTCAGAGATCACATCACCGCGGCCTACGCCGCCGTCCGCGGCCGCACCTGAAGGATCGACGTCTGTTACGACCAGCCCATCAATTCCTTCCGGCACATTTAACTGCTTCGCTATCTGAGGCGTCAGCGGCTGTAGCGTCAGGCCGAGTTTTCCGTTCTGGGCTCCTTTACCTGAATCGCTGTCATTATCGCCCGTATCAGAACTATTATTTCGCGCCTGGTTCGCGTCAAATTCGTCGAGCTTTGCCGTCAGCTCTTCGGTGCTGCCGTTACGCAGAACGGTTAACTTGATGTCAGTTCCAGGCAGGGTTCCGGCCACCTTGTTACGAAGCACGTTGCTGTCCTCTATCTTTTCTCCGTTAATGGCGACAATGACATCGCCTCGCTTCAAACCCGCCTTTTCGGCGGCACTGCCTGAACGAACATTGCTGACGAGCACGCCTTCGGTATCCTTAAGCTCCAGGGCTTTTGCGGCATCTTCCGTAATGTTCTGAATATTTATGCCAAGCATACCGCGATGAACTTTGCCGTCTTTCAAAAGCTGGTCCATCACAGATTTGGCCATGTTCGAGGGAATAGCAAAGCCGATACCTATGCTGCCACCGGCGCTGCCCGGTGATGAAAGGATCTGCGAATTGATACCGATCAACTCTCCGCTAAGGTTGACGAGAGCTCCGCCCGAATTACCCCGATTAATGGGGGCGTCGGTTTGAAGAAAATCCTGATACGAGTCGATCCCGCCGTCGCTGAGGCCCGTTCGGCGGCCCTTTGCCGAGATGATGCCGGCCGTTACCGTTTGTCCGATGCCCAGTGGATTTCCGATCGCGAGAACGATGTCGCCGACGCGAACGTTATCCGAATTTCCCAGCGTCAGATATGGGAGGTTTTGAGCCTCGATCTTGACCACTGCCAAATCGCTCGGCTGGTCGGAGCCTATGACTTTTGCTTCGAACGATTTGTTATCGTTTGTCGAAACGGTTATTTTTTCCGCACCGTCGATTACGTGATAATTTGTCAGGATCGTTCCGTCCGCACTGACGATGACCCCCGAACCGAGGCCGCGTTCGATCTGCGGACGCTGTTGCTGAGGAAGCTGAAATTGCCGGAAAAAGTCGTCGTTGCCAAGAGGGAGTTGGGGGGACTGAGCCTTGGTTTTGTGCTCGGCCTCGATTCGCACAACGGCGGGTGAGGTTTTTTCCACGACATCGGCATAAGAGGTTCGAACGCCGTCAACCACGACCGGCGCGGGTGCCTGCGGCTGCTGGATCGTGGGACCCGCACCGTCTCCAAGCAAGCCTGTTTTGCATCCGCCGATAAACAGAACGGCTGCCAATAAAATGATGACGAAAAACTTATTGCTTAACATCCTAATTCTCCAGGTATCTTTCCGTGAAATTTATCAATGTATTCTTTAATATAAGGATACAAGGCTTATACGAAAATCAAAAATGTTATGTTCGAAATAGCAGAGATAACGTTAGCTTGTAGCGGATTATATGCGATCGGTAAGGTATTGTTATTGATCAGAGAAGGTTTGAGTATTTTCAAAGAACGTCGGCGAAGCCGGCTGGCTCATTTTGAAGGGCGTTGCATAGATCATCAAGCGTTGTGTGCATGAGACAGCGGTAACCCAAAAATCTTAAAACCACAGGCGAATCCATCCATTCTTGGCTCCGTACAAAATCCGTGTGTGTTATTTAGGCAGCGAGTTCTCTCAAGCGACGGAGCCTCTACCGGCTGCCGACGCAGTTTTTGCCGCGAGAATATCTACCTTTTCGATCTTTGGCGGTTCGGCAAGCAGTTCGGCCGCCTTTGCCATTAACGCCGCCGCGACTTTGCCGTTAAGATGAGCGTCGCGGCCTTCGTCGGCCTCGAACGAGTCGAAAATGCCGTATGTGCCGTCGTCAAATCTTACCGCGTACCAGGTGACGGTCAGCGGTTCCTCGTTTACGAGATCCAATCCGCTCTTAAGAAAGGCCTCAACGTCGGCTTCGCGACCGGGTTTGGCGACAAGTTTTACCGCAAGGGCTTTGGTTAACATGAGTTACCTCCTTGGTTTTCATTAAATTCAGATTATGCCTTTCACGGGTAGTTCACAAGTTTTTTAGTGATCGAATTTATCCGACGCTTGTGTCCATTGACGGCATGGGTTCGCACGTCGTCGCACTGATCTTCTGTTTTGGCACACCGATTCGTCGCGGGAGCAGGTTTCCGAGCAGCACCCGAAGCGCGATCTTTGGCGACATAAGCGATGACGGAGAGTCTATCAACTGAGCGACGCGAAGAAATGCAGATGCGGCTTCGGCGTCACGGTGGGCGTGCCTGTGCAGCATACTCAGATAACAATTCATAAGGCGGACGCCGACGCCGCGGCGCACGTTCGTTTCAGGCATTCGCAGATCGCCGCCGACCGCGATATTCCA
>DATJGV010000330.1:0-3858 GCA_035494575.1 Pyrinomonadaceae bacterium | reverse complement strand
AGAAACGAAGTATTGTCGTCCGGAAATCATTTTGGGTGTACCTAAAATGAAATATTTATAACCTTTTCTGAGAAGAGGTACACCCGAAACGAAATATTTAGAACAATAAAAGAAATATTGGACACCTGGAACGAAATATTTAGAACAATAAAAGAAATATTGGACACCTGGAATGAAATATTTGGTGCCCAAAATGAAATATTGGCATCATGGTTCGTTCCGCGTTGGCCCGGAAATGTTCTAAAAATAGCCGCATAACATTTAGTTTCCCGCCAGTCGTTTCTAAAGCAATAACTGCCAACCGGGTTAATTATCTTTCACAAACTTCAGTATAAAAATCTCGTTTGCCTTTATCTTTTGCCCATTAATCTTCATGGTTTTTGTTAAATAATAAACTTTAACCCGCATTCCCATTAAATCCGACATCTTTACTTCGTAATTCGTGCCATCTTTAATTTTCACGGTGTATCCTTTAGGCAAAATCCCTACGAATTTCTGCTCTTTAGCACCCTTTTTGTATGAAAGCGTAAGTTCGCGGGTGTCATCGTTAGCCAACGTTACTTCCCCAGTCCATGTCTCACCTGCGTAGTTCGACGGATAATAGCCCGGTTCAGCCGTTCCACTTTGAGCCATTAAAGTGCCGGTAAAAAGAAAAACAAACCCAATGATGAAAATTATTTTCTTCATTAGCATCTCCAATTTGTTCGAAAATTTTTACGATGTATGGTCCTGAACGATCCGCCAGCCGTCCTTGAATTTGCGAAAGACGAGGGTGAATTTACCGTGCGGGTTGTCTTTTTCGCGGGCGAGCGACCAACTCCCGAGCACGACGGCTGCGTCTTTTGATAGAACCGTTATTTCCAGATCGGAGAAGGCAAGTGTTCCCATCTTTGCGCGGGAATCGTAATTTTTCTTATAGCGGTCAAGCGTCGGCTGCCAGCCGCGCGTGACGTTTGAGCCGGAAACGAACGTAAGCTTGTCCGATCTCCAATAGCCACTCATAAATCCCTCGATGTCTCCTCGGTTCCACGCCGCGACCTGATCGTTCATCACGGCGCGAATGTCCGATTCGATCCTGGAATTTTGAGCGTTGCCGATCATTGAAAACGTTATGAGCAGGAACAGGGCAGCCAGGATTTTCATGGTGGGATTATAGCAGGAAAAGAAGTAGGCAGAAAAAACTCCGTCTGCCTACTTGCCAAGGTGCTGCCGCTTACTTATTCGTGGCCGCGTCGCCCTTTTGCTTATCGGTCAGCTCAATTCCCATTTTCTCAAGCGTTACACGGTTTAGCGTTCCGGTCACTTTTATACCGTTGGCTTCCTGATATTTTTTCAGGCCCTCGCGAGTCGCGTCGTCGAGTTTTCCTGTTTCGTCGCCGCTGTACATACCTTTTTCTTTTAGAAGCTTTTGTGCGTCTGCTATCTGGTCCTTGGTCGCGCGAAAGATCGTTCGTTTCGGTTTCGCGGTATCGCTTTTGTTATCGCTTTCCGTAGCAAATGAGTTTGGCGAAACCGGGATCAGCTTTTGCTTGTCGGTAAGCTCGATACCCATTTTTTCGAGCGTCGCGCGATTCAGCGTTCCGGTCTGCCTGAGGCCGTTGTCCTGTTGATACGACTTGATCGATGCCCGTGTCGCGTCATCCAGCTTGCCGGTTGCTTCACCGTTATAAATACCTTTTGTTTTCAGCATCTTTTGAACCTCGGTGATCTGGTTCTTGTTCGCACGAAAGATCTGTCGTTTTGGCTTTGCTTCCGTCTTGGTCTGGGCGGCCGAAGGTTGCGAACCTGTCATGGTTTGTCCATTTACCCCAACGCACAGGAATAGACACGAAAGCAGTAAGAGAATTAGCTTATTCATTAAAAATCTCCTCGAATTTTTTAATTAATTTTTCAAGACACAGGACGTTGCAAAGGGATTACATACGACGCGTTTTTGCGGAAGAACTTGTCCTGTTTTCCTGAATGACGTGAGAAAGTATCGACGGATTCGGGTTTTCTGTCAAGGCGGGGACGATTACCGGTGCTACTTGCTATCGACAAAAACCAATTTGTCTCTATAAATGATCCGGTACAGCTCCTGCGCCAGCTCCGGGTCCGATTCGGAAAGGAATCTATATTGACTCAGTGCACCGGGTTTGTTTTGGATCGCAAGTTGAGCCAAAGCGAGATTAAACCGTGAGTCTTTGCGTTCCGGATCAAGCTCAACGGCCTGCTTAAATGCTTCAACTGCGGCCTTGTAATGTTTGGTGTGATAGCGGATCATGCCCAACGCGTTAAAATACCTCGGATTATATTGCATCTGCGGCTCGACAGGTTCCATAAACCGATCGGCTTCGCTCCATTTTTCAAGTCGCATAAAACCGACGCCTAAATTTACTTGAGAGGTCGCGTCAAGGGGGGCCGTTTTGCCGAGGTTTGTATAACAATTGACCGACTCCTGATTTCGTTCAACAAGCAGCAGCAACTCGCACTCCTTTCCACGCTCGGCAGGGCTGAAGGGTGACAATTCAACTGCCTTTCGCAGGGCTTCAAGCGCTTCTTCAGGACGGTCGGCCATGTCGTAAACATTACATAGATTTATGTACGCCGAGCGAAATTTGGGATCGATCTCGATCGCGCGCTGCAGCACCTTTATTGCCTCGTCATAACGCCTGATCTTGGCGAGGTTCACTCCCAAATTATTAAAGCCGATCGCATCGTCTGGTTTTACTGAAGAAAGATCGGAAAATGCGGACGAATCCGTTTCTGCGCCGGACGCTTCGTGCGATAGACTGATCAGACCGGATACGCGCTTTTGCGTCGTATCGATGCTGAAGTTTTCAGCGCTTGGCTCTTGGGCAACGAGATAAGTAAAACAGAAGAGAGGGAGAAGGACAACGGCTGCGGCCAGCCGCGTTTCGATACCGTACAACATAAAGACCCCCCTTGGAATAGTACCCAACCCGGCGGCCGCGATCTACGTGTCCGTGTTCGGCTCGAATACAGTGTAAATGCTTCTCGCAATTAGCGTTCCGTTGATTCGGAATGTAAGGAAGATGACAAATATGTGCGCAGATCTTTAGCCATCTGCTTGCTGAATGAACGTTCATTCAGTTATAATCTCGCTACTTGAATACTTAAACCGACCGAGGCAAAATTTATGTCGAACACCGGAGAAGCCGCAGTGCTTGTCGACCAACAGATCGAAGACAAAAGGAAGCCACAGATGAATATAGGAAAAGCTGCTGTCTTGGGGGCCGGAACGATGGGAGCGACCATCGCCGCACATCTCGCCAACGCCGGGATACCGACGCTGTTGCTTGACATCGCGCCGAGCGAACTGACGGCCGAGGAAGAAGCAAAGGGACTGACACTCGATTCGCCACAGGTAAAAAACAGGATAGCGAATGCCGGTTTTTCCGCACTGATAAAAACGCGGCCGGCGGCGTACATGCTGGCCGATAACGCAAAGCTGATCACCGTCGGCAATTTCATCGACGACATGACAAAGATCGGCGATTGCGATCTGGTCATTGAGGCCGTGGTAGAGAACCTCGAGATCAAGCACAAGGTTTTTGCTGAGGTTGAAAAATTTCGCAAGCCGTCTGCCGTAATTGCATCGAACACGAGCGGCATCCCTATCAGATCGATCGCCGAACCGTTTTCAGATAATTTCAGATCGCATTTTCTCGGCATTCACTTTTTTAACCCGCCTCGGTATATGAAGCTCGTCGAGATAATTCCGACCGACTGGACAAGCGGCGAGATCGCGTGCCAGATCGCGGGTTTTCTCGATCAGCGGCTCGGCAAAGGCGTTGTCCCGGCGAAGGACAGGCCGAATTTTATTGCGAACCGCATCGGCACGTTCGGAATGATGGT
>DATJGV010000329.1:0-3492 GCA_035494575.1 Pyrinomonadaceae bacterium | reverse complement strand
GGCCGAGCGCTCCAGCCAGGAATCTCTGCTTACCGAGGTTCAGTCGACGCTTGCTCGGCTCGATGACAGCGTCAGAAAAGCAGACGATCTGGTCGACCGTCTTCGTGCAAAACTCGACAAGGACATCGACGCGGCGCTTGTCGATGATACAAAAGACAACACCGACAACAATCAGCAGCCTTAAGCCCTCGCGGCAAATTCTGCTAACCAATTAAACTAATTAGTAATTATTAGTTAAATAATTAAATGGCTGAACGAAGTATTTCGTTTGGACTTCCCAACTATCCAGATCCCGAAAAAAAATAATCTGCAAGTCCTTTTCTACTCGTGCGTTCCTAATAATGACTAACAATATTGTCGTTCGACCACGAGGAGTAAACCAAGATGTTAAAATTGCTTGCGAAGGGCTTGTTCGTTGCTTTTGCTGCCTTTATTTTTTCGGCTGCTGTTTACGCTCAAGGCGTAATTATTCCGATCATTTGTGACATTCGGCCGTGTCCGCCGCGGCCAATTCCAAGGCCGATCCCATTGCCTAATGCTCTGCCGGTCAAATCGATCAATCTCGACACAAAAATAAACGGCCAGGTTGCGACAACGCATATCGTTCAGGTGTTCAGAAACGATACGCCCTACACGCTCGAAGGCACCTACTTTTTCCCGATTCCCGAAACCGCGTCGATCGTGGAATTCGCGATCTGGGAAAACGGGAAAAAGCTCGTCGGCGAGGTCCGTTCCCGCGAAGAGGCGCGGCGGATCTACGACGAGATTGTCCGTCGCCAGCGCGATCCGGGCCTGCTCGAATACGCAGGTAAAGACCTTTTCCAAGCCTCGATCTTCCCGATCCCGCCAAATTCCGATAAAAAACTCGAGATGACGTACTCGCAGATTCTCAAGGGTGAATCAGGCACTGTTTCATATAAGTATCCGCTTGGCACGGGGCGAAATCTCTGGTCGCGTCCGCAGCCGTGGGTCGAAGGCGTTGCATACTCGCGTTCCGATCCGCAAAAATTCGGAACCGTGTCCGGTAAAATAGAAATTCAGGGAAAGGAAGCGCTGCGAAATATCTATTCGCCGTCGCACAAGATCGACGTATCAAAAAAAGGCGAGACTTCGGCGACCGTCACCTTCGAATCGAGCGGCGACCCAAGCGATTTTCAGCTTTTCTACGGCCTCTCGAACAATGATTTTGGACTGTCGCTGCTGACCTATCGCGAGCCCGGCAAGGACGGTTATTTTCTGCTGCAGCTTTCGCCAAAAGACAAGATCCTCGACAGCGAATTGATCAATAAAGATATTGTTTTCGTCATCGATACGAGCGGTTCAATGGCCGACGAAGGCAAAATGGACAAGGCCCGAGCCGGGTTATTATTTGGCATTCGCGGGCTTCGCGAAGGTGACAGATTCAATGTCATCAACTTTGCCGGCGAGGAACATTTGATGGAATCAAAGTTGATAGCGGCGAACGAACAGGGAAAACGTCGCGGTGAGGAATTCGTCAAAAAACTGGCACCCAGCGGCGGTACGAACATCAACGACGCGCTAAAGGCGGCACTTCGTCAATTCGATTCGTCCGAACGGCCCAAAATGCTCGTCTTTATGACCGATGGCTTGCCGACCGTCGGCGAATCGGATGTCGACAAAATTCTCAAAAACGCGGGCGAGATCAAGGTCGATGGCCTGCACCTTTTCACATTCGGCGTTGGTTACGATGTCAACACGCGCCTGCTCGATAAACTCGCTGCCGAAAATTCCGGTGTTGCCGATTACATCGAGCCCAAGGAAAATCTTGAAGTAAAAGTCTCCAACTTTTTCACAAAAGTAAACTCGCCCGTGCTGACAAATCTCAACCTGGACTTCGGCGCCGTCCAGACCGACATGGTTTATCCGCGAACGCTTTCCGATCTGTTCAAGGGAACCCAGCTCACACTTGTCGGACGGTACAAAAACGACGGCGACGTGCGGAACGCCGTTCTCCGATTGACAGGAAAGGCCGGAGACGAGACGCGTTCATTTGATTACAATGATCTCGATTTTCCGCAGCGCGCCGAATCGAACGATTTTCTGCCTCGATTGTGGGCGACACGCCGTGTCGGTTGGCTGGTCGAACAGATCCGCAGTAATGGTGAAAACAAGGAACTCCGCGACGAGATAATCGATCTGGGTACGCGTTACGGCATCGTCACGCCTTACACGTCGTACCTTGCGACCGACGGCAGCGAGCGCCCGACGGTCGACCGCGATATGAGACGCATGTCTGCGCCGAAGATGATGGCACAGGCCAGCGGAGCCGACGCGGTTGCACTGAGCAAAAAGGCTCGAAGTCAAAAAGAAGAGATCCGCGTAAACGAAAAAGATGATGAGCTCGTGGCGACGGGCGCGGTCAAGAAGATAGGAACAAAGACCTTTTATCTGCAAAACGGGGTTTGGACCGATGCCGAAATTACGGAAAATTCAACACTGCCCGAGACAAGACTCAAATTCGCATCCGATCAATATTTTGATCTTATCGCGAAGGAACCGGATCTTGCGCGGTTTTTTGCACTAGGTGAAGAGGTCGCAGTCGTTTGGAAAGGCAAAGTCTATCGAATAACGAAATAGCGAAGCGAAAAACCAAAACCACGAAATGATCTGGCTTCTTTGCGGCTTTGCTACTTTGCGGGGTTATTAGTTCCCGGAAAGAAGCGAAGAACGCAAAGAAGCCAGACTCTCTTTGCCGCGCCACAACCCAAGGACAATGCCCGTTACCTTTAAGGGTGACTTTCACGCGAATAAAGGCTATCTTATTTCTTCAAAAGTCATTATTTATTTTCCTAAGGAGTTTCACGGTGAGGTTATCGAAATCATACGCTCTCATTCTGTTCTTATTCTTGATATTTTCCATTTCTGTCTCTGCCCAAACCGGCTGGAAACTTGATACGGCGCAGGGCTCAGGCGATCTTGTCGCCGTGTATTTCACCTCTATTGATAAAGGTTGGATCGCCGGTGACAAAGGCTATCTCGCTGGGACCACCGACGGCGGCCAAACCTGGACGAAAGTCCCGCTCGGCACTACCGAAGATATAAACGAGATCTATTTCCGCAATGACAACAATGGCTACCTTGTCGCTGGGAAAAAGATGTTCATCACGCGCGACGCCGGACGCACCTGGCAGGAAATTCAGATCTACAAAGCTGGCGATTTTCGCAACGCCGTTCCCGAATTTCTCAGCATTCGTTTCTCGGATAAAAAGCGCGGATTCGTTATCGGATCGCTCCTAAATCGGTCCGATCAGGTTATCGACTCTCTCGTGATGCGCACCGAAGACGGCGGCGAGACGTGGCAGCGCATCGTCGTTCCCTCAAGATCGGAATTGTTTCATCTCGATTTTAACGGCAGTTCACACGGTTGGATCGTCGGTGACAAAGGTGTGATCCTCGTGACACAAAACGGCGGAACGTCTTGGACCGCACAAAGTTCCGGCGTGACGGCGGGCATTTTTAACGTCGATTTTC
>DATJGV010000328.1:0-10765 GCA_035494575.1 Pyrinomonadaceae bacterium | reverse complement strand
AATAATTGGTCCTGATTTGTGCATCAATGGAACATTTTCGGGGGTGACGGATTTGTTAAAAATCCGGTCTGGCTTTTTGACCACGCCAGTTGTTTTAGTTCGTCCACGATCGGGTCAGAGGTGAAAAATCCAAAGTGGCGGTACGGCGGCGCGAATACGATCTTGTCTCCGAATTCGGACGGCTTTTTCAGGTGGATGGTTACCGGGTGAATATTTACCCAGCGAAATTCTGTTACCTCATAAATATCCTGAAGCGGGATCTGCGTTTCCTTAAAATAGTCGGAGACATACAAGAAGTCCTGGTCAACCCTGACTCGCTTAAGCTTGACCATTGACCAGACGATGAAAACTATCCATACAATTGCGAGAACTGCGATCAGAATAATAAATGGAAATGTTGCATCCGGCGGGATATAAAATTGCCCTCGCAAAGCATCGACGACATTCATTATAAAGAGGACCAGAAATATTCCGGGCAGAATGAATATATACAAAATGGTCAAACTTGATGATATTGTCCGCGGCATAGGTGGAAGCCTCCATAAAGTACAGTCTTACGGAACGAAGTTGTATGTAATGATGCCGCTGACCCAAACCGGTTTGCCTATAAGCAAGGTTGGTGTAAACCGCGAATTACATGCCGCCATTCTGGATGCCGATTGCAGTAAAGGATGACCTGACACCGCTTGCGCAGAATATACAAAACCGTCTGTATCGATCAAAACCTGTACAGAAACGGCACCATACGCTCGCACCGCGCGAGCTGCTGCCGGATAAGGTGGTTTCGCTAAACTGATCGCCTTACCGTTCAGGACGCCACCGGATACAGTTTGTCCGCTTCCTGAACTTGCGCTTGATGCACTGCCGACAACCTTGTAACGAGCATTCGGAACTAAGTCTAGTCGTTTTAGGCCCCCACGTTCTTGGGCCGAACCCTTAAAATCGTAGCTAACCAAAATGGTCGAGGCTACGGGTTTACTATCTCTCATCGCCGGTTCGAACTTTGCCTTGAGTACGGCCGCTTTAGCCGCTTCGCGCAGCGCGATAACATCAGGATAGGTTATTGTCGGGCAAACCCAATCAGGGCCGGAGATACTCTCGATGCCCGTTACATTACCTTTTTCATCTAGCGAGACAAGTACTGAGACCTTGCCGCCGATACCTGTCTTTTTAGCTTCATCAGGATATTTAGGGGTCGGAGCGCTAAGCAGCTTTGCATCAACCGAGTCAGGGGTTGAATCGCTCTGTGCCCGAGTGTTCGTAAACGAGACCAACACAACGAAAGAAATTGTCGCTAAGGTGAGAAGAATCGATTTCATAATTTGGGAACCTAAAGATTTGTGTCGTAAATAATATATTGTTTCATCCATGCCGGCATGATAAAATATCGTGCGGCTTTTGTATAAAGAGCCGCTGATCTTTGAAATTTGTCACTACTTACGCCGCGCGAAAAAAATTGCAAAACGGTGGGACAAGGTGGGACAAACGCTAAATCTTTTGATTTCAATCAGTTATCTGTCCCAAGCCTTGTCCCATTTGTCCCATTTTGGGACAAGATAGGATCACATTTGTCGCTGAGCGCGGCCGGATTGAATCAAGCGCTGGCGCGACGTGTTTCCCGGAACCGCGATGTGCGTTGCCGGGTCGTATTCTTTTCCGACCGCGGCGCTGCCTTGCGGCACCCATATCTCAACCCGCGTTGTCGTGTACCCGCTCGGGATGTATCGCACATAATATCCGTCCGGATGGAGCGACCAGCGGCCCGACGGAATGTCGATACTGCCTTCGCCGCGACCCGCTGCGCCGCCCAAAACCGCGATCCTTTCCATATCAGCATAGCTTGCACCGGTTGCGAACCCCTGGCGAAGCTGGGCTTCGGCGTTAAGTACCGCACGCAACCCGCTCGGGGCAGAGCCCATTGCACGGTCGAGCGCCGGGCCGGGAATCATATCGAGGCCGCTGCGGTTAAGCATTGCGAGTTGGCGCGGTGTGAGCAGTTTTGACGCCACGGCTTTGAGTTCGGTCGAGAGATCTTCGAATTTTGCCCGCGCGACGATCGCCCACAAAAGAAGCTGCACATTGTGCTGATCGATCTCGGGGTGCTGAACCGAGTTGCGGACGACCGACATCACGGCATCCTCGGCTGAGCCTTTCGGCGGCGCGTAGATGTAGCCGTCGCCTCCGCCCGGGCCATGCGTTCCGGCATGTAGGCAGTAGCTCTGATCGACAAGCATGTAATATCCGGGCTGAAGGACGAATCCGCCATTCGGCGTCCGCTGCAGCGTCATCAATGATCGCTGCGGATCTCGCGGCGTAAAGCCGTCTTTTGACGGGTCGCTCCAGATCGCATCGGGCAGCGATGTTGTGATGGGAGCTTTGCCTTCGAGCAGGGACGAAGGCGCGGCTTTGCTCGCGATCTTTTTTCCGATGCTGCCCAGACCGCCAAACTGTGCCGAAACCATATTCATGGAACCAAACAGGAACAAGAATGCAAGAAGATACGTAAATCTCCGCAAAAAGGGATTGATCATTTTATTTCTCCAAAAAACTGTATAGGGTTCGAATTGCAGGGCATTCGAGGGCCAAGATATTTTACAACCGGTCCGATCTAATTAAAAGAAAATAAATTGCAAGTTTTGTCGGGCCGCTCGTTCTTGGTGCGCGGGAGTTATCATTCGTCATTCGTCAGTGGTGATCTGGACCACGATGCTTGGCGCTTGATATTTAGCCCGTGAAACTAGGTCTGCGGGGCCGGCGCGGTTGCCAGCCGGCTAAGAAAGAACCGCGAGGCAGCTTAATGTGAGGAAAATCAATGAGAAGACGATCACGATTTCAGATCTGGGATTTTGGCTTTTGGATTATTTTACTTGCCGGCGTTGCGTTAATTGCGGCATGCCAGCCCGAGGTTAAGAATCCGCCGGTTACGCCATCACCAAGCCCGTCGACAAGCCCAAGCGCTTCGCCGTCGGCAAATCCGTCTGTCAGCCCTTCGGGCAGCCCGGCGAATAAGCTCGAATCATGGGTCGGTAAATGGCAGGGCGTCGAAGGAACATACCTGACGATCACGAAAAAGACGGAGGCTCCAGAAAAATCCAAGACCGCCACAGCGGGCGAGGAGAAATTTACTATTGAGATCGCAAATCTTGACGGGCCCAAGACATACGAGGGAATGGCCAAGGGGGATCATATCGAATTTGCGCGAAACGGCAAGACAGAGTCGATCAAGGCCGCGACCGGCGCCGAAACCGGCATGAAAGGCTTCGAAAACGAAAAGAATTGCCTGGTCGTGACAAAGGGGAGCGAGGGGTTTTGCAGAAAGTAGATGGTCAACGTAACCAAACACGAGGGCGGGCGCTTTGCTCGCCCTTTTGTTGCGTATCTTTTGTGTGAACAACGCACGGTTTGCTCCACTTCCATCTCCTGAAAAACGCGGATTTGCTGAAAACATCCCAATTTAACGGTTTGGCATGGCATTTATTTGTCCGGCAATGTGAAATTCGTTTGAACTTTTTTCGCAACCGTTCGTTTTGCTTTTTAACAGGATTTAATACCTCCTGAACGACCCGCCCGCTCCTGCAGGTGGTTTAACGAGGAACAAAATGAAAAAAGTAGGAATAATATTTTTTATAGCGGCGCTCATACTTGGCGTGGTTCTCGCCAATATTTTCTCTTTTGGCCGAATCGGCTCGCGCATTTTTCACTTTTCGACAAATTTCGGCGGCGTTTCAGGTTCGGGCAACATCGTCACGGACAAACGCGACGTGGTCGATTTTAAAGCAATCGATGTCGGCGGCATTTTTAAGGTAGAAGTAACGGCGCAAAAAGATTATTCGGTCGAGGTTGTCGCTGACGACAATCTGCAGCCGATCATCAAGACCGAGCTCGACGGCGATGTGCTTAAGATCTCGGCCGACAAGCACATCAAATCGCATGAGCCGATCGTTATCAGAATATCGGCGCCGGATATAGAAAATGTCGAAGCGTCGGGAGCCTCGAATGTGAGCGTTTCGAACCTGAAGAATTCGGAATTTGCACTTAACACCAGCGGAGCGTCAAAGGTCGCGGTTCAGGGCGAAACGGCAAGGCTTAACATAGACGTAAGCGGCGCGAGCAACATAAACGCCGAAGGCCTCAAGGCCGATAACGCACGCGTCGATGCAAGCGGAGCAAGCAAGGTGAGCGTTTTCGCGCTAGATGAGCTTTGGGCGGATGCTTCGGGTGCAAGCAAGATCGTTTACACGGGAACGCCGAAAAATTTTACAAACAAAACAAGCGGCGCGAGCAGCGTTACGCAGAAATAATTGATAACAAGCTTTGGGTTTGTCGATCGAGCGCGGTTGGACGTGAACAAGTGAATCACGTCTCAACCGCTCTTGTTTTTATACCCGCCACGTGTCCATACCGATCGCGGCCGACAACGTAAATGTCGATTCGTATTCGGCCGATCCGAAAAACTTTCAGATCGCTTAAGTTCTCTTCCAAAAATTGGCGTAAGTTTTGAATCGGACCCGACGGTGTATGCGTCGGTCCGCCTTCGCCAGTGAGCCAAAGATGTGTGAAAAACGAATCGAGATCTCCTTCTTCGATCAGCACGGTCCCTGCATTTCCCGTCGCATTCAGGACGGTTTCCTGCGTTACCGCCTCCGCCTTTTCAGCATAAAATGGTTCGATTTGGGCATCAGTTTCGCTCATGTAAAACCACCCTTTGCATGCGCCCTTTAACTGTTCGAAAAACGGCATCTCTGCACGATCGTTTTCACCTGAAAAATTTTTTGATTTTTTCGTCATTTTGGTTCAAAATTCATATCCAAAACCGTCCATTTTGATAGTCTAACACGGTTAGAAAACAAGCCAAATCATTGAGAAAAAAGGTGTTAAATTTGCGTTAAAAATTAATTTCGCGACCTGTGGATTTTCGTTTGCATTAGGCTTTTTTTCGTGTTAGTCTGTTACCCATTTTCAAGTTGCAATAGCTTGTAAACTATTGAAAATAAATAACTTAAAGTTTTACCTTAAGCTTTAAGCGCTCTTTCCACAGTCTTGTGGAAAACTCTGTGGAAAAGAGAAAAAGCCGGTTACTGCGACCTTAACAAAAGTCCGTAATATCATAAGGGTTTCCCGAGGTTTTCGGCACTGTCCTTGACCCTGCTTAAGGACATTTGCTTTGCATATACTTTTGCTTAATTTTTGTTCACTTTGAAACATTATTTTCGGGATTGAAAAATGAACGCGATCATAGAAACAAAAAACGCTTGGGAGAGCGTTTTAGAACTCGTTGAACAACGTCTAAACCGTCAGATATTCGAATCGTGGTTTTTGCCGATCAAGTTCGACGGCCTTGATGAACAAAACCGGACGCTGAGATTAAGCGCCGGACAAGTTACAAAAGACTGGGTTTGTCTTTATTACACCGATCTGCTTGAGCAGACGATGGCCGAACTGAATTTGTCGGGGTACACGATCGAATGGCAGATCGAAGAGACCGAGCCGGCCGAAAACGAATTTGCCGACGACACGGAACCGGACTTTTTCTTTGAGACGAATAAAACCTACGCAGCATCAATAGCCGCATTACCTTCGCGAGCGGAAGCTACTGCCGCCGGATTTGCAAAAAGCTCGTCGACCCATTTTGTAGATATCGAGCCGATAGAAAATTCGCTCAACCCAAAATACACATTCGAAAAATTTGTTGTCGGGGCGTGCAACCAGTTTGCACATGCGGCGTCGCTGGCCGCAGCCGAGCAGCCCGGAAAGACATACAATCCGCTTTTCATTTACGGCGGAGTAGGTTTGGGAAAAACACATTTGATGCATGCTATCGGCCATTCGATAAAGGAGCGCAACCGTCACCTGCGCGTCGCTTACATCACCTCCGAGAAATTCATGAACGAGTTGATCAACGCGATAAGATACGACAAAACACCGGCGTTTCGCGACAAGTACCGCTCCATCGACGTGCTGCTGATGGACGATGTGCAGTTCATGGCCGGCAAGGAACGCACGCAGGAAGAATTTTTTCACACCTTCAACACGCTCCATAACGATATGAAGCAGATCGTTATCTCGTCCGACTGCCCGCCGCGCGAGATACCGACCTTGCAGGAACGTTTGCACTCGCGGTTCGAATGGGGTTTGATCGCCGACATCGAACCGCCGGATCTCGAAACAAAAGTTGCGATACTAAAACGCAAGGCAGACCTTGACGGAATTTTTCTACCTGACGATATCGCGATATTCATCGCAAGCAAAGTAAAGAGCAACGTGCGTGAACTCGAAGGATCGCTGGTACGGCTGGTCGCTATCTCGAGCCTGCGGGGCATTCCTATTTCAAAGATGCTTGCCCAGGACGCGATGAAAAACATCATCGACAGCGAACGTCCCGAAGGTTTGACGATGGAACGTATCGCTCGTACGGTTGCGTCGCATTACAAAATGACGGTCGAGGAGCTGAAATCGAAGAACAACTCGCGGGCCATAGCCGTGCCGCGGCAGGTCGCGATGTATTTGTGCAAACGCCTTACAAAAAGCAGTTATCCCGAGATCGGACGTGAGTTCGGCGGCAAGCACCACACGACCGTGATGCACTCGTTCGAAAAGATCGAGGCGTTGACCAAATCGGACCGCAATTTCCACAAGATGGTGAGCGAGCTTATCGATAATCTTTGCAGTTAATTAAACACCGTTTTGTCTTGTTGTCGACAAAAGTTTTTGCACAGGCGGTGAGTTAAGGTTGATACAACAAACCTTTTATTTACAGATACTTGAAAAAGAGTTTTCCACTTTTCCGCAGACGGGTTTTTATACGGCATGTGGATGCAGGTGGAAAAAGTTACGGTCGGAAAGTTTTCCGAAAGATCGGTATATTTTCCACAAGTTTTCCACATAATCTGTGGACGCGAAAGCTCAGTATTTATCGAACCGGAAACGGCTTTTGCACATACTCACAGGCACTATTACTAGTACTAGAGATTAAAAAGATTTTATAAATAATTAGAGTTAGTAAAAGGCGTGTTCTGACTTGAGAGAAATTTCTCAACTTGGAATATAATTAAAACAAATCTTCAAACACGGAACGGGCGGAAAAGAGATCAACGATACAAGAAATCCGAATACCAAAACACCAGGAGCATTAACCCATGGAATTCACCATCAAGCAGAACGTACTTAGAGAAGAGCTAAATTTCATACAGGGCGTTGTCGAGCGTAAGACGACGATTCCCGTCCTCTCGAACATCCTTATCGAATCGATCGGCGAAAACGAGATCCGCATCGTCGGAACGGACCTCGACGTGACGATCCGCTGCGACGCCGAGGCCGAGATCAAAAAGCCCGGCGCGATGTGCGTCCAGGCCAAAAAGCTTTTCGATATTGTGCGTGCTCTTGATCCGGGTGATGTGCATTTCAAAAAAGAAGACAACGAGTGGGTGGTGATGAAATGCGGAAAGGCAAATTTTCGTCTCGCCGGCGTAAACCGTGAACAGTTTCCCGAAATACCGCAATTCAAATCGACGCCAATGAAGCTGCCGGCCGAGGTGTTCAATTATTTTATTCAGAACACCGCGTTTGCGATCACAAACGAACAGTCGCGGTTTACACTGTCGGGTGCAAAATTTATCGTTGGCGACGGGGTTGCAAAAATGGTGACGACCGACGGGCACCGGCTGGCGTACGTCGAACGCGCGGTTGAAACCGAGGGCTCGATGGACACGCTTGTTCCGAAAAAAGCGCTGCTCGAACTGCAAAAGATCACGCGCGGCACTGAAGATATATCGTTCGGTGAGGATCCGAACCATATCTTTTTTCAGACGGACGGCCGTCTGTTGATAACGCGCAAACTGAACGGCAACTTCCCAAATTACGAAATGGTCTTACCGAAGGATAACGACAAGATCGTGACGTTCGATCTTGACGATATGAAAAAATCGGTCCGACGCGTAAGCCTGATGTCCGATGACCGCAACCGCTCTATCCGCCTGACGGTACGCGACGGCGAAGTCGAACTCACCGCACAAAGCGCCGAAGAGGGCGAAGGCAGCGAGGTCGTTCCGGCCGATTACACAGGCGAAGAGGTCACGCTCGGTTTTAACTGGCAATACCTGCAGGATTTTCTGAACGTTGCGTCAGCTGGTGAAGCCGGTGCTGCCGACGCCGTGTCAGAACCGGGAGCAGTAGCGAACGGGTCAGCCGAAGGTGCTTCCGACGCTGGGATAAAAGAAACCGACGGCAACACCGTTCGTGTCAAAGAATCCCGCGGCCCGGTCCGCGTCTCCTTCGAATTCAAGGACGCCAACGCCCAAACCCAAATGCGGATCGCCGGCGAAACCTCATACGACTACAAGTACATCGTTATGCCGTTGAGGATATGATCGCGAGATCAACTAACTGAAAGGCTAAGTGGATGAGGTATCAAATAACTTTTGAGCAAGATCCCGATCGCAATGATCTTCAAATTCTCGATGATGGCCTGACTGAGTACACCCACTCGATCTTTGGGGAAAAGAACTATACGCAGATAGCGTTCTTTTTGAGGAACGAAGATAGGTTGATAGTCGGCGGTGTTAACGGAAGTTACAGCACATTTGGCTGGTTATATGTAAACGCACTTTGGATCGGCGAGGGGTTGCGTTGGCAAGGTTATGGTAACCAACTAATGGATCGGATCGAAAGTGAGGCGATCATACATGGTTGCTCAAAGGCGTTTCTAAACACGATGAGCTATCAGGCTCCGGAATTTTACAAGAAGCGTGGTTATTTTGTTTTTGCCGAGTTAGAGGATTTTCCATCGCCTCACAGCCGGATATTCCTAAGAAAAACATTAGTCTGATTTAATCGAATAAATATCACGTCCACTAACGCGGGTCTTCACGATCTCTTATCGCTGTCTCAAATTCGATCTTTGACTTATCAATATCAAGCAGCGGACCGAGTTCGTACACGTTGCGGTAGCCGTAGGTGTAGAGGGCGATGTAGGTCGAGAGGTTCAGCGAGGCGGCGGCCATTTTTGCCGGGAAGGGTTTTTCGGCGTTTTGGAAGTTGTTGTTGCAATAGATCAGGATGCGCGTGTTTTTGTCGGGCAGAAGGGTTTTGAGGCTCTCGACGGTGATGTCGGGAAAGCTGAGGTTTACTGCGCCTTTGATATGTAACTCGTTACACTTTTCGCGGCTGCGAGCGTCGAGAATAACGGTGCCTTTCTCGCGGGCGATTTTTATAAATTCGTCTTCGGTCAAGCGGCGCGATTCGCGGTACTTGGCAGCCTCTGCCGATATGCGAAGGTAGCCTTCCATATCGATCGCCGGGTTAACAAGAGCCGCTTTCTCCTGGGCCATCAGCGTGACCGACAAAAACAAAACCGCAACAGCCGCAAACAAAACACCACGTTTCATAAAAACCTCCGTCTATTAGAGAACGTCCGGAGGCGAAAGGTTTGCGGGCAGCGTGGATAAAAACATCCGCAGACGGACGATAAAAACCATTACCGACCCGCCTGCGGATGTTTTTATTACATGATCGTTTGTGCGTTATTGCACTAAACTGCCCGTCGGCCGCTTAGCAGCTGGATTACCAGAACTATGGCAGCGATAACCAGCAACAGGTGTATCAGGCCGCCAACGTGAAAACCAAAGCCTAACGCCCATAATACCAATAAGATAATAAAGATTGTCCAAAGCATATTTTTCTCTCCAAAGTGTTCTGTTTTAGAACGCCTTTGTTCCTCCGCCAATATAATTAGCAATATTGATGCCAATGATGGGTCGGAAAATGATCAGGCCGCAAAGCAGGGAGCTTATCGGCGGGGCCTTATCGAAACAGCGACAAACGCGGCGAAAAATGGTATCATTTATATATGATGTACAGCCCTCTTGCTATCAAGCGCCGCCACGTGCTCGGCGATCTTTACGGGCGATGCGACAATATCGTGTCGGTTCCGGTTTACCTCGAAGATGTGGAGGGCGAAATGATCGGCTACGCCGATGAGAGTCTAGGGCACTATGCCGACGCTTTTCTTTTTCATCTGCCTGAGGATGTTTGTAAAAAACTGTCGACCGGACATTTTGTGTATTCGTTCAACTACGATTTCAGCGATCCTTCGGACAACGGGCCAACAAGGAAGCGCCGCGTCACGCTGATCAATATTTGCCTGTCGGGCCGGAAGGTGCCCGATGCCGCAAGCAGACCAGTGCAGAAGGTAAAGCTAGCGGTATAGAAAAGAAGACAACTCCCGTTTTGCAGAACAAAAAAGCCCCGGTATTACCCGAGGCTTTTTTATTTTTCTTAAGCTGATCTTACCAGCGATTGCGGCTACCGCCGTATCCGCCTCCACCGCCGCCATAACCGCCGCGGCCTCCACCACCGCCACCGTTATTGCGTTTTTCCTGGGGTTTGGCTTCGTTCACCTTGAGCTCGCGGCCGTCAACCTCTTTGCCATTAAGCTGAGCAATGGCGTTTTCGCCCTCGGCCTGTGACGACATTTCAACAAATGCAAAACCGCGTGAGCGGCCTGTTTCGCGGTCCTCGATCAAGTTAGCTGATTCGACAGTACCGATCTCGCCGAAGATATTCTGCAGATCCGAAGCCGAAGTATTGAAGGAAAGATTTCCTACATAAAGTTTCATTGACATAATAATTTTACCTTTTCCCTATCCGGGAATATTCGAGAAGCGTCGGAATCTGGCTTTGTCTTCGCAGAAAAAACGGTTGTCTTTCGAAGGGTCGGATTTCGGTGCTCAAAAGAACTACTGAGAGCTAACTTCTATAATGATCTAAC